>JBKKAR010000191.1:0-45440 GCA_046714355.1 Gaiellaceae bacterium | reverse complement strand
ACCTGTCGATGATGCTGAACGGCGTCATCGCGGCATTGGTCGCCGTGACCGCAGCGGCAGGCTTCGTCGCGCCGTGGGCCGCGATCCTCATCGGTCTCGTCGCGGGAGGGATCGCGGTCACCGGCGTCTTGCTCACCGAGCGGATCCGGATCGACGACCCGATCGGCGCCGTCGCCGTGCACGGTATGGCCGGCGTCTGGGGAACGCTCGCAACCGGGATCTTCGCCGTGCCGGCGTTGGCGGAGAACCTCGCGACCGGCCGGGGCGGGCTTTGGTACACGGGCAGCTTCCACCAACTCGGGACCCAGGCGCTCGGCCTCGTAGCCGTCGGCGTCTTCACCTTCGCCGCATCGTTCGCCGCGCTCTGGACGATGAAGGCCTTGTGGGGAATCCGGGTCGCGCCTGAAGTCGAGACCGCGGGCCTGGACGTCTCCGAGCACGGCATGTGGGGCTATCCCGAGTTCTACATTCCGGTCCCGGGCGGCTACGGCACGGAGTCCCACGGCCATCTGCTCGGGAAGGCGCATCACCACGAGCCGCTTCGTCCGGCGCCCGAGGTCGAGCCAGAGGCGGCCTAACCGTCGTCAGCTACCCGGAAGCCAGCCGTCGCGATATCGCGACGGCTCCGGCTCCGGAACACGCGCGTACGCGATGTCCCCGTCCTGCGTCTCCTCCTCGGCGCATGCCCCGTGGCGGCGCGCGACTTCGTCCACGGTGTAGGCGCCGTAGGGCCCGAACGCCTGGTTCTCGCGCGAGCTCATCGCCAGGACGACGCAGGGGCCGTCCCCAGCTCCGACGATCACGTGTTCCGTCTTGGGCGGGCAGTGCACGAAATCCCACTGTCGCAACGGCCGTTCCTCGCCCTCGACGATCAGGAGCGCCTCGCCCGAGAGCACGAGGAAGGCCTCCGTCTCCGTCTCCCAGTGGTACATCGAATTGGGCTCGCCCGGCTCGAGGACGGCCAGGTTGACCCCGAGCATCGGGAAGTACGTGTCGGCCTCGAACTCCGTCTTACCAGTGAAAGTCACGCTCTGCCGTCCCGGGCGGTGCCACCAGCGCGCGTCGCGCGCGTTCAGGACGAACCATCGCCCGCCGCCGGCCACAAGCCCGCCCTCGGTCTGGTTGGGCGGCGCCTCCGGGACCATGGTCGGATGATAAAGACGGCGTACGCGCAGCCTGGAAGACCGCCTACTCCGTCGGCGAGAGTCGTTTCTCTGCTGTCCCGAACATGACCGTCGCGAAGCGCTCGCTGAATCCGGCCAGGAAGGCGGCGAACCCGTAGTAGGCGACCTCCTGGCCGTCAGTCACGGTCACCTGAGCGATTCCGCTCGCCAGAAAGAAGTAGAGCGCAACACCCGCGATCGCGCCCAGGAAGGGCCGGTAGACCCCGAGCCGCCGGATCAGCGGCCGGCCGAGCTCGAAGTCGACGTTGAACTTCCCCTTCTCGGGCCTGCCCATCCGTGAGATGGCGCTGACGAACGCCCCGACCGCTCCCGCACCGGCACAGAGGAGCAAGATCTCGACGGTGTCGTCCCAGCGCCCGGCCGCCCAGAACAGGAACCCCAGCAAGACCCCGAGGATCAGCACCGGAGCCATGCCCATGAGCATGCCCGTGATGTAGACGAGCCGTCCGGCTCGGCTTGCGGCGCGGTGGTAATACCCCTCCACTGCAACGAGCTGGGCGTGCTGTTCCTTGACGAGCTTCGACTCCACGTCCGGCGCGGGCTTCGATCTCTCGACGAACCCGAGGAGATGCGCTTGGACACCAAGGAGCGACCGCATCGCGATGCGTTCGGATGTGCCGCGCAGCACTTCTCCCACGCGGATGGCAAGCAGATCACATTCGTGGAGAAGGTCAGCCACGCGAGGCGCATCGGTCGTCACCCAGTCGGTGAGACGGTGGAGCTCGATGTGCTGATCGCGCTCGAGCACATTTGGCCCCAGGTGGCCGAGCCATTCTCTCGACCGGCTCCCGACGTCCTTCACCGTCATCGCCACGGCCGAGGCTCCTTTGGTCGACCAGTAGACGTGCTCGAGCCTGCCCGCCTTCGTCTGAAACTCATGCAGCTTGTCCAGGTAGGCCTTCTCAAGCGCTCGGAGCGCGTCATCTGGCTCGCGCTTGCGACGTCGCTCGCGCTCGTAGAGATGGTGCGCCCAGACGAGCTCAGCGAACAACGGCGAGCCGGTCTGCTCCGTCGGCGTCACGAGAGGCGCCGGGCTGCCGTCGATCTGCCCTGGCAGAGGTGGTGCTGTGCTGCGGGTCATGGCCAACCTCGCTTGCTCGACGCGCCGCAGCGACCACCTCACAGTAGGCGACTGCGCCAGCTGCTTCAAGGGGGAGCTACTCGATCGCGAATGTCACCGTCACGCTGGCGGTGATCTCCTCCGTCCCCTTCTCGATCGGCACCTCGGCTGAAGTCGCCGAGTCCATCGCGACTTTGCCGTTCGCGTAAATCACTCCGCGCTCGGTCCCCTCGACGATCGCCGTCACCCGACCGAGGTCGACGCCGGCGGCCTTGGCGAGAGTGTCCGCGCGTTTGCGGGCGTTTACGACCGCCTGCTCCAGCGCCTTCTGTTCGAAGCCGTCGCGATCCTCCCGCGTCAGCGCGGGGCCGTAGACCTGGTTCGCGCCCGCCTGCGACGCCGCCTCCAGGATGGTGCCTGCCCGGTCGATCTGCCGGATCCGCACGGACACCGAATTGGTCGCCGCGTAGCCGTTCGTGCTCTCGGCTCCGCCTTCGTAGCTCTGGCCGACCGAGACGTCCTGTGTCCTGATGTCCCGTTCGTCCACCCCGGCCGCCTTCAGCGCGGCGATCAGCCGCTGCATGCGGGCGGAGTTCGCGGTCAGCGCCTCGCGCGCTGTCCGGCCCTTCGTCGTGATGCCGAGAGAGAACTCGGCCTCGTCCGGCACCGCGTCGACGGTGCCTACGCCTGTCACGGTGATTCCCTTGCTTGGGTCGTCGCTCGCGCCGCCGGCGGTCTCGGGCAGCCCGATTCCGGCGAACGCCGCGGCTGCGAGCAGCAGCAGCGCCGCCACAGCGATTCGAATCGTCTTCATGTCAGCCTCCTTGGCATTTCCCCGTATACGCCGCCGGTGGCCTCTGCCGTCACAATCGCGCGATGCGCTACCAGTTCGTGGACTGCCGTTGGGAGCTCGGGAACCCGAGCCGAGGCCGCGAGCTCTACCTCGAAGGTCACATTCCCGGCTCCTCGTTCCTCGACGTCGACACGGATCTTTCGGAGCTGTCCGTGGAAGGTCAGGGCCGGCATCCGCTGCCCTCGGCGGAGCGCTTCGCCGAGGCGGCCGGCCGGGCGGGGCTCGGCGAGGGCGTCCACGTCGTGGCCTACGGCATGGGCGGCGCGGAGCGGCTCTGGTGGCTCCTCCGGCACTTCGGCCATGACGATTGCGCCGTGCTCGCGCACGGGATCGACGACTGGCTGGGGCCGCTCGCCTCCGGCGAGGAGGTGGTCGAGCCGGCGACATTCGTCCCTCGTGAGCGC
Source organism: Gaiellaceae bacterium (assembly GCA_046714355.1). GTDB lineage: Bacteria > Actinomycetota > Thermoleophilia > Gaiellales > Gaiellaceae > JACDAN01. The sequence goes on along the minus strand of JBKKAR010000191.1, from coordinate 41,939 downwards.
GCCGACGACATCGTGGAGGGCCCGGAGCTCGCTGAGCGGCTTGCCGACTTCGTGGTCGTGGACGCTCGCCTCGAGTCGCGCTGGCGCGGTGAGGAGAACCCGATCGACAAGGTTCCCGGCCGGATTCCCGGCGCGCTCAACGCGCCGTGGAACGAGCCCGTACCCGACCTGCCTCCGGGGGAGGTCGTCGCCTACTGCGGGTCGGGTGTCACGGCGACCGTGATCCTCCATCGCCTCTGGCTCGCCGGACGGGAGGGCAGGCTCTACCCCGGCTCGTGGAGTCAGTGGGAGACCCTCGACCTACCGGTCGAGCGCGGCTAGCGAGCCTCCGACCGGTTCGATCCGTGTCCTTGCGGGTATCAGCCTCCCATGGACGACCGTCAGAAGGAACAGCTAGCTCGCAACGAGGATCTCTTCCGCAGCGTCAATGACCGAATCGAGGCCGCAGCCGAGAGTCACGGCGCTGATTCGCACGAATACGAGTTTTTCTGTGAATGCTCCGACCGCGCTTGCACCGAGAAAGTGATCCTGACTCTGGCCAAGTACGCGCACGCACGCGCCGATTCGAGACGCTTCATCGTCGTCAAGGGACACGTCGTCCGGGAGATCGAGCACGTTGTGGACGTCGCGGAGGATCATGTCCTCATCGAGAAAGACGGACACGCGGGCGTTGTCGCGATCCAGCTCGACGAAGTCAAACGACCTCCGCGTTAGGCGGCGGCGGTCGAGCTCGAGCTCGAGCCGAAGAGCTCGGGTAGGTAGGGCTTCCAGCCGTCGGGAAGCCGTGGCGTCGCGAGCCTGATGTAGAGAACCGGCGCGGGCACGCGCGGCTTGGTCCGCAGGACCATCTCCACCTCTTCTAAGAGGCGGTTCCCCTTCTTCAGGTTGCACGGCGCGCAGGAGGTGACGACGTTCTCCCAGACGGAATCACCGCCCCGGCTCCGCGGGACGATGTGGTCGAGCGTGAGCCGTCCGGCCGTGGTGCCGCAGTAGGCGCAGCGCCACCCGTCCCGTGCGAACAAGGCCCGCCGGGAGATCTTCCGTTGGACCGTCCGCGGAACGGACACGTAGGTCACGAGCCGGATCACGTGCGGCCACTGGTAGGTGTCCGTCGCCGACCGGAGCGGCTGCTCCAGCGCCTCGATCACCTCGGCCTTGCCCTTGAACACGAGCACGTGCGCGCGCCGCACCGAGCAGACGTTCAGCGCCTCATAGCTGGCATTCAGGACGAGGACTTGCTTCATGACTCTTCCAAAACTGTAGCCGTGCCACTCTAGGATCTGCCCGGATGAACGTCTCGGCCTCAACCGCCGCCTGGATCGCCGTCGCCGCCGGCGCGGTCGCCGTGCTCGCGCTCGCCACGGTTCTGTACCTCTTCCTGCGGCTTCGGGCCATGCGCGAGGCGCAGATGGTGCTGCTCGGCGGCGGCAAGTCCGATCTGGCCGACTTCGCCGTGTCGCTCCAGGCTCGGATCGACGACCTGCACCGCGCGGTGGACGAGGTCGCCTCCGCCCTCGCCCGGGTCGACCGGCGAGTGGACGGTTCGGTCACGAACACGTCGGTCATCCGTTACGACGCCTACGAGGGAGCGGGTGGCCACCAGTCCGCGTCGCTCGCCTTCCTTGACGCCGCCCGCTCGGGCGTCGTCGTGAGCGCGATCCAGGGTCGCGACTACGCCCGGATCTACGTGAAGGAGCTCGACCACGGCAACGCCCCGATCGCCCTCTCGCCGGAGGAGCAGGAAGCCGTCGAACGCGCGATGGCGCGTTGATTCGTCGTAGGCGGCACACCTTGCACACACGGGTCGGCTCGCCGTAGAGTCGCCACGTTCCCTCAACGAAAGGATCATGTGCCGACCTGGCTTCTCATTGTCATCATCGTCATCGTTGTGTTAGCCGTCCTTGGCTACTTTCGCCGGGGACGCTAGGCAGCGAGTCATCGAGCGCAGTTAGGCCGCGCGGCGGCGCAGCCGTCGCGCGGCTTGATACGAAACGAGGCTAGCCGCCCGGGTAGCTGAAAATGACGGGGTACTCGGCCGAGTTATTGGCCGTGTTCTTCTCGCTCGGCACCGGCTTGACGTTCACCTGAAGCGTCGTCCGTTGGACGAACGGCACCGGTCCGACGTTCCGGAAGACGACCCGCACGCTCTCGCCGGGCTCGGTGAGGTCGACGCGCTGAGTCTTCACGAGCGGCTCGGTCTCTTTCTGGATCGTCAGCTCGAGCTCGACGCCCGTCTCGGTCGAGTCGCCGGAGTTCTCGAAGACGACCTCGAACGAGAGATCCGTCGTGGCGACGATCTTGTTCAGCTCGGACGGCGACAGCGTCGAGCCTCCGACGACCTTTACGGAGGTGAGCCCGTGACCGTGCGAGCCTGGACGGGTGCCGGTACCGCCGCTGCCGGTGGGCGTTTGCCCTCGCACTCGCGTCCAGATGTTGCTCATCGCCCGTGAGGTGCCGAGGTCGGGGTTCGGGATGAAGTTCGAGTCCGGAACCTGGATCCCCCGCAGGTCCTGGCGCCGCAGCTCCTGGGCTGCGGGATCCTTGAAGACGTCGTCCCAGACGACGTCGCTCGCGATCAGCCGCCGGAACTGGGCGGCTAGGAGCTCTCCGACTTGGGTGGCGTTGCCGGTCCGGGTGCCGAACGCGTCCGCGAGGCCGCGCAGGCCACTGACCCGGAACTGGAGCGCCTCCACGAGCTGCTCGTGCTGGCGGCGAAGCGGGCCCGGCGGATCGAGCCGCTCAGCCGTGCCGGCGAACTGGTCCTGCTGTTGGGCATATCCGTCCAGCGTCCGAACGAGCGCTGCTTGCCGAACCTCTGGGCGGGTGAGCGTCGTCGTCAGCTGGGCGCCGATCCTCTCCGACTGCCCTGCGACCTGCTGGACGTCCTCCATGTAGGCCTGGTAGCGGTCCTTCTTCGCCTCGCCGCGGCAGCTCGAGACCCAGAAGATCAGGAGGACGACGACGAGGATCGCGAAGCTGATCAGCCCGACGAGGCGCAGCATCGGCGTGAGGCCGGACGGAGGACCCGGCGGCCTCCCCGGCCTGCGCGGGCGCCGCGAACGGCGGGCAGGGCGCTCCGGCCGCGCGGCCTCCCCGGTCGCGGGCTCCTCGAAGAAGTCGAACTCGATCTCGGTGTCGCGCTCGGTCATTGGAGCCAGGCCGGGTATCCCAGCTCATCCACCTTAACGGCTGCACCGGCCAGGAGAGCCCGCTAAAAGGACTTCAAGACGCAGCCGCCAACCCTCAACGCACATGGCCACAGCGGTCGCGTCCTTCCCTGCCAGCGAGCTCGTTCTCGGCCGCTATCGGCCCCTGCGCCCTCTTGGGAGCGGCGGGTCCGGCTCCGTCTGGGTCGCCCGCGACGAGCGGAACGGGCTCGACGTCGCGCTGAAGATCGTCCCGCGGGAGGGCAAAGCGGGAACGCGCGCCGAGCGCGAGGCGTCCGCTGCCGCCCGCCTTCGGCACCCGCGCTGCCTGCGGGCCTACACGTTCGCCGGCGACCAGCAGAACGTCTACATCGCGTACGAGTACGTCCCGGGACGAACGCTCCGCGACCGCATCCGGTCCGGCGAGCTGAACGACGCGGCCGTCGTCGAGACCGCCGTGCAGATCCTGGAGGGGCTCGCGCACGCGCATGCCCACGGGATTGTCCACCGCGACGTCAAGCCCACCAACGTCCTCGTCGCGGACGGCGACGAGATCTCGGTCAAACTCCTCGACTTCGGGCTGGCGCAGTTCGCGGAGGCTGAGACGCTGACGGCCGCGGGCGACGTCCCAGGTACGCTCGCCTACATCTCACCGGAGCGCCTGGCGGGCGAGGCGTCGTCGTTCTCGGCCGACATCTGGGCCGTGGGCGTCGTCCTCTGGGAGGCGCTCGCCGGCTACCACCCCTTCTGGGCCTCGTCACCGGTCGAGACCGCTCGGCGGATCGAGCTCGGCCCGCCGCCGCTCGAGTCCGTCCGTCCCGACCTGCCCCGCTATCTCACAGATGCGGTCACTCGGGCAACCGCAGTCGATCCCGACAAGCGCCCGACCGCGGTGCAGCTTGCCGACCGGCTTCGTTCCGCCCTCGAGGAGCGTGAAAGGAAGCGGACGCGAGCTGTCCACAGCGTCGCGATTCCTCCGGTTCGACGGGTGCTCGCCGCTGCCGGAGCAGGCGCCTTCGTCGGCTGGACCGCGGCGGCGTTCCCCTTCTACCCGGCCGGCTGGGGGTGGGGGCTTGCGGCGCTTGCGGCCGGGCTGGCCGCGTTGCGACCCCGCCTGGGTCTCGCCGCCGCCCTCGGCGCTGCGGTGCTCCCGCTCGGCAACGTCTCGCTCGGTCTCGCACTCGTGTATGCGGTGCTCGCCTCAGCCTGGCTCGTTGCTACCTGGCGCCGAAGCGACGAGGCGCTGTACGCGTCCGTGGGCGCCGTCCTCGCTCCCCTGGGGCTGATGCTCCTTCTGCCGGCCATGTTGCTCCCGGTTCGCCGAGCCGTCTGGCGAGCCGTCTTCGGGGCCTCCGCCGTTCTCCTCGCCGCCGTTGCGGCGGGCATCCGTGGCGCGACGCTTCCGCTGAGCGACCGCGCGGCGGCCTCGCCGGGGCTCGAGGGACGCGAGGATCCGGGACCCGTCGCCTCGGCGCTCGTCGACTCGCTTGCGGCCCGCCCGGAGCTCCTCCTCACCGCCGCCGTCGTCGCCGGGCTGGCCGCGCTGCTCCCGCCGGCGGCCGAGCGCGGGATCTGGCCTGTCGCGGGGCTCGCCGCCGTTGCGATCGCCGCCCTGCTCCTGCCGGTTGGTGCGGTAAACGCCCTTCCCGTCGTGGTCGGAATCTGGCTCTGCTGCGTCGCTGTGACGGTCAGAGCAGAGGGGTTACGCCGCTAGACTCGACGTCGCCGGTGCTCCGAACGATTGAGCAAAAGATCGAGTCACTCTTTGAAGGCGCGTTCGGACGCGCCTTCCGGCGCAACGTGCAACCGGTCGAGCTGGCGCGGAAGCTCGCGAAGGAGATGGACGACTACAAGATGGTCTCTGTCTCCCAGGTCTACGCGCCGAACGAGTACGTCGTCTACCTCTCGCCGGCCGACCGGGATCAGTTCGAGAGCTACGAGCCGGCGCTCGTCAAGGAGCTCGAGGAGTACCTCGCCGAACACGGGCGGCGAGAGGGCTACCTGCTGCTCTCTCGCCCGAACGTCTCCTTCCGGACGGACGAGGACCTCGAGGTCGGCCTGTTCGGGATCTCGAACCGGATGATCCAGCGGGAGGCGCCCGAGGCGCCGCCCGAGGCGGACGTCGAGCCGGGCGCGACGCGGATCTACCGGGCCACGCCCTCCGAGACCGAGGCGGTCTCGGCCGAGGAGCTCGGGATGGAGCCGCCCGAGCAGAAGCCGGCCACCGTCACTGTTGACGGAGCCCTGCACCCGCTGGAGAAGCCAACCATGGTCATCGGCCGGTCGAAGGACTGCGACATCCGCGTCGCCGACTCGAACATTTCGCGGCGGCACGCCGAGATCCGCCAGGAGGGCTCGACCTTCTGGATCGTCGACCTCGACTCCACGAACGGTGTCGCGGTCAATGGCCGCGCGCTGAAACGGGCGAAGCTCGACGACGAGGACCGGATCACCCTCGGGTCGACGGAGCTCGTCTTCAGACGGGCCAAGACCTCGTCCCAGAATGAGCGCTGAGCCGCATCCTGAAACGAGGTCCTCTTGATCGTCGCGGCAGTCGAGGTCGAGGCGGTCCTGCTCGGCCTGAAGGTGGGCTTCCTCGTCCTGCTCTATCTCTTCATCTGGCGCATCGTCCGGACGGTGGCACGCGACGTGCGGCTGCCGCAGGAGAGCTTCGTGCTGGCGCCGCAGCAGGCGGCAGCCGCCGGCCTCGGCCCGCGGGCCCGGACGGGGATCCTCGTCGTCCTCTCGAGCCCGGCGCTCAAGGTCGACAGCGAGCGGACTCTCGATTCCGCGCCGGTCACGCTCGGCCGCTCCTCGGACAACGACATGAACCTCGGCGACGACGAGTTCGCCTCGGCGCAGCACGCACGGGTCGAGCCCCGTCGCGACGGCGTCTGGGTCGAGGACGTCGGCTCCACGAACGGCACCTTCGTCAACGGCGTCAAGTTGAGCCGCCCGCAGAAGCTGACGCCCGGCGACATCATCCGCGTCGGCGAGACCGACCTGAGGTTCGACCCGTGAAGTTCAGCGTCAGCAGCCACCCCGGACGCAAGCGGCGCCACAACGAGGACGCCTATGTCATCGAGCCGCCCCTCTTCGCCGTCGCAGACGGTATGGGCGGAGCGAAGGCGGGCGAGGTCGCCTCGGGCCTCGCCGCAGCCGCTCTGAAGGAGGGCGGCGGCGACGGCCAGAGCGGCGAGGCGCGCGTCACAGAGCTGATCCAGGAGGCCAATCGGCGGGTCTTCCGCCGGGCGAACGAGGACCGAGACGCTTCCGGGATGGGAACGACGATGACCGTCGCCCTCGTCGAGCGCGACCGTGTCGTCTTCGGACATGTCGGCGACTCCCGCGCCTACCTGATCCGCGACGGGCAGATCGACCAGCTGACGGACGACCACTCGCTCGTGGCCGAGCTCGTGCGGAGCGGAAGGCTGACCCCGGAGGAGGCGGAGACGCACCCGCAGCGGTCCGTGATCACGCGCGCCGTCGGCACGGAGGCCGACGTCGACGTCGACACGTTCTCGATCGAGCCGGCTCCGGGCGACCTGTTCCTGATCTGCTCGGACGGCCTGACGGACATGGTCGACGAACGGACGATGATCCAGGCGATCGAGAGGCATCGCGGGAACCTCGAAGAGGCCGCAAAGGCGCTCGTCGTGGCCGCGAATCGCGGCGGCGGCGAGGACAACATCACGGTCGTCTTCTTCGAAGTGTCCGAGGACGCCGGAGACACGGCTGTGACGCAACAGGCGCTGGTCGTCTCGTCAGAGACCTCGGAGGACGAGGACACGCTCTCCGGGCTCGAGGGAGTGCCGACGGTCGACACGATGGTCGTGCCGCCCGACGACGCGGCGGCGCTCTCGGAGCGGCCGAAGCGACGCAGGCGTGTGCTCCCGATCCTGGCCACGTTGGCCGTCCTCCTGATCATCGCGGCGGCCGTGCTCTGGCTCCTGGATCACGCATGAGCGCTCGCACGCGTGAGCTGCTGAACCTCGTAGTCGTCGGCACGGTCGTCGGCGCCGCGTTCACGAGCGTCTACATCGCCCGCCAGGACGTCGTCAGCACCGAGTCGCTCTCATACGCGTTCTTCTTCCTCGGCCTCTACGTCGCCGCCCACGTGGTCACGCGGATCACTGTGCCCCACGCCGATCCCTACCTGCTGCCCATGGCCGGGTTCTTGACCGGAATCGGGCTCACGGAGATCTACCGGCTGGACGAGGACGAGGCGTTCCGGCAGGGCCTCTGGATCGTCATCGGCCTAGCCGCCTTCGCCGGGACGCTGCTCGTGCTTCGCCGGGACTACCGGCGCCTCGAGAGCTACAAGTACCTGTTCGGCCTGGGCGCGCTCGTGCTCCTGTCGATGCCCGCCATGCCGGTGATCGGCAAGACCGTCAACGGGGCGCGCCTCTGGGTCGAGCTCGGACCGGTCCGCTTCCAGCCGGGCGAGTTCGCGAAGATCTTCCTGATTCTCTTCCTGGCCGGCTACCTGCGCGAGAAGCGAGAGGTGCTCGCCCAGGCGAGGCTCAAGGACCTCGGACCGCTGCTGTTCATCTGGGGCGGTGCGATGGCCGTCCTCGTGCTGACGAACGACCTCGGTGGCGGCCTCCTCTACTTCGGGATTTTCCTGGCCATGCTCTACGTGGCTACAGCGCAGGTGTGGTTCGTCGTCGCCGGAGGGGTGATGTTCGTCGGCGGCGCGGCCCTCGTCTACACGCAGATCGGCCGGGTCGCGCAACGGGTACGCATGTGGCTCGATCCCTGGAGCGACGCCGATGGTGGCGGGTACCAGACGATCCAGTCAATCTATTCGATCGCCAACGGCCACTTTGGCGGGACCGGGTTCGGGCAGGGCGTGTTCACGGACGCCGACGGCAACCAGCTGATCCCCTACGTCAGCACCGACTTCATCTACTCGGCGCTGGCCCAGGAGCTGGGGCTGATCGGGATCGCGGCGTTCCTGCTCGTCTACATGCTCTTCGCCGCCCGCGGGTTCCGGATCGCGCTGCTCGCCCAGGACGGCTTCTCGAAGCTGCTCGCCGTCGGGCTCACGTTCTGCTTCACGCTCCAGACGTTCATCATCGTCGGCGGGATCGTCCGGATCATCCCGCTGACCGGGATCACGCTTCCCTTCGTCAGCTACGGGGGCTCGAGCGTCGTCGCGAACTTCATGCTCCTTGCGGCGCTCCTGCTCGTCTCGAACCGCGCCAATGCGAGGTCTGGCGTATGAACCAGCAGATCTCCCGTCTCGCCGTAGCCGGTCTCGTCCTCATCACCTCCCTGATCGTCGGGACGACGTACTGGCAGGCGTGGGCGGCTCCGAGCCTCGAGGAGCGCCAGGACAACGCGATCAAGGTCGTCGCGCAATTCACGATCAAGCGGGGAGTCATCTACGCCGCGGACGGCGTGACGAAACTGGCGGTGAACCGAAGCCAGCGCGTCTCCGGCCAGACGTTCTACTTCCGCCGCTACCCGCTGCGCGGGCTCACGGGGCACGCCGTCGGCTACTCGACTCGCGCGCGGGCGCGCACCGGGCTCGAGCGCTCCCGCAACGACTACCTGACCGGGGCGAACGCGAACCTCAGCACCGTCCTCGACACGAAGTTCGACGAGCTCCGGGGCAAGACCATCGAGGGCAACGACATCATCACGACGATCCGGTGGCGGGCCCAGAAGGTCGCGATGGAAGCGTTCGCCGGACAGTGCGGCGCGGCAGTCGCGATCGAGCCGTCGACGGGGAAGGTGCTCGTGCTGGCCTCGAGCCCGACTTTCGACCCGAACCTCGTCGAGAAGAACTTTGCCGCCATCCAGCGGCCCCGCGGCCCCTGTCCGGTCGCCCCGCTTGTCGACCGCGGCACCGCCGGGCTGTTCATCCCCGGATCGACCTTCAAGGTCGTAACGGCGGCTGCGGCGCTCGACTCGGGCAAGTACACCCCCGACTCGACCTTCGTCGACCCCGGCTATTGCATCGAGTACGGGCAGCACGTGAACAACTACGACACGTCCAGCCCGTTCGGCCGTGTGAGCTTCTCGCAGGCCCTCGTGAACTCGATCAACTCGTCGTTCTGCGAGATGGGGAAGGAGCTCGGCCCCGGGGTCATCCTCGACTACGCCCGCAAGTTCGGCTTCTACGAGGATCCGCCCGTCGACCTCCCCTCGGACGAGCGGGCGCCGAGCGGCCTCTACGAGGACGGCAGGCTGCTTCCCGAGTCGCAGGAAGGCCGGTCCGATCCGGGGCGACTCGCGTTCGGTCAGGAGCGGATGCTCGTCACACCGATGCAGATGGCGATGGTCGCCGCTGCGGTGGCGAACGGCGGGGTTGTCATGGAGCCGTACCTCACCGACCGCGTGAAGGCTCCCGACGGCTCCATTCTCACCCGGATCGAGCCCGATGAGCTCCGTCGGGCGATCAAGGAGGAGACGGCTCGGGAGCTGACGGCGATGATGGAGGGCGTGGTCTCGGGCGGGACCGGGACGGCTGCAGCGATCTCCGGTGTCCGCGTTGCGGGGAAGACCGGGACGGCCGAGACCGGGCGGGACGGCAGGAACACCGTCGGATTCATCGCGTTCGCTCCGGCCGACCGGCCGCGCATCGCCGTCGCCGTCTACGTCCAGAACCAGAGCGGGACGGGTGGAAGCGTTGCCGCTCCCGTCGCGAAGCAGATCATGCAGGCGCTCCTGCGCCTGCCGTCGAACTCGGATCGTTAGCCCATGGCCGTTACCGACACCCTGATCAACACCCTCTTCGACGGGCGCTACCGGATTCTCCGGCGGCTCGGCTCGGGCGGGATGGCGAACGTCTACCTTGCCGAGGACGAGGAGCTCGGGCGGCGCGTCGCGATCAAGATCCTGAACGACAGACACGCGAGCGACGATTCGTTCGTCGAACGCTTCCGCCGGGAGGCGAAGAACGCCGCCGGCCTCTCGCATCCGAACATCGTCTCGATCTACGACCGGGGCGAGGCCGAGGGCACCTACTACATCGCGATGGAGTACCTCGAGGGCCGGAGCCTCAAGGACAAGATCGTCGCCGAGGGGCCGCTCCCGGTCCCGGCGGCGATCGAGGCGACGCGCCAGATCCTCCGCGCGCTCGGCTTCGCGCACAGGGGCGGGATCGTCCACAGGGACGTCAAGCCGCACAACGTGCTCCTCGCCCAGGACAGCGCTGAGCGCCGGTACAAGGTGACCGACTTTGGGATCTCGCGGACGTCGGCGAGTCAGATGACCGAGGCCGGCTCGATCGTCGGGACCGCGCAGTACCTTTCGCCGGAGCAGGCGCGCGGCGCGCCGGTCGACCAGCGGTCGGACATCTATTCGGTCGGCATCGTGCTCTACGAGCTGTTGACGGGGCAGCTCCCGTTCACCGGGGAGACGCCGCTCGAGATCGCGATGAAGCATCTCTCCGAGATCCCGAAGTCGCCGTCCGCGCTCAGGCCGGAGATCTCGCCGGACCTGGACATGGTCGTCCTGCGGGCGCTGGCCAAGGATCCTGCCGAGCGGTTCGACAGTGCCGAGGACATGGACGCGGAGCTCGCGCGTGTCGCCGCCGGGGGCGGCGTGACCGCGGCGACCGCCGACGCGGCGACCGCAGTTCTCGCCGGTGCCGGCATCGCCGAGTCGGCGCCGACGATGATCTCCCGGCGCCCCGTCGTCGCGCCGCGCCCGCAGCAACGCCAGTACCGGGAGCAGGAGTACTACGAGTACGAGCCGTCCCGCCGGCGCCGGGCGTTCTGGCCGTGGCTGCTTACCGGCCTGCTCCTGCTGGCTGCGCTCGTCGCCGGCGTGTACGTCTGGCAGCAAATCCAGGACGAGATCAGCGAGGCCAAGCCCGTCGCGGTCCCCTTCGTCGAGGGCCTCCGCGCGCCGGATGCGCGACGAAGAATTCAGAAGGCGGGCCTGAAACCGGTGAAGGTCGAGGAGTCCAGCGAGGACGTTCCGAGTGGAATCGTCATCCGGCAGTCCCCCGACGCCGGCGAACGGATCCAGAAAGGCAACGTCGTCCGGTACTTCGTCTCGACCGGAAAGCCGAGGGTCGAGGTGCCGGAGGTGGTCGGGGCCCGCGAGTCAGATGCCGTCGCGACCTTGCGCGCGGCCGGGCTCGTGCCGAAGGTCGTCGACATCTTCTCCGAGGAGCCGGCCGGAATCGTGACCGCGCAGGATCCGAAGGGCGGCTTGAGCATCGTCCAGGGCAGCGACGTCCGGATCAACGTCTCGAAGGGGCCGCAACAGACCGGTGTGCCGAACGTGGTCGGTCAGTCGTACGACAGCGCCGCGCGGGCGCTGCGCGAGGCCGGCTTCACGCCCGTCCGGAAGGACGTCGAGGCTCCCGAGCCCGAAGGCACCGTCATCGGGATGGACCCCTCCGCGGGCACGCTCCTCCCACCGGGGACGAAGGTGACGCTGAACGTCTCGGTCGGCCAGTCGACAACCGCGGTGCCGGAAGTCGTGGGGTTGGACGAGGAGACGGCTCGAGCGCAGCTCGAGAACGAGGGCTGGACCGTCGTCGCCCGCGACACTCCGACCGGGAACTCGGACGAGGACGGGATCGTCATCACCCAGACCCCGCCGTCGGGCGAGCAAGCGGAGCCCGGCTCACGGGTGATCATCTACGTCGGCCGGTACGACGAGTCGCTGGGGCCCCAGCCTCCGCCGCAGCCGTCGCCGTTGCCGTGAACAAGAGGATTCGCGTCGCAGTCATCGCCGGTGGACGGTCCAGCGAGCACGAGATCTCCGTCGCCTCCGCGCGCTCGGTGATCGAGGCGCTCGACCCGGACCGGTACGACGTCCAGACGATCGAGATCCACCGCGACGGCCGGTGGGCGCTAGGCCCCGGAGAGCCGAAGGAGCTCGGCCGGCCCGTCGCTGAGACGCTTCCTGTCCCGACCGGCTCTCCGCCCGAGACCCTGGGACAGGTCGACGTCGTCCTGCCGATCCTGCATGGGCCGTTCGGCGAGGACGGGACCGTTCAGGGCCTGCTGGAGCTGGCGGGCGTCCCGTACGTGGGTGCGGGTGTGACGGCCTCGGCGCTCTGCATGGACAAGGACCTCTTCAAGGCCGTGTGCCGCGACAAGGGCATCCCCGTCACCCAGAGCGTCACGGTGCGCAACGGCGACCGGCCGGAGAACCCGTTCGGCTACCCGGTCTTCGTCAAGCCGGCGCGGCTCGGGTCGTCGGTCGGGATCACGAAGGTCGGTGGGGAAGGTGAGCTCCAGGGCGCGATCGATCTTGCGCGGCGCCACGACGAGAAAGTGCTGATCGAGGAGTTCGTCTCGGGCGTCGAGGTCGAGTGCGGCGTCCTCGGGAACCGGGAACCGATCGCGTCGCTGCCGGGCGAGATCGTCGCCCACGGCTTCTCCGGGGTCGACTGGTACGACTACTCGGCCAAGTACGACGAGGGCGGAATGGATCTGATCATCCCGCCTCGGATCTCGGAGGAGGCAGCCGAGCGGGTGCAGCGGTTCTCCGTCGAGGCCTTCATCGCGGCCGATTGCGAGGGGATGGCGCGGGCCGACTGCTTCGTCCGGGAGGACGGCGAGGTGCTCGTCAACGAGCTGAACACGATCCCCGGCTTCACGGCGACGAGTGTCTACGCGAAGCTCTTCGAGGCTTCCGGGATCCCGTATACCGAGTTGCTCGACCGCCTGGTCGAACTGGCGTTAGAGCGCCACGAGCGTCGCGACAAGCTTGAGTTCTAGCGCGCTCGGACTTCGTTCACGTGCGCGGACCCCGAGACGTCGGTGATCCAGACGACGAAGTAGCGCGCCTTCGCGCCCGTCAGGGTGAACTGCAGGCGGTCCGTCACAACCAGCCCCGGTGAGACTCGCCGGAATGGCCCCGACTCGCTGTCGCCGGCGCGGATATGCGCCGTGTACCCCTCCGTGTCGGTTCGGATCGTGATCGTCTTCGGCTCGACTTCCTGGCCGGCGTCGAGGATGATTCCGACGCCGGGCTTATCGAACGAGCCGTAGTCCTGCGTCGTCCAGTACGTCTCGAACCTGCCGTCGGTCGCGTTCGGCACGTCTTCTGGGTGTTCCTCGTTGTCGTCGCCGAAGGGATCGTGGTCGCTGATCGCCTTGAGACGGATCGGCGTCGTCGCTGCATTCGGACCGTTCGAATCGTTGTCGCGAAGCGCCAAAGCCCCCAGCCCCGCCAACCCGGCCACGGCCAATATGGCCACCACGGCCGCGACCGGCCAGAAGACGCCGAGGCGCCGGCGCTCCCGCGGTGGTCGCTGACGCTGGGGGGCGACGGGCCGGCGGGAGATCATCGTCGCGCCCTCGGAGATCGGGTCGAGCTCGGCGAGGTTGGCCCCGAGCTCCTCGACGAGCCCGTCCATCGACTCGTAGCGCTCGTCGGGCGACTTCGCCATCGCCCGCTCGATGGCGAGCGCGAGACGAGGCGGCGCGTCGGGACGGTGCTCGAGCACGCTCGGCACCGGCTCGTTCACGTGACGCAGCGCGACCGTGACGAAGTTGTCGCCGTCGTACGGCACGCCGCCGGTCAGCAGCTCGTAGAGGACGACGCCCAGCGAGTACACGTCTGTCTGGGCGTCGACCTGCTGACCCCGCGCCTGCTCCGGCGCGATGTACTCACTCGTCCCGAGGACGGTCCCGGTGATCGTGACGCCCTGGACGTCCACCGAGCGCGCGATCCCGAAGTCCGTCATCTTCGCCGCACCGTCGGCGTTTAGGAGGACGTTCTGCGGCTTCACGTCCCGATGGATGAGGCCTCGCCCGTGGGCGAAGGAGAGCGCGCGAGCCATCTGCAACGCCATGAGCAGCGCGTCGCGCACAGGCATCGGGCCAGTCCGCTCGAGGAGCTGCTTCAGGTTCTCGCCCTCGACGTACTCGAAGACGATGTACTGCCGGCCGGCGTCCTCGCCCCGGTCGATGACGGTGACGATGTTCGGGTGGCTCAGCTGGGCGACCGAGCGGGCTTCGCGGCGGAACCGCTCGACGTACTCCTCGTCGTGCGTGAAATGCGGGTGGAGGACCTTGATCGCGACGACCCGTTCGAGCAGACGGTCGTGCGCCTTGAAGACGCTCGACATGCCGCCTTTGCCGATCAGCTCGACGACCTCGTACCGTCCGGCGATGACCTCCCCTTGCACGGGAGGAACGTTACTGCCGCATGTCGGGGCCTAGGCGCTTAGGGCGGTTTCGAGCGCCTGCTCCCAGACGGCCAACCCCTCGTCGAGCTCGGCGTCGGAGAGCGTGAGCGGCGACAGCACCCGGATGCAGTTCGAATAGATGCCGGACTTGAGGAGCAGCAGGCCGTTGCGGGCCGCCTCTTCGACGACTGCGGTGGCGAGGTCTGCGCCGGGCTCCTTCGTCGCCGGATCTTCTACGAGCTCGATTGCGAGCATCGCGCCGAGGCCGCGAACGTCGCCGATCTGCGGGAAGCGCTGTTGCCAGGCCTCCATGCGGGCTCGCATCGTTTCGCCGAGGACGGAGGCTCGGGCGCAGAGATCCTCCTCGCCGATTACGTCCAGGACGGCGAGCGCGGCGGCCTGTGCAACCGGATTTCCGACGTAGGTACCGCCGATCGCGGAGTCGTCGGGGGCGTCCATGATCTCGGCCTTGCCGATCACGCCCGAGAGCGGCAGTCCCATGGCGATCGACTTCGCGACAGTGATCAGGTCGGGCTCGACGCCGTAATGCTCGATCGCGAACAGCTTCCCGGTGCGGCCGAAGCCCGTCTGCACCTCGTCCACGACCATGACGATCCCGTGCTCGTCGCAGATCCGGCGGACGCCCTCCATGAACTCCTTTGGCGCGACGACGAAGCCGCCCTCGCCCTGGACGGGCTCGATCACGATTGCCGCGACGGTCTCGGCGGCTACCTGTGTGACGAGCGCGCGCTCGAGCGCCTCCAACGCCGTCGTCGCGTCCGGCCCTCGATAGTCGTTCGGGAAGGGAACGCGATAGACCTCGGGCGCGAACGGGCCGAGGCCGGCCTTGTACGGGTGCGTCTTCGAGGTCAGCGTCAGGCTGAGGAGGGTTCGGCCGTGGAAGCCGCCCTCGAAGCCGATCACCGCCGGGCGCCCGGTGTACGAGCGCGCGAACTTGATCGCGTTCTCGACCGCCTCTGTGCCGGCATTGAAGAAGGCGGCCTTGGCGTTCGCGATGGGCGCGAGCTCGCAGAGGCGCTCGGCGAGCTGGACGTAGACCTCGTAGGGGACGATGGTGAAATCGGTATGGCTGAAGCGCTCGAGCTGCTCCTGCGCCGCCTCGACGACCCGCGGGTGCGAGTGGCCGACGTTCAGGCAGCCGACCCCGCCGGTGAAGTCGATGAAGGTGTTCCCGTCGACGTCAGTGAGCCTCGCCCCTTCCGCGCGTTCGATCACGAGTTCGAGATAGATGCTGAGCGGTTCGGCCACTACACGCTCCTTCCGTTCCAGGATCTCGCGGGAGCGGGGGCCGGGGATCTCGGTTCGAAGCTCGATCGCCTTGGTCGTCGCCATGCGGGCGACGATAGCGCAGCCGGCGGCGGCCATGCATAGTGGATAATCGGTATTCATGAGCGCGCCTGAAGGGTCGCTGCGCCGGGCCGATCTGAACCCCGATCCGGTCGCGCAGTTCCGGCGCTGGTACGAGGACGCGGAGGGCGTGCTGGAGATGCCCGAGGCGGTCGCAATCGCCACTGCGGACGCGGACGGGCGGCCGTCCGTCCGGATGGTGCTGGCCAAAGGCTTCGACGAGGCCGGGTTCAAGTTCCACACGGGCCACGGGAGCAAAAAGGCCCTGGAGCTGGGCGAAAATCCGCGCGGCGCGCTCCTCTTCTACTGGGCGCCCCTCGGCCGGCAGGTGCGGATCGAGGGACCGGTCGAGCGCGTTCCCGACGCGGAATCCGAGGAGTACTTCCGGACACGGCCCCGTCCGGGCCAGATCGCGGCCTGGGCGTCCTCCCAGAGCGAGGTGCTCGGATCGCGCGACGAGCTCGAAGCCCGTGTCCGCGACTTCGAGCGCGAGTTCGAGGGCCGCGACGTCCCGCTCCCGCCCCACTGGGGCGGGTACCGGCTCGTGCCCGAGGTGTGGGAGTTCTGGCAGCACCGGGACAGCCGTCTCCACGATCGCTTCCGCTACCGGCGGCAAGATGGTGGTGGATGGACGATCGAACGCCTGGCCCCCTGACCCTCGCGCACCTCGATCTCGACGCCTTCTTCGCCGCCGTGGAGGAGCTCGAGAGCCCGGAGCTGAAGTCGAAGCCGCTCGTCGTCGGGGGCGACCCGCGCGGGCGCGGCGTCGTCGCGACCGCGAACTACGTCGCACGTCAGTTCGGGATCCACTCGGCGATGAGCTGTGCCGAGGCGCTCCGGCGCTGCCCGCACGCCGTCTTCGTCCGTCCGCGGCACAAGACGTACTCCGCGTACTCGAAGGAAGTCTGGACCGCCGTTCGCCAGGTCGTCCCGACCGTCGAGCGGACCGGTCTCGACGAGGGCTATCTCGACCTGGGCGAGGTCGCGCGCGACTTCAACGAGGCGCGGGCGGTCGCGGAAGCCGTCCAGACCGCAGTCCGCGGTGCCACCAGCCTCACGTGCTCGCTCGGTGTCGCGACCTGCAAGGTCGTCGCCAAGATCGCCAGCGACCGGAGAAAGCCCGCGGGGCTCGTCGTCGTCCTTCCCGGCCGCGAGGCCGAGTTCCTCGCGCCGTTCGAGATCCGAAGGCTGCCGGGTGTCGGGCCGAGAGCCGAGAGCCGCCTTCGCGCCGCCGGCATCGACACGATCGGCGCGCTCGCCGCCCTCGAGGACGTCCGCCTGCGGCAGCTGCTTCCCGGCAGGGTCGGCGGTCTGCTACGGGACCGCGCCCGCGGCATCGACCCGCGAGGGCTCGACACCCAGACCCAGCGCGTCTCGGTCAGCCAGGAGGAGACGTTCGAGCGGGACGTGGCCGACGTGGAGCAGCTTCGCGCCGAGCTCCGCCGGATGTCCGTCGCGCTCGCCGAGCACCTTGTCCGCTCTGGCGAGACCGCGCGCACCGTGACGACGAAGGTGCGCTACCCGGACTTCTCCATCAGGAGCCGTTCGACGAGCCTCCCGGTCGGGACGGACGACCCGGACCGGATCGCCGAGCTCGCCTGCGCACTCCTCGACCGCGCCCTCGCCGATCGGCCCGGCGCCCTCAGGCTCGTCGGGGTCGGCCTGTCGGGCCTCGAGGAACACCGGCAGCTGACGCTGGTCTAGTGCCTGGAGGGAGACTAGGCGACGTCCCGCATCGTGGAGGCCGCCGGGTCAGAGGGTCCCGGCCGGCCCGTGCCCCAGCCCCAGGCGCGTCGCATCAGCGTGGCGGAGAGGCCGAGGATGATCAAACCGTTGACCGCATGGAACGGCCCGGCCCAGGAATTGAACTCCGCGAGTGCTGGTTGGATGATCGCCGAGAGGATGAAGAGGGCCACGCTACCGCCCGTGATCATCCGGTCGCGCCAGGCGATCAACGCAAGGAGCATGAGCAGAAGCGAGCCGACCATCGCGCCGAGGAAGCCGACAGCGGAGTGCGGATCGTAGGGTTCGCTGCTCTCCGAAGGATTGAAAACCCCGACGCCAGCGAGGAAGAACTGGACGACAACGACGACGACGAAGAGAACGATGAGATATCGCCAAGCCGCATACGCACCCGCGCGAATCTGCGTCACGAAAGCCTCCTTTGCTCGCTTGACTGCGCGACTCTACGCTAGGTTCCGGCCGATGCACGCCGAGCCTACGACCCAGCCGGCGGCCGCCGCCGGAACCGTCACTCTCGGCGACCTCACGGTCAACCGGATGGGCTTCGGAGCCATGCGCCTCACCGGCCAGGGCGTCTGGGGCGACCCTGCGGACCGTGAGGTCGCGAAGTCCGTCCTGCGCCGCGTCCTCGAGTTGGGCGTCGCCCTGATCGACACCGCCGCGTCGTACGGGCCCGACGTGAACGAGGAATTGATCGCCGACGCGCTGCACCCGTACCCCGACCACCTGGTGATCGCGACGAAAGGCGGGTTGACTCGTCCCGGCCCGGGCGAGTGGCAGCGGGACGGCCGGCCGGAGAGTCTCCGCGAGGCGCTCGAGGGCAGCCTCCGGCGCCTGCGCCTCGAGCGGATCGACCTCTACCAGCTCCACGCCGTCGATCCCCAGGTGCCGCTCGAGGAGTCGGTCGGCGCACTCGCCGAGCTCCAGCGGGAGGGCAAGATCCTCCACATCGGGGTCTCGAACGTCGACGCTCGCCAGCTCGCCGCCGCCCGCGAGCTCGTCTCGGTCGTCTCGGTGCAGAATCGCTACAGCCTGGCCGACCGCCACTCCGAGGGCGTCCTGGACGCGTGCGAGCGCGACGGGCTGGCTTTCCTCCCCTGGTTTCCCCTCGCCCTTGGAGAGCTCGCGCGATCCCGGGGACGCCTCGCGCAGATCGCGCGTGACCGCGGGGCGACGGCCGCCCAGGTGGCGCTCGCCTGGCTGCTCCGCCGCTCGCCGGTCATGGCGCCGATTCCGGGAACCTCGTCCGCCGCACACCTCGAGGAGAACGTGGCCGCTACTTCACTCGAGCTCACAGACGCCGAGTTCTCCGAGCTCAGCCGAACCGCCGAAGCGTCGCTGTAGTGCTCCGCCCGAGGCAGCATTACTGGAAGGAGCACTAGTGGTCCTCGCCGACCGCACGATCCGCCGACTGCTGGACGAAGGTCGAATCGAGATCGACCCCTACGACGCGTCGCTGCTGCAGCCGTCGAGCGTAGACGTCCGCGTCGACCGCTACTTCCGCGTCTTCCACAACGCCCGGTACCCGTACATCGACGTGAAGGAGCCGCAGGAGGATCTGACCGAGCTCGTCGAGATCGACGCGGAGCGCCCGTTCATCCTGCACCCGGGCGAGTTCGTGCTGGCGTCGACGCTGGAACGGATCCGGTTGCCGGATGACCTCGTCGCGCGCTTGGAGGGGAAGTCCAGCCTGGGACGCCTCGGGCTCCTGATCCACTCGACGGCCGGCTTCATCGACCCCGGCTGGGACGGACACGTCACGCTCGAGCTCTCGAACGTCGCCAACCTCCCGATCACGATCTACTACGCGATGAAGATCGGCCAGCTCTCGTTCGTGCAGCTGACCGAGCCGGCCGAGTTGCCGTACGGGTCGGGCGGGCTCGGCTCGAAGTACCAGGGCCAGCAGGGCCCGACGCCGAGCCGGTACTACGAGAACTTCCGCGAGCGTGTGACGTGAAGGTCCTCGTCACCGGCGCGACCGGCTTCGTCGGCCCGAAAGTCGCGAACGCGATCGTCGACGCGGGCCACGAGGTCCGGGTACTCGAGCGCAAGCCGGGCTCGTGGGAGGAGGCCGGGATCCGCTGCCAGGAGGCCGTCCAGGGAGACATGACCGATGCGGACAGCCTGCGTCGTGCCGTCGAGGGGCGGGAGGTGGTCGTCCACCTCGTCGCCATTCGACAGGGAAAGCCCGAGCAGTTCCAGCGCGTGATGATCGAGGGCTCGCGAAACTTGCTGGCAGCGAGCAAGTCGGCCGACGTCGGACGGTTTGTCCTCATGAGCGCCCTCGGGACGAGTGCGGAGACGAAGGATCTCGTCCCGTACTTCGGGGCGAAATGGCAGGAGGAGCAGGACGTCAAGGCCTCAGGGCTCGAGCACGTCATCTTCAGGCCGAGCTTCGTCTTCGGCCGGGACGGTGGCATTCTCCCGACGTTCGTGAAGCTGGCCAAGCTGGCGCCGGTGACCGGGATCGTCGGCAGCGGAAAGCAACGGATCCAGCCGATCTGGGTCGAAGACGTCGGCGCCTCCTTCGCCGCCTCGGTCGATAAGGCCGAGGCGGCCAACAAGACCTTCGAGCTCGGCGGGCCTGACGTCGTCAACTGGGACGAGCTCTGGCAGCGGATTCGACGGACGCTCGGGATCCGCCGCCGCCCGACGATGCATCTCCCGACCGCGCTGATGCGCATCCCGGCAACGCTGACCGAGCGCCTGCCGGGGAACATCCCGCTCACGCGCGATCTGCTGACCATGCTCGATGCAGGCGACAACGTCGTCTCGAACGACGCGGCGGTACGCACCTTCGAGCTGCCGCTCGTGCCGCTCGACGAACAGCTTCGCCGCGTCACCGCTTGATCGAGGCCACACGTTCGATCGCGGCTCCGCCCGAGCGTGCCTTCGAGTTCCTCTCGGATCTTCGAAACCACTGGTCTCGAGGAGCGCTTCCTCGGGCTCGTCGCCTGGGACATCCAGCCGAACGGTGCCGGCTCGACTGTGCGGCTGTCAGCCGAGATACCGCATACGTGGCTGCCCGACCGCATCTTTCTGACACTCGGCGGCCGGGCCTGGCTTCGCCGACTGATCGAGGCGCGCTTGCCAACCTGGACGATGCCCTCTGAGCAAGCGCCGACTGACAAGCGCCCATCGGCCTGCCTGCCGGTCGTCATGGAGCGGATGAAGGCAATCCCGGAGCTCGAGATGATCCCCGTGATCGTGATCACCGCGCGCGATCCGAGCGAGGGTGAGAAGGCGGTCGCGATGGGCGCGCGCAGCTTCTTCCACAAGCCCTTCGAAATCGACTCGCTCGTCGCGGAGATCAGGCAGGCACTCGGGAGCTGACGAGCGCCCGAGCTGCCTCGGCGATCGCCTGGGCGTCGATCCCGGCGGCTGCCAGCAGCTCCGCCGGCTTGCCCGAGTGCGGAAGCTCTCTCACGGCGAGCACGCGAACCGGCGGCCGCTCCTCACTCTCGGCGAGCACGGAGAGCACCGCCTCGCCGACCCCTCCCTCGGCCCAGTGGTCCTCGACCGTGACGATCGGCGTCCGGATCGAGCGCAGCGTCTCTCCGTCGATCGGCTTCACCGAGTAGAGGTCGATCACGCGTGCCGACATGCCCTCCTCGGCGAGCTGGTCGGCGGCCGCGAGCGCCTCGTGGAGCGTGATTCCTGCAGCGACGATCGTCACGTCGTCGTCGTCAGACGAGCGCACCGTCTTGCTCCCGCCGACCGGGAACTCCTCGTCCGGCTCGTAGACGACCGGCGTATCTGCCCTCGTCGTCCGAATGAACGAGATGCCGTCGATGTCGGCCATGGCCTGGACGAGCTTGGTCGTCTGGTTGCCGTCGCATGGGTAGAGCACGGTCGAGCCGTGAATCGCACGGAACTCGGCGAGATCCTCGAGCGCCATTTGCGAGGGTCCGTCCTCGCCGATCGAGACTCCGGCGTGCGAGCCGCAGAGCTTGAGCGTCGCGCGGCTGATCGCCGCCATCCGGACGAAGTCGTAGCCCCGGCTCAGGAACGCCGCGAAGGTGGATGCGAACGGCTTCCAGCCGAGCACCTGCATCCCCACGGCCGCCGCGATCAGCTGCTGCTCCGCGATGTACATCTCGAAGAACCGGTCGGGGTGGGCGTCCCGGAAGATCTCGGCGTAGGTCGAGTTCGAGACCTCCCCGTCGAGGACGACGACCTTCCCGTCGACGCCGCCGAGCGCCGCGAGCGCGTCACCGTACGCCTTCCGGGTTGCGACCTTCGAGCCGAGCTCGTACCTAGGCCACTCCGGCGCTCCCGGGGCGTCGAAGCTGTGCGGCGCGCCGGCTTCCGGCTTCGGGACGTCTACCTCGACGTTGCGGATCCCGCCGAGCTCCTCGACCGCATCCTCGGCGACCGCCTTGCCGTGCCAGCCGCCCTTATCCTCGATCTCGGAGTAGCCCTTGCCCTTGATCGTCTTCGCGACGATTGCCGTCGGCTTCCCGGTCATGGACTCGGCCTCGCGGTACGCGGCGTCGATCTGTTCGACGTCGTGGCCGTCAACCTCGATCGCGTGCCAGCCGAAAGCGCGCAGCCGGTCCGAGTAGGACGAGAGATTCCAGCCGTGCATCGTCTCGCCGCGCTGGCCCAGCCTGTTCACGTCGATGATCGCGGTCAGGTTGTCCAGCTCGTAGAAGGCGGCGTGCTCGGCGGCTTCCCACATCGAGCCCTCGGCCATCTCGCTGTCGCCGCAGATGACCCAAACCCGGAACGGGAGCTGGTCGAGCCGCTTTCCGGCGATCGCCATGCCGACCCCGATCGGCAATCCCTGCCCGAGCGAGCCGGTCGCGACGTCGACCCACGGGAGCACGGGCGTCGGGTGGCCCTCGAGGCGGCTGCCGAACTGCCGGTAGGTGCCGAACTCCTCCTCAGAGAGGACGCCTGCGGCGCGAAAGAGGCCGTAAACGAGCGGCGAAGCGTGGCCTTTCGAGAAGATCAGACGGTCGTTCGCCGGGCTCTTCGGGTCGTCGAAGTCGTAACGGAAGTGTTCGGCGAGCAAGACGGCCGCGAGGTCGGCGGCGGACATCGACGAGGTCGGATGGCCCGAGCCCGCCTTCGCGCTCGCGCGCACCGCGTCGACGCGCAGCTGCTGTCCGAGCTCCCGCCAGAGATCCGGGCCGTCCATGTAGGGGTAACGTAGACGAGCTATGCGGATCGCGGTTGCCTTCGACCATAGGGGCGTCAAGCTGCGGGACCGGGTCCTCGACGAGGTTCGGGCGCTCGGCCACGAGCCCGTCGACCTCGGGACGGACTCCGAGGACCCCGTCGACTATCCGGACAAGGCCCGGGAGGTCGGCGAGGCGCTCCGCTCCGGTGACGTCGACCGAGGAATCCTCGTCTGCGGGTCGGGCGTCGGCGCCGCGATCGCCGCGTGCAAGCTGCCTGGGATCCGGGCCGCGATCTGCCACGACACGTACTCGGCTCATCAGGGCGTCGAGCACGACGACATGAACGTCCTTTGCATCGGGTCCGGGGTCGTCGGCGCCGACCTGGCCGGCGAGCTGATCCGGGTCTTCCTCGCCGCGGAGTTCGACGGAGGCGAGCGCTACCGGCGGCGACTTGAGAAGATCGAGGCGATGGAAAGAGAGGCTTCGGGTGTCTGAATCGCGACTGCATCAGCTAAGCGACCTCGGCCAGAGCGTCTG
Organism: Gaiellaceae bacterium; assembly: GCA_046714355.1. Lineage (GTDB taxonomy): Bacteria > Actinomycetota > Thermoleophilia > Gaiellales > Gaiellaceae > JACDAN01. The sequence goes on along the minus strand of JBKKAR010000191.1, from coordinate 18,912 downwards.
GATCGACTCCCTCTCCCGCGAGTGGTTGCGGACGGGCGAGCTCAAGCGGCTCATGGACGAGGACGCGGTCGTCGGAGTCACGTCCAACCCGACCATCTTCCAGAAGGCGATGGCGGAAGGGGATTGGTACGACGACCAGCTGCGCGAGGTGCTGGCGGAGACCGACGACCTGAAGGAAGTCTTCTTCCGCCTCGCCTTCGACGACATCCGCGAGGCCTGCGACCTGATGAAGCAGGTCTGGGACGTCACCGAGGGTCAGGACGGCTACGTCTCGCTCGAGGTCGAGCCCGGGATCGCGCACGACACCGAGGCGACGATCGAGCAGGCGCAACGGTTCCACGACGAGATCGCCAAGTCGAACCTCTACGTGAAGATTCCGGCCACCGCGGCCGGCGTTCCTGCGATCGAGGAGATGACCGCGCGCGGCAAGAGCATCAACGTCACGCTGATCTTCGGGCTCGACCGGTACGCGGAGGTCGCGAACGCCTACATCCGCGGCCTCGAGCGACTCGTCGAGGCCGGCGGCGACCTTACGACGGTTACGTCCGTCGCGAGCTTCTTCGTCTCGCGGGTCGACACCGAAGCTGACAAGCGCCTGGACGAGCTCGGCGGCCACGACCACCTGGAGGGGAAGCTGGCGAGCGCGAACGCGAAGCTCGCCTACCAACGCTACAAGGAGATCTTCGCCGGCGAGCGCTGGGACGCGCTCGTCCCGCACGGAGCTTCCGCGCAGCGGTGCCTGTGGGCGTCGACGTCGACGAAGAACCCCTCGTATCGCGACGTCATGTATGTCGAGGAGCTGATCGGCCCGCAAACGGTGAACACGATGCCGAAGGAGACGATCGAGGCGTTCCAGGACCACGGAGAGGTCCGACTTACGCTCGAGGAAGGCCTCGACGAGGCGCGAGAGCTCTTCGTCGAGCTCGCGAAGGCCGGGGTCGACTACGACGACGTCACGCGGGTGCTCGAGGAGGAGGGCGTCCAGAAGTTCGCCGACTCTTTCGACGAGCTGATCGAGGGCATCTCCTCCAAGCGCGGCCAGCTCGTCTCGGCTTGAGCACCCTCGCACCCGCCGAGCTGGTCGAGCGGATCTGGGAGCGCGACCCGTCCGTCTGGACCGGCGCTGACGAAGCGCACTGGCTCGGGTGGCTGGACGAGCCCGCGCGGATGCGCGAGCGGGCGCACGAGCTGCTCGAGTTCGCGACGAGGCTCGAGGCCGACGTCGACGACGTCGTGCTGCTCGGGATGGGTGGATCGAGCCTCGCGCCCGAGGTCATGCGCCGCGCCTGCGCCGCAGAGCGCTTCCACGTTCTCGACACGACCCATCCGACCGCGATCCGCCGGCTTGAGGAGGCGGTCGACGTCAAACGGACGCTCTTCATCGCCGCGTCAAAATCCGGCACCACGATCGAGACTCGCTCGCACGCGGACTACTTCCGCGACAGGGGCGGCCGCTTCGCGGCCGTCACCGACCCTGGCTCGCCGCTCGCAGAGCTCTCGGAGGACGTCTTCTACGGCGAGCCGACGATCGGCGGCCGCTACTCCGCCCTTTCCGTGTTCGGCCTGCTGCCGGCGGCGCTAATGGGCGCCGACGTCGTCGGTCTGCTCGACCGGGCCGAGGAGATGCGCGACGCGTGCCGACTCTCGGAGGAAAACCCGGGCCTCGAGCTCGGGCTCTGGCTCGCCGAGCAGCAGTTCCTCCAGGTGGACGGCGACTTCGGGCTCTGGGTCGAGCAGCTCGTCGCCGAGTCCACCGGGAAGGAAGGCAAGGGCATAGTTCCGGTGCGAGCCGGCGGCGAGACGCCCAACGTCCGGCTGCCCGATCCGCATGAGCTCGGGCAGGAGTTCTTCCGCTGGGAGTTCGCGACCGCCGTCGCCGGCTCGATCCTCGAGATCAATCCCTTCGATCAGCCGGACGTGCAGGCGGCGAAAGACAAGACCGAGGCCGTCCTTTCGGGGCGTGGCTCAGTGACAGTCACTGAGCGAGGTCCCGAAGGGACACTGGGGGAACTGCTTGCCGAGGCGCGACCGGGGCGGTACGTGGCCATCCAGGCGTTCGTCGACCCTGCGCGGGAGGCGGAGCTCGAACCGCTCGTCCGGCGTGTCCGCGAGACCGGCGCAGCCGTCTCCGTCGGACTGGGGCCGCGGTATCTCCACTCGACGGGTCAGCTCCACAAGGGCGGGCCCGACACGGGGCTGTTCGTCCAGGTCGTGGACGACTTCGGCGAAGAGCTCCGGATCCCGGGACGGAAGTTCGGCTTCCGGACGCTGATCGCCGCCCAGGCGGACGGCGACTATCAGGCGCTGCAAGAGCGGGGCCGGAAGATCGTCCGTGTCCGGCTGGAGGAGCTCTAGGAGGGTTTGGCGGAACGCTGTAGCCGTCTAGCCATACGGTTCTCAGGGTAGCTGGACGGGCGGCTACCCCAAGAGCGGAGCGGCCTTACCCAACGCAATACTCAGTTCGCCAAGTGCGGTTTCGCCTCATCACAGGTCAGCTTGCGCCTCCTGCATGATCCAGTAAGCTTCCGTTGACGTGAGGCGATTCATACTCGTTTTCGCGGTCTGCCTGGCGTTCCTCGGCGCGCCTTCAACGGCAGCTGCAGACGCCCCGTGGCAGTGGGAGCCAGCCCACGCCTGGTGGGGGTGGAACTATGTCACACCTACCGTCAACACTTGGGTGGCAGGCCCGACGAACTACTGGTACCTGTACCAACTTCGGGTGGGGAGCGGCGGCTATGTGTCGTTCGCAATCTTCAGCTACTCGGCGAGCGACTGGTGCTATCAAACTGTTCCCGGCCCAGATACCTACTACATGTCGACGGCCTCAGGGCCATGCGGTGGCTACAACAGGCCGTACCTCGGGTACCAGAGCGGCGACCAGTCGTACATTAGAGGCGACATTTGGGTCCTTTGACACGGCGTCCTACTACACGGCCGCGCAGCAAAACACTCAGCATCGCGTTGGCGGCGCTCGCGCTTGCGGGATGCGGCTCTGCCCAGCCCGAGGGGCCGAGTGCTCAACATCCGGCAGCTGACCCGGGTGCGCTCAATCGCGTGAGCAATCCAGGGAAGCCATACCGGGCCGCCCTCCCCAGTGATGAATTCGTGTTACAGAGACTGGCCGATGATGGCCGCAAGATCGGGCGAATCCTGATCCTGGGACAGCGGAAAGGCCACGCCTTTTACCGAATCGACGCGCAGTGTTTTGCCACTGGCTCGGCACTGCCGACGACCGAGTCGTTCAGTCAGATCGGCTGCTCGCCGCAATTCCCGTCCGCCGTTCGGCCGATCCTCGACTTCACCGTATTTCACAGTCCGGGCGCTAGCGACGAAGGCCCGCCGAGGATGTTGACTGTCTACAGAAGCGCGGGGTTCGCAGCTGACGGAGTGGCGAGGGTCGCGTTTGTTGACGAAGCGGGCGACGTTGTTGCAGAGACCGCGGTCGTCGATAACACGTACATCTTCGACCCTCCTCCTTCGAGCGAGAATCTCAGGATTGCCGCGTTCAGCACGACCGGCGAACGGATTTTCGAGCAGCCAAAGCGCGCCTCGACCGCGAAGTCGTAGGCAGTTCGTCCGGCTGCAAAGCTGTACGCAGTCCGGGCCGGTTCACGCCAGCCTCGGCGTTGTGCTCGCCGCCAATGAGAAACCGATGGACAACGAAGAGTGCGGCGCGTAGCCGGGTGTCCCCTCCACGAGGACGAGACGGACGCACGGACTAACGTCCGCCCCGCCTTCGCCGTCAGACTGCCGCCCCAAGTGCAGTAGCGTCGGCGCGTGCCGTGGCTAGAGGGAGTCCGGGCGAAACTCGACCGGGCATGGGAACACCTGGAAACGCTCGATCAGGAAACCGCCGCCTTCTTGCGACCCACCCCTACGAAATCGTCGGCGAGTTCGAGCCTGAGTCCAGCGAGTACGTCTTTCGCATCCACATCCGAGATAAGCCTCCCCTGCGCCTCGGCACCATCCTCGGCGACTTCACCCAGAACACCCGAGCCGCGCTCGATCACCTCCTCTGGCAGCTCGTCCTCCTGAACGGCGAGCGACCGAATAAACACACCCGCTTCCCGATCTACGTCACCGAGGCCGAAGTTGCAGGCGACGTTGAGAAGCGGCTCGGACGGATCACTCCACAGCATCGGGCACTCATCGAGCAGGCACAGCCACACAATGCTGGGCAGAGCGCGAAGAACCACGTCCTCACCATCCTCGCGTGGCTTTCCAACACCGACAAAACACCGCATCGTCCACCCGACCAACGGCTTCATGCAAGGCCCGCCCTGGCCCGGCCTGACGTTCGTGGTCAACGACGACGCCGGGCCGGGACACGGTGAACATCTCGGGTTCGAGCAGGTCAAGATCGCCGGAGGACGCCGCCTGAAAGAAGGCGCAGAAATCGCCCGCATCCTGCTCTCCCCGAGCGGGCCGAACCCGCAGGTGCAGATGCACGGCTACCCGGCCTTCGACATAGCCTTTGGCGAGCGATGGCTCAGTGCTTACGCACTTCTGGAGGTCTATGCCTGGGTGCGCGCGTTCGTGGAGACGTTCGCCTCGGACTTCGACTGAGTCCCGTTTGGACAGGGCTGTGCCGTCCGATGCCCTGGTCATACTTTGGCTTGTAGATAGGAAAAAAGAGGCCCCGCGAAGCGTGAACTTCCGGGGCCATGACCAAACGAGAGGCAACTCGCTTGGCAGGAATCAGGGTAACAGGGCGACCCAACGGAGTCGCCGAAACTCTCTCTCTCAAGTTCTCGATTCCCCCGAGATTGCACACCTGATCTCGGCGCTTGACGCGCTTCGAGAGACAGGACAGAAAGGCTACGGCGCTCGCACGATGGTCGGAGCCTGCCTCGTCAAGAGCCTGTATGCGCTCCCGACGTGGACGCGGACGGCCCGCCTGATCGCCGAGCACCGGGCGCTGGCCGATGTTCTCGGCGGGACGCCCTCGCATTGGGCCTGCTACCGCTTCGCCCGCAAGCTCCGCGAGCACTCGGGCGCACTCGCCGACTGCCTCGACCGCGTGACCGCCGCCCTCCGCGTCCAGCTTCCCGAGTACGGGCGCGACCTCGCCATCGACGCCTCCGACCTCCCCGCCTACGCGAACGGGCAGCGGTACCTCAGCAAGAACGGCCCGGAGCGCGAGCGGTTCTCCGACCCGGACGCCTCCTGGGGGCACCGCTCCGCAATCAGCACTCGGAAGGGCGGCGGGTTCTATGGGTACAAGCTGAGCGCCGCCGTCTGCGCCCGCACCGACCTTCCGGTCGCCTAGCGAGTCGAAACGGCCTGCGCCCACGAATCGAGCCTCGCCGACGACCTCTTGCAGCGCGTCCGCGAACGGAAGTTCCAGCCCGAGACGGTCGCCCTCGACAAGGGCTACGACGTGAACCCCGTCTACGAGGCTGTCGAACAGGCCGGGGCGCTCCCGATCATCCCGCTCCGCAAGACAACCGGCGTCAAGCGCGGCGACCACCATGCTCCCGAGTGCGAACACGGCACATGGACGTTCGCCGGAGCCGACGTGAAGCGGAACGCGACGAAGTGGCGCTGCCCACATGCTGCGGCTGCCAAGCGCGGACAGTTGGAACTTCTCGCCTGCGCGCCCGCGAGCGTCTGGATCAAAGCCTCCCGCCTCCACCCCCTCGTCCCCCGCGAGTCGAAGCGATGGGGCGACCTCTACCGAGGCCGCGCCTCGGTCGAGCGAGCCTTCGGGCGGCTCAAGAACGAGTACGGATTGAAGCCGCTCCGCGTCCGGGGACTTGAGCGCGTGGCACTCCACACCGACCTCACCATGCTCGCCACACTCGCTCAGACGCTCGCCCGAGCGCGAGCCGTCCCACTCGCGGCGTAGCCCGCTCGTTCTCTCGATCAGAAGGGCAGGGGCGGTGAGCCCCTGTTCTCGTTCGGCCTTTCGTGCTGCTACCTGCCGTTTCGTACTCACTTCGCCTCCGTCTTGCGCTTCCGAGGCCCGACGCTCCTGCGAAGATCGACGCTATGTACCGTTCCGCCAATCGAAGCGCCAAGCCCTCCTAGTGCAGCTCGGGATGGTGGGGCTCGGCCGGATGGGCTCCGGGATGACCGAGCGCCTCGGCCAGGCCGGACACGACGTCAAGACCTACGACCCCAACGTCGAGTCGACGGCGGCATCGCTCGTCGAGCTCGCGCAGCAGCTGGACTCGCCGCACCACGTCTGGATGATGGTTCCCGCCGGCGAAGTCACCGAGAGCACGTTCCAGGGCCTCCTCGGAATCCTCGACGCCGGTGACACGATCGTCGACGGCGGCAACTCGAACTTCCGCGACTCGCAACGTCGCGCCGCCGAAAGCGCCGAGAAGGGCGTCCACTTCCTCGACGTGGGCGTCTCGGGCGGGATCTGGGGGCTGCGCGAGGGGTTCGCGCTCATGGCGGGCGGCGACCCCGAGCCGATCGGCCGCCTTCGGCCGGTGTTCGAAGCGCTGGCACCGGATGGCGGCTATGCCCATGTCGGCCCCTCGGGCGCAGGGCACTTCGTGAAGATGGTCCACAACGGCGTCGAATACGGGCTGATGCAGGCCTACGCCGAGGGCTTCGATCTGATGCAGGCCTCGGAGTTCGACCTGGATCTCGCCGCCGTCGCAGAGATGTGGCGCCACGGTTCCGTCGTCCGGAGCTGGCTGCTCGACCTTCTGGCCAAGGCGCTCGCGGAAGACCCGGCCCTGGAGGGCATCCGGGGCTACGTCGAGGACTCGGGGGAAGGTCGCTGGACCGTCGAGCAAGCGATCGACACCGCGGTGCCCCTCCACGTGATCACAGCCGCGCTCTACGCCCGCTTCGCGTCGCGACAGGACGAGTCCTTTGCCGCCAAAGTCAACGCGGCACTGAGGAACCAGTTCGGTGGACATGCAGTCCGTCGCGACTGAGAACCCGCTCGCCGAGGGGCTCGAGCTCCGACGCCGCTCGGAGCCCTGCGTCCTGACGATCTTCGGCGCTTCGGGAGACCTGACGCGCCGCAAGATCTTCCCGGCGCTCTACGCGCTCGCCTTCCGCGACCTGTTGCCGGAGCAGTTCGCCGTCCTTGGCGTCGCCCGCACGGAGCAGGCCTCCGAGGACTTCGTCGCCGCGATGGAGACCGCTGTCCGCGAGTTCGGCCGCGACGAGTTCCGGCAGGAGGTCTGGGAGCGGCTGGCGAGCCACACCCGCTACCGCGCGACCGAGTTCGCCGACGAGGATGACGACGAGGACGGCATCTCACGATCCCTGACCGACCTGGACGGCGAGTTTGGCACTCGCGGCAACCGCGTCTACTACCTCGCGGTCCCGCCCACCGCGATGCCCAAGCTCGTCGAGGAACTGGGGGAGCGCCGCACCACGACCGGCTGGACGAGGCTGATCATCGAGAAGCCGTTCGGCCAAGACCTCCAGTCGGCCCGCGAGCTCAACGAGCTGCTCGCGCGGCATTTCACCGAGGACGAGATCTTCCGCATCGACCACTACCTCGGGAAGGACACCGTCCAGAACCTCCTGGCGCTGCGGTTCGCCAACGGCATCTTCGAGCCCGTCTGGAACCGCCAGTTCATCGACCACGTGCAGATCACGGTCGCCGAGTCGATCGGAATCGAGAACCGCGCCGGCTTTTACGAGCAGGCCGGCGCGGTCCGCGACGTGTTCCAGAACCACCTGCTGCAGCTCGTCGCCCTGACGGGGATGGAGCCGCCGATCGACTTCACCGCCGACTCGGTCCGGAACGAGAAGCTCAAGGTGTTGAAGGCGCTCGGAACCCCGGCGCCGACCGAGGTCGTGCGCGGGCAGTACGGCCCCGGGTTCATCGAGGGCGAGCCGGCGGTGGGCTACCGGGAGGAGGAAGGTGTCGCGGGCGGCTCCGAGACGCAGACGTTCGTCGCCGCGAAGCTCCACGTGGACAACTGGCGCTGGGCGGACACGCCCTTCTACATTCGTACGGGCAAGCGGCTGCCGCGCCGGGAGACGACGATCGCGATCCAGTTCAAGCGCGTTCCGCATCCGCTGTTCGAGGACGCGAGCGAGCTCCGGCCTAACCTGTTGATCGTCCATATCCAGCCCAACGAGGGCGTGTCGCTCGCGATCGGCGCCAAGGTCCCGGGCGAGGGAATGCGGGTCCGCACGGTGCACATGGATTTCCTCTACGGCGGAGCCTTCCGTACCGGTCTGCCCGAGGCGTACGAACGGCTGATCCTCGACGCCATGCTCGGCGACGCCACCCTCTTCACGCGTGCCGACGAGATCGAGGAGCAGTGGGCACTCGTCGATTCCATCGTGGCCGCCTGGCGCCGGGACCGGCCGTCGTTCCCGAACTACGCAGCCGGGACCTGGGGTCCTCAGGCGGCGCAGGAGCTCATCCAGTGGCACCGATAGCCCACGTCGACGAATGGACGGACGAGTGCACCACCGTCGTGGAGGTCGAACAGGCGCTCGTGGAGTTGCGCCTGCGCCGGGGCTTCGAAGGGACGCGCAACCTTCGGACGAGCGTCCTCACGCACCTCGCGTGGGTCCCGCAGGAGTGGCAGGAAGCGGCCACTGACACCCTGGCCGGGCTGGCAGAGCGCCACCCCTCGCGAACGCTGTTGCTCTTTCCCGAGCCTGACGCCGCAGACGGCCTCTATGCACGGGTTCTCCTCGAGTGCTACGAGATGCCCGGCACCACGCGACACCTCTGCAACGAGGTCGCGGAGTTGCGGCTGCGCGGGATCCGATCCCAGGCGCCCGCGAGCATCGTGCTGCCGCTCCTGTTGCCGGACCTCCCCGTCTTCCTTCGCTGGCGTGGCCGTCCCGACTTTGGTTCCCCGGTCTTCGAGCAGCTGGTCGACGTCGTCGACCGGCTCGTCGTCGACTCTGCGGAGTGGCCGGACGTCTCTGAGGCGTCTGAGGAGTTGGTAGCGCTCTTCGCCCGAGTGGCCGTCTCCGACATCGCCTGGCGGCGGACGCTTCCCTGGCGCCGCGCGCTCGCAGGGAGCTGGCCCGACGTCCCCGATCGAATCACCGGCCCGCCCGCCGAGACCGCCCTTGTCGCCGGGTGGATTCGCTCTCGCTCCGGGATCGAGGTCGAGATCGAGCGGGCGGACGAGTTGCCGGTGGGCGGCGCTCGCATGCCGAGCGACCTCCTCTCGGACGAGCTCGACGTGTTCGTCCGCGACCCGGTCTACGAGGCGGCTGTCAGCGCGCTCAGCGCTACCCGTTCTGCGGGTCGTCCCTGATCGCCACGCCGGCCGGGCCGCCCGGATTCTTCTCGACCACCGCGTAGCCGTCCTTCTCCTCGATCACGCGCTCGTAGTCCGCCTCCTCGTGACCCGAGACGATCAAGAACCATTTCGGATCGGAGCGGATGTGCTCGTAGTCAGCGAGGGGCATCTGCACCCGCTCAGTGCAGGACGTGTTGGCGCACTCGCACACGAACTCACTCAGCTCGCTCACCAGGCTGAAGCTCTCCCCGAGCTCTCGAAGCCGCTCGTTGACCTCGCGAAAGACGACTTCGTTCTGGCCGATGCGCTTTCCCCGTTCGTTCACGATGCGTCGATTATTGCGCGGTCGCGTGTGACGATAAAGGGGTGGGGAAGGAACGAGACTTGAGAGAGACCGCGCTTGGCAAGCAGGCTGCCGCTGAGGATGCGATGCGGCGCTTCGCCGCGGCTCTCGAAGCACGCGTTGTCGTACGGACGGCGGAGCTCGAGGAGGAACGCGCGCGCCTGGCGGCGGTCGTCGAAAACATGCCGGCCGGCCTCGTGATCGTCGATCCCGACGGGAAGGTCCTGATGATCAACGATCGAGCCCTGACCATCCTCGGCGTCGAGAAAGAGACCTCCGGTCACCGTCATCTTCTCGACGAGCTTCCGCTCGAACGGACCCTTCGTACCGGCGAGGCCGTCAGCGGCGAACGGATTCAGCTCACAGCTGCTGATGGGACGCCAGTCGTGATCGAAGTCGCCACCACGCCGGTTCGAGATTCGGCGGGACACGCCCTCGGCGCTCTCTCGCTCTTCCAGGACGTCACGTTGCAGGAACGTCAGGAGCGTGCAGAGCGGGACTTCGTCACCAACGCAGCCCATGAGCTCCAAAGTCCCCTGGCGGCGATCGTGAGCGCGATCGAGGTTCTTCAGGCCGGCGCGAAGGACAGCGACGAGCGGGACGTCTTCCTCGCCCACATCGAGCGCGCGTCCGCTCGTCTCACGCGTCTGGCTCGCGCGCTGCTGATCCTCGCCCGCGCCCAGATGGGGGTTGAGGCGCCGCGAGACGAGCTCGTCGGGCTCGACGTCCTTCTCTCCGAGACAGCCTCGAGGCTGCGGCCGCCGGAGGGGGTCGAGGTCGTGGTCTCCTGTCGGCCGCAGGTGGCAGTCGTGACGAACCGCCAGCTGCTCGAGCAGGCCTTGTCGAATCTGGCCGAGAACGCTGCGAAGAACACGAGCCTCGGGCGGATCGTCCTCGCCGCCGAGGAGCGTGAAGGCTCAGTAGAGATCACGGTCTCCGACACAGGCCGGGGTATCGCGGCCGCCGACCGGTCGCGCGTCTTCGACCGGTTCTACAGCGGTCCGGTGGGCGCCAATTCCGGCTTCGGGCTCGGACTTGCGATCGTGGGCGCCGCGGTGGACGCGCTGGGGGGCGAAGTCGAGCTCGAGTCGACCGTCGGAGCGGGATCCGTGGTTCGGCTGAGGCTGCCGCACGCGGCGAGCCTGATGCGCCAGTGAGCCACGTCCTCATCGTCGACGACGAGCCGGCGATTCGGGACGCAGTCGTCTACGCGCTCCGGACCGAAGGGTTCGACGTCGACGCGGCGGCGGACGGCGAGGCGGGTCTTCGCGCCGCGCTGGGAGAGACGTACGATGTCGTCGTCCTCGACCTCATGCTTCCGGGCATGTCTGGCATGGAGGTCTGCCGCCGGCTGCGTGCGGAGAGCGCCGTGCCGGTCATCATGCTCACTGCGAAGGGCGCTGAGCTCGACAGGGTCCTCGGCCTCGAGATCGGAGCCGACGACTACGTCACGAAGCCATTCTCGATGGCAGAGCTGCTCGGTCGGATCCGGGCGATCATCAGACGGCGTGAGCTCGACCGCTCCGGTGCGGCGAGCGTCATCCGCGTCGGCGGGCTCGAGCTCGATCCGATCCGGCACGAGGTGAAGGTCGACGGCGACCCGAAGCGGCTGACGCCGTCCGAGTTCAAGCTCCTGCTGCTGCTCGCGCAGGAGCCCGAACGCGTGTACAGCCGGCGGGAGATCATGCAGGACCTCTGGGACTCGAGCTACGTCGGCGACCAGCGCGCCTGCGACATCCACATCTCGAACCTCCGCCAGAAGATCGAGCCCGACCCGGCGAATCCCATCCGGGTTTTGACTGTGCGAGGCATCGGCTACAAGCTCGTCCCAGTGTGAGCGAATCCACACCCGCCAGGGGCTGAACGCTCAGGGCGACGCCGCTACCGTGCGATCATGGAACCGGCGTTCGATGTAACGACGGCGCATCTTGGGGCCGACACCTTCGTCGTGTCCGTCACGGGGGAGGCGGACATGCAGACCGCACCGGAGATCGAACGCGAGCTCCAGGAGGTGCTGCGGCTCGGCGGTCGGTCGGTTGCCGTCGACCTCGTCGAGGTCGGTTTCGTCGACTCGACGGCCCTTGGGCTGCTGCTGCGATTCCAGCCTCGGTTTCGCGCACGCGGAGGCGATCTTGTGATCGTCTCCGACGATCGGCGCGTCTTGCGGACACTCGAGGTTACGGGCCTCGACCGGATTTTTCGAATCGAACGTCGTCTCGGCGAAGCGGTCGGCGGGCTCTACGCCGAGACTGCATCCGAGCCGGCCTAGCCCCTAGGGCAGTCCCTAGCGCCGGACGATGCGGAAACGTGGTGCCGCGACGCGCATGGCGACTGGGTCCGACCACGACATCTGCCGGCCGCCGACAGGGAGCGCCAGCGAGATTCCGCGAACGCGGTAGTACCAGACGCCGGGGCGGCCGAGGGGGAGCATCGCCGACGTCGCAGGCGTCTCGAGTGAACCAGCCTTTGTCCACGGGTATGCCTTCTTGCTCCACTGCACCTCGTACCGATCGGCGCCGAGCGCCGGCTTCCAGGCCACGAGTGGCGTTCCGTAGACGACGGGGCGTGTACGTGTTGCCGAGAAGAGGTTGCCGCTCGGGCTCAGACCGGTGACGTACGGTGCTCCGGAGGTGGTCACAGCCGCCTCGCTCACCTTGCCGAAGGTGGACATGCGGCCGGCGGCGCAGACGTCCTGCGGCACCTCGGTGTCGACGTACTCGATCGAGTTGGCGTCGGCGAGCCCGGCCCGCATGCCGACTCCGACAACGGTCCAGTAATAACGGTTGTCGGGCCAGCCGTTGTCCCAGAGGTCGATCCTGGGCGGGGCCAGCGCGGCCGACTCGACCTTCTCGATCTGCTCGTCGCTCCCGCCTCCGCCGCCGGTTCCACCGCCCGTGCCGCCGGTGCCTCCGGTGCTGGAGCCAATCGTGATCGACTCGTTCTCGAGCACAGTCGAATTGTCCATGGCGAAGGTCTTGCCCTGCTTGCCGTCGCTCACGATGTACCCGGCGCGGGCCTTGTTCAGCTCCTCCTGGTTGGCCGGGAGTGTCAGCGCCCCGGTTGACCGCGGCGCCCAGGCCGGCGATCCGACGATCGAACCGCGGTAGACGATGTTGACGCAGTCGACGTCGGTGGAGACGTAGACGCGGTAGAGCTCGCGCGCAGCCCCGTCGTTCGAGGCCGTGCCGCCGTAACTGAGGGACGGCATGAGGCGGAACGCGGTGGGCGAGTCAGAAGAAGTGTCGGACGCCATCGTCGAGACTGCGAGCGGCGAGGCGGAGAGGGGCGTGTTCAGCTCCGCGTAGACCGAGCTCCAGGGCCCGTAGGAGACGCTCGGGATCCCGTTGGCTGAGGTCCCGACGCGGGTCCGGACGGCGCGCACGCGCCAGCGGACGACGCTGGTCTCGGCCGGGTCCTGGTGGAAGGTCCAGTACTCCCGCTCGTCGGCCACGTTGGTCCGTGTGGCGATCACCTTGTTCGGGCCGAGGAACCAGACGTTGTAGCCCGTTGCGCCCTCGATCGGGGCCCAGCGCACGAGGCCGACGGCGCTCGGCTGGATCTGTGGTGTCGCCGTCCACCGGGTGTTGAAACCGTATGGGGCAGTCCAACGGGACACGCCCTTGGAGGTCACCGCGCGGACGCGGGCCCAGAGGGCGTAGGGCGTTCCGGTCATCCACGGGAGGGAGATCGGGATCGCGACGGTCGGCATCTTGGCGGGGCCGGTCCAGACGATGGAGCTGTCCGTGAAGCTCTTCTGCGTCGCCAGCTCGAACTCGTACTTCTTCGCGGCGCGCACCGGTCGCCAGGCGAACGAGGGAGTGCGCGGGAACACGCGGGCGGGCGCCTCGTCTGCGCGAAGCAGGAAAGGTCTCAGGTTCGAAGGGGCGGCGACCGCGGCGTCGGCTGCAGGCGCGAGTGCGAGCATCGCGAGGCAGAGGGCAGCGAGACGAACCGCAGGCATCCAAGAGGGTTGTCGGCAAGCTCTGTGCGGTCAGGGAGTCCCTCATTTGAGGGATGCCTCGAGCGCCTCACCGGCGGCGAGGACGAGCGCGTCCTCGCCGGGCCGTCCGATGAGCTGGAGCGAGGCCGGGAGCCCGTTCTCCGCAGGCCCGGCCGGAAGGGCGAGCGCCGGCCAGCCCAGCGCGTTGAACGGAAACGTGAACTGGAGGATCTTCTCGCGCACGTCGCGCTCGTCGTCCGGGATGAGCGGCGCGACGAAGGCGAGGTTTGGGACGAGGAGGAGATCGAGGTTGGCAAATGCTCTCTCGGCCGCCTCGCGGTAGTCCTCTCGCCTCCGGGCGGCTTCGCGGGCCTCCGCTTCGGTGATTGCCAGGCAGAGCTCGACCTTGGCTCGCACGCTGGCGCCGTAGCTGTCGGCGTTCTCGGCGAAGAGGTCGCGGTGGACGTCGGCGACCTCGCGCATGAAGAGCGGGCTGATCCCTTCGGCCATCGGGAACCCGAGCGGCCGGGCGCCGGGCAAGAGCCTCGCGGCGGCCTGCAGGCGGTCGCCGACGAGCGGATCGCAGCGATCCAGCCAGGCGACGCCGACCTTGAGCTCCTCGAGCTCCGGCGTTTCGGTCGAGTGGAAGCCGGGCGCGAGAGCTTCGAGCATCGCCGTGCACTCGGCGACCGTCCGTGCCATCGGCCCGGCGTGATCGAAGGTCGGCGCCAGTGGGAAGACGCCTTCGAGGGGGACGAGCCCGTAGCTCGGCTTGAAGCCGACGACGCCGCAGCAGGCGGCTGGGATGCGGATCGAGCCGCCGGAATCGGTGCCGAGCGCAGCGTCCGCGAGGCCCGCGGCGAGGGCGGCCGCCGAGCCGCCGCTGGAACCGCCGGCGATCCGGTCCGCCGCTAAAGGGTTCGGAACCGTCCCGAAGTGCGCGTTCTGCGAGGTCACGCCGTAGGCGAACTCGTGCAGGTTCGTCTTTCCGACATTCGCGTAACCGGCGGCTTCCAGTCCGACGACGACCTCAGCGCTTCGGTCGGGGACGTGGTCGGCGAAGAGGATCGACCCGTAGGTCGTCGTCAGGCCCGCGGTGTCGAAGAGATCCTTGACCGCGAGCGGGATGCCGTCATGGGGGAGCGGATCCGGCCGCGCGAGGAAGATCCCGGTTGCCGGTGCATCATCTGGCACGCTTTCGGCACCCACGTGCGCGATTCTCCCGGCTACGGTTCCGCCGGGTTAGCGGGTTCCCCCCACCCGGGCGGGGGACTGGGCTCTAGTCGAGAGCAAGGTAGATGAACGCCACCACCCAGACGCCCGCGAAGAGCAGCAGGAAGAGCGCGAAGAGCGCGAGACCGAAGAGCGTGTTCTTGCGCGCGAGCTCGCGTCCGGGGTCGACGGGGTGGACCGGTTCCGGCACGTTCTCCGACGCGCGCGGCTCGTCGAGGGGTTCGGTCAGCTCCGTCACAGCACGAATGGGTCGGCCGCCATCGCCACGAACAGCAGCGCCAGATAGGCGAGCGAGTAGTGGAAGAGCGCGCCGGCGCGGGCCGGCGTCGTCGAGCGCAGAAGCTTCACGGCCAGGCGCAGGAACCAGCCGCCGAGCAGCGCCGCCGCTGCAAGGTACAACGGGCCGAAGGTTCCCGTCAGCACGGGCACGAGGGTCATCGCGACGAGCGCGACCGTGTAGAGGAGCACCTGGCGCGCCGTCTCGCGGTCGCCCCGGACGACGGGCAGCATCGGCACCCGCGCCGCCTCGTAGTCGCGCTTGATCAGCAGCGCGAGCGCCCAGAAGTGCGGTGGCGTCCAGAAGAAGACGATCAGGAACAGGAAGAGCGCCGGAAGCGTCAGGTTCCCCGTGGCCGCCGCGAAGCCGACGAGCGGGGGAACCGCGCCCGCGGCGCCGCCGATCACAATGTTCTGTGGCGTCGAGCGCTTCAGCCAGCGCGTGTAGACCAGCACGTAGAAGAGGTTCCCGACGAGCGCGAGGGTCGCGGTCAGCACGTTGACGGCCGAGGCCAGGAGGACGAAGGAGAGGGCCGAGAGCGCGAGCCCGAACTCGAGGCCGAGTTCCGGGCTGACCCGGCCGCCGGCGACCGGCCGAGTGGCCGTCCGCTTCATCGACCTGTCGAGGTCCCGGTCGAGGACATGGTTGAGCGCGCTCGCGCCGCCGCAGGCGAGGGCGAGCCCGAGCATGGCCGCCGTGAACAGACGCGGGTCCGGCACGCCCTCGGCGCCGACGAACATGCCGGCGGCGCCCGTCAGCAGCAGAAGGGACATGATCCGCGGCTTCGTCAGCGTCACGTAGTCGCGCCAGGCGACTCGCGTCGGCCGCTCGCCGCGGTAGAGCCGCGCCGTCGCAACGGCTGTCGCCGCCGCAGCAGCTCCGGCGATCGTGATGTGCAGCCTGGGCGACCACCAGCTCGCCACGGCGGCCAGGAACAGGACGAGAGCAGCGCTCGTGACCGGGAAGAGCGACCGGTGCGCGAACCAGGCGCCGAGCACCATGGCCGCCAGCAGCGGCAAAGCGACGCCGACGAGCGCGCGATGGGCGATGCCGACCTCGCCGCTCGCTACGACGAGCCCCACGGCGGCCGTCGCTCCGACCCCGCACAGCCGCAGCCAGGGCCCCGCCCTCACCGGCGCTCCCCGATCCTGCGGCGAAGATCACGTAGCGGCCGCGCGCTAGTCACATAGGGAACCTTGTCGAAGTTATGCGGCGGCGGCGGGGAGGTCGTGTACCACTCGAGCGTGTCCGCCAGCCAGGGGTCGTTCGGCGCCCGCGGCGAGTGTTTCCGCGACCAGATCACGTTGACGACGAACGCGAGGATCCCGAGCCCCATGACGTAGGAGCCGATCGTGGAGACGAGGTTGTACTCGGCCAGTAGGTCGCGGTCCTCGTACGTGTAGATGCGTCGCGGCATCCCGAGCAGTCCCATCATGTGCTGCGGGAAGAAGGTGAGGTTGAAGCCGACGAAGGTCAGCCAGAAGTGCCATTTGCCAAGGCGCTCGCTCAGCGTTCGGCCGAACATCTTCGGCCACCAGTAGTAGAGGGCCGCGAAGACGCCGAACATCGAGCCGCCGAACAGCACGTAGTGCAGGTGGGCGACGATGAAGTACGAGTCGTGGACCTGCCAGTCGAACGGGAAGACGGCGACGAAGATTCCCGAGAGCCCTCCGATCGTGAAGACGGCGACGAAGCCGAGAGCCCAGAGCAACGCGGTGTCGAAGATCAGGTTGCCGCGCCAGGTCGTCGCGATCCAGTTGAAGATCTTCACGCCGGTCGGGACGGCGATGATCAGCGACGTGATCATGAACCAGGCCTGGACGCCGATCGGAAGGCCCACGGTGAACATGTGGTGGCCCCACACCAGCAACGAGTAGAAGCCGATCGCCACCGTCGAGAAGGCGATCGCCTTGTAGCCGAAGATCGGCTTTCGGGCAAAGACGGGGATGACCTCGGAGATGATCCCCATCGCCGGCAGGATCATCACGTAGACCTCGGGGTGGCCGAAGAACCAGAAGACGTGCTGGTAGAGGATGGCGTCCCCGCCCTCGTCCGGCAGGAAGAAATGCGTCAGGCCGGCCCGGTCGAGCAGCAACATCGTCAGCCCCGCCGAAAGGGCCGGCAGCACCAGGACGAGCAGCGCCGCGTAGATCTCGATCGACCAGACGAAGAGCGGGAGGCGCATCCAGGTCATGCCCGCCGTCCGCATGTTGTGGATCGTGGCGAGGAAGTTGATCGCGCCCGAGAGCGACGACAGCGTGAGGATGTGCAGGCCGACGATCCACAGGTCCTGGCCGTTGCCGGCGACGTCGGCTGAGAAGGGCGGGTAGCCGGTCCAACCTGACTGCGCGGCGCCGCCGTCGGCGAAGAAACTCCCAAGGAGCACGATCCCTCCGAAGAGGAAGAGCCAGTACGAGAGGGCGTTCAGCCGCGGGAACGCCATGTCTGCGGCCCCGATCATCAGCGGCACGAGAAAGTTCGCGAACCCGGCGAAGATCGGGACGACGACGAGGAAGATCATCGTCGTGCCGTGCATGGTGAAGAGCTGGTTGTAGGAGTCGCGGGTGACGAAGTCCATGTCCGGCGACGCCAGCTGCGTCCGGATCAGGAGGGCCATCACGCCGCCGGCCAGGAAGAAGACCAGGCTCGTCGCGATGTAGAGGATCCCGATCCGCTTGTGGTCGACGGTCGCGATCCAACTCGCGACGCGTCCGTGCGTCCAGGGGACCGGGTAGGTCGGCGTCTCGGCCCTAACGGCCACTGCTCTCCTCCGAGAAGCGCTCCTCCAGGTAGTCGGTCAGCGCCTTCATCTGCCCGTCTTCCCACCCCTCGCCGATCGCGGGCATCTTTCGGCGTCCGTTTCGGACGACCTCGGCGACCAGGTCCGCGTCCGACACGGACGCGCTCGTGAAGGCCGGTCCGATCAGACCCTCGCCGTTCATCCCGTGGCACTTCGAGCAGGCGCCGGCGAAGCTCTCCTCGCCGAGGTCCGACGTCCCGGCTTCCTGAGCCTGCGCCTGCTCCCGGAGCCAGGAGTCGAACTCCCCCGCCGGGACGACCTGGATGGAAGCCAGCATCTTCGCGTGCTGGATCCCGCAGAACTCGGCGCACTGTCCGCCGAACGTCCCGGTCCTCTTGGCCTTGAACGCCGTCTCCGTGGTCTCGCCGGGGATGGCGTCGAACTTGCCGCCGACGCCCGGAACCCAGTAGCTGTGGTTCACGTCGCTCTCGGGCGCCGTGATCTCGAGGACGACGAGCCGACCTTGAGGGGCCCGGAGCCTGTCGATCGCGATCACGCCGTTGGGGTAGCGGTACTGCCAGTAGAACTGGCGTCCCTCGACGCGGATCCTGAGGTCCCCGGCCTTCGCCTCGTCCTCCAGCGTGATCCCCGGGAGCTTGTAGAACGTGAAGGCGGTGACGATGACGAGGATCGCGACGGGCACGAGCGTCCACGCGATCTCCAGGCGGGTGGAGCCGTGGATCTGCGGGCCCTCGATCGTCCGGTCCCGGCCGCGGCTTCGATAGCGCACGATGAAGAGTGCCAGCGGCACCGCGACGGCCAGGAGCACGATCGCCGACCAGAAGGCGACGAACCAGTACAGGTCCTCGATGCGCTCGGCGTTCGGCGATTCAGCCTTGACGGGGGTCAGGCCGGTAGCGGCGAGCAGGACGGCAAGGGCCACGGGCTCGGGCATTCTACGAGGGTGAAGTCAGAAGGAGCTACATCGAGCGGCATGTCTCAAGCGGGCTCGCGGGTCGCGCTCCCGGCTGACGTCTCGGAGGACTTCGAGGTCTTCATCAACGGCGTCCGCCAGGAACCAGGCTCCGACTATCGCGTCCAGGGACGCACGCTCGTCTTCACTCGCCCGCTGGCGCAGGAGGGGCGGCTCGGTCCACTCCGCTGGGCGAGCATGCTCTTCGGGGTCGC
>JBKKAR010000190.1:0-13940 GCA_046714355.1 Gaiellaceae bacterium | reverse complement strand
GCTCCCCGGCTACCGTTCGACCGCGGCCTCCAGCGGCCGGCCGTTGACGGCGAGCTCGACGTCGATGTTCCCGCGCGTCGCCTTCGAGTAGGGACAGGTCCCGTCTGCCTTGCGAACGAGCTCCGCGAGCTGCTCCTCGGGCACAGAGGACGCGTGCACGTCGAGCTTCGTCGTCAGGGAGTAGTCGCCGCCCGCCTCGACCAGCTCGACCGCAGCGTCGATCCGCGCATCGGAAAGGTCGACGCTCGCATGCCTGCCGTGGTAGAGCAAAGCGCTGAAGAAGCACGCCGAGAAGCCGGCGGCGAACAGTTGCTCCGGGTTCGTGCCGGTGCCGCTCGAGCCGGGCGGGGACAGCTCGAGGTCGAGCTTGCCGTCGTGCGAGCGTACGTGGCCGTTGCGCCCGCCTTCGACCGTTGTCTCCGCGGTGTAGACGATATTCATCTCGTGCCTCCTCCGTGTCAGGGTTGGTCGCCCGACTCTAAAGGCAGCACGGCATCCGCTGCGGTGAACCGGGTCAAGCGCCACGGTGAACCACCCGATGGGGGACGAGAGAAGCGCCCGCGCTCCCGCAAGCTGTCCTACGAGACGACGACACCGGCCCGATGCGGCGAGGCCGGACAGTTCGAGGAGGCGATCCTATGCGGCGGGATCGCCTCCACTCATTTCGGGCCGGTTCTCGCTCACAACAAGCGGGCACGCGCCAACACCGAACGCGTCTCGAGCAGCCACGTCCCGGTGCCAGGCACGGTTACGGAACCGTCACGAGCTGTCCACGGCCGACGTCTACAAGCGTCGGCTCGACCCGACCTACGGTCACGCACCTTCCTGAAAGAGACGCGTCTCAGACGGAACCACGTCACGGTGCCGGGCACCGTGACGTAACCGTGCCGAACTGTCCCCAGCCCGGACTAGACGCCTTTCGGCGCCTCGATCTGCGCGCCCGGCGAGCCCGCCGAGAGATCGGGGTGGTCTTCGAACAGGTAGCGCACGACCCCGGCCCTGGCGGCCTTGACCTCGTCGAGCCGGCGGACCGGGCGTGAGGTCGGCGCCGCCTTGACGAGCTCGGCCTGCTCGGCCGCCTCCCGCGCGATCTCGAGCATCGCCTCGCAGAACGCGTCGAGCGTCTCCTTCGCCTCGGTCTCGGTCGGCTCGATCATCAGCGCCTCGGGGACGACGAGCGGGAAGTAGATCGTCGGCGGGTGGAAGCCGAAGTCCATCAGCCGCTTGGCGACGTCCAGCGCGGTGACGCCGTGCTCGCGCTTGAGGGAGCGCGCCGAGACGACGAACTCGTGCATGCAGAGCCGGTCGAACGGCAGGTCGTAGGCGTCCCGGAGCCGCGCCAGCACGTAGTTCGCGTTCAGCACCGCGACCTCGGACATATCGCGCAGCGCCGGCCCCCACATGCGCATGTACGCGTACGACCGCACGAAGACGCCGAACGGTCCCGTGTAGCCGCGCACCTTGCCGATCGTCTTCGGGCGGCCGTAGTCGAGCCGGAAGTCGTCGCCGTCGCGCACGATCGCCGGTACGGGCAGGTACTCCTCGAGCGTCTCGCGGACGCAGATCGGGCCGCCCCCCGGGCCGCCGCCCCCGTGCGGCTGCGAGAAGGTCTTGTGCAGGTTGATGTGGACGATGTCGAAGCCCATGTCGCCGGGCCGCGAGATCCCGCAGACGGCGTTCAGGTTTGCGCCGTCGTAGTAGAGGAGCGCCCCGACCTCGTGGAAGATCCTCGAGACCTCCTCGATGTGCTCGTCGAAGAGACCGAGCGTCGAGGGGTTCGTGAGCATCAGTCCTGCCGTCGAGTCGTCGACCTTCGTGCGGAGGTCGTCCAGGTCGATGTTGCCGCGGGCGTCGGTCGCGACCTTCCGGAGCTCGTAGCCCGCCATCGTCACGCTCGCGGGATTCGTCCCGTGCGCGGTATCGGCGACGACGATCGTTCGTCGCCGATCTCCCTCGCCGCGGTCTGCGAAGTAGGCCCGCATCAGCATCAGGCCGGTGAGCTCGCCCTGTGAGCCGGCGGCCGGCTGGAGCGAGACGGCGTCGAGGCCCGTGATCTCGGCGAGCATCTCCTGGAGGTCGTGCATGAGCTCGAGCGCGCCCTGCGCGCCGTCCTCGTCCTGGTGGGGATGGAGATCGCGGAAGCCAGGAAGCGCCGCGACCCGCTCGTTGACGCGCGGGTTGTACTTCATCGTGCAAGAGCCGAGTGGGTAGAAGCCGGTGTCGATCCCGAAGTTCCGCGTTGTCAGCTCGGTGAAGTGTCGGACCAGCTCGACCTCGGGCAGCTCGGGCAGGCGTGCGGGACGCCGGCGGCGAAGCTCGTCGGGGACGGCGGGAGGCGTGACCTCGACAGGCCGCGGGACGCGGCCGGCGCGGCGGCCGGGGCGCGACTTCTCGAAGACGAGCTTCATGCGGCGAGGGCCTCCGCCAGCAGCTCGATGTCTTCGAGCGTTCGGCGCTCGGTGACGGCGACGAGGATCGCGTCGTCCATGCCCGGGTAGTCGCGGCCGACCGGGTAGCCCGGGTTGACGCCGCGGGACCGCGCCTCGCGGATGGCGTCCTGCGCCGACCGTCCGACGCGGACGGCAAACTCCTTGAACGTTGTCTGATCCGGAAACAACAGCGGAAGCTCGAGGCGTCCCTTCGCGTGCTCGGCAAGGGCCATGCAGGTCTCCGCCTGCTCCCGCAGCCCTTCGGGGCCCAGCCAACAGAGATTGATGAGGCCGCCCAGCGCCAGCAGGGTCTGGTTGGTCGTGATGTTCGACGTCGCCTTCTCGCGCCGGATGTGCTGCTCGCGCGTCTGGAGGGTGAGCACGTAGCCGCGTTGCCCGGAGACGTCGGTCGTCTCACCGACGATCCGTCCGGGCATCCGCCGCGTGTACGCCTCGCGCGCGGCGATGAACCCGTAGTGCGGTCCGCCGTAGGAGAGCGGGTTGCCCGCGCCTTGCCCCTCGCCGATGGCGATCGCGCACCCGTAGTTGCCGGGCGCCTCGAGCACGCCGAGCGAGACCGGGTCGACGTGCGCGACTGCAAGCGCCTCGGCGTCGTTCGCGGCGGCCGCCAGCTCCGGCGCCGGCTCCAGGCAGCCGAAGAAGTTCGGCTGCTGGAAGATCACGCAGGCGGCGCCCTCGGCGGCGGCTCGGAGCTCCTCCGGGTCGGTGACCCCGTCGCGGTGTGGGACGTCCACGACCTCCATCCCAAAGCCGGGGGCATAGGTTCGGACCACCTGGCGAACCTGCGGGTTCACGGTCTCGGCGAGGACGATCTTCGTTCGGCCGGTGACGTGCTTCGCGATGTAGCAGGCGTCCGCGGCGACGGTCGTCCCGTCGTACCCGGAGGCGTTCGAGACGTCCATCCCGGTCAGCTCGCAGATGACCGTCTGGTACTCGAAGATCGCCTGGAGGATCCCCTGGCTCATCTCCGGCTGGTACGGCGTGTACGCGGTCAGGAACTCCCCGCGCTGGAGGAGGGCGTCGATGACGGCGGGGACGTAGTGGTCGTAGACCCCGGCGCCGACGAACGAGATCTCCTCGCCCGCGTGGACGTTTCGCCCGGCCAGCTCCTCGAGGCGCTCGACGATCTCCTGCTCCGTGAGCGGATCGCCGAGGTCCAGGGGCCGGTCGAATCGGACTCCTGCCGGTACGTCCCGGAACAGATCCTCGACGGACGAGGCCCCGATCGTCTTCAGCATTGCCTCGCGATCGGCGTCGGTAAGGCAGACGTAGGTCACTGGTCGGTGAGCAGCGCCTTGTATGCCTCGGCGTCGGGGAGGCTCTCCGTCTCGGACGGGTCCGACATGCGGATCCGGACAAGCCAACCCTCTCCGTATGGATCCTCGTTCACCGTCTCCGGCGCATCGACAACCTTCTGGTTGACCTCGATCACATCGCCAGAGAGTGGCGACACGAGATCCGAGACCGCCTTGACGGACTCGACCTCGCCGTAGATCCCGTCCTTCGCGACCGTCGCTCCCGTCTCCGGCGGCTCGAAGTGCACGAGCTCGCCGAGAGCGTCCTGGGCGTACCAGGTCACGCCCAGCACAGCTTCGCCGTCCTCGATCCGGGCCCAGTCGTGCTCGGAGTGGTAGAGCAGGTCGTCCGGGTAGCTCTCGGCAGCCGCCATCAATCCTCCTTGCGCTTGTAGATCGGCTTCTTGACGACGCGAGCCCGCCGTGAGCGCCCGCGAAGGTCGATCGTGAGCTCGGTGTCGGGCTCGGCCTGCTCGGCGGGGACGTACCCCATGCCGATGCCCTGGTCGAGCATCGGGGAGTGCGTACCGGAGGTCACCTCGCCGCCGCCCTCGATCGCCATTCCCTGCCGAGGGATTCCCGCTTCTGCCATGACGAACGCAGCGAGTCGACGCGCGGGCCCCTCTGCTTTGATTCGTCGCAGCTCGTCGGCGCCGGTGAAGTCCTTGTCGAGAGCGCTGACCCAGCCCAGTCCCGCGGAGATCGCATCGGTGTCTGGCCCGATGTCGTTACCGTGCAGCGGGTAGCAGACCTCGAGGCGAAGGGTGTCCCTCGCGCCCAGGCCGGCGGGTTTCACCCCGCGGGCGAGGACAGCGTCCCACAGCGCCGGCCCATCCTCGGCCGGGGCGAGGAGCTCGACGCCCTGTTCGCCGGTGTAGCCCGTCCTGTTGACCATGCACTCGACGCCGCCGATCTCCTCCTCGGAGAAGGTGAACGCAGGCGCCTCGTCCAGCCCGAGCCGCTCGAGCGAGCGCGGGCCCTGAACGGCGAGCAACGCAAACTCGTCCGAGATGTCCCGGACGTCGGAGCCCGGGAGCTCCCGTTCCTTCAGCCACCGGAAGTCGGCCTCGCGGTTCGAGGCGTTGACGATGAGGAGGTAGCGGCCGGAGTCCAGCCGATAGGCGATCAGATCGTCGACGATGCCGCCCCGCTCGTTCGTGAGCAGCGTGTACTGGGCGGCGCCGGGCTCGATCCGGTCGAGATCGTTGGACAGCACGCCCTGGAGGAACTCGTGTGCCTTCGGGCCCTCGACCTCGAGCTCGCCCATGTGTGAGACGTCGAAGACGCCGGAGTCGTCGCGGACCGCGCGATGCTCCTGGATCACGCCTTCGTACTGCACGGGCATCTCCCATCCGGCGAACGGCACCATCCGCGCGGCCAGCGCGGTATGCCGGTCGTGAAGCGGTGTTCGACGGAGGGTCTGCACGACGCTCGGATGCTACAGCCGCGCTCTTTCTCGATCGGAGCCCGCTGGTGCGGGAAGATTCGCTTCAGCCACCCGTCTTATGGACAGGTCACTAATTAAGGAGGCGCCGGATGAACGAGCGGACCGACGAGCAACGAGACGAGCGTCACACGGAGACGATTCCCGATCTTCCGATGGACGAGGAAGCTGCTGAGGACGTGCGGGGCGGAGCACCGCCAGCGCCCCCCGCAGGCCCGATTCCGATCCCCTATCCGAACTTTCCCCCGAAGAAGTAAGCGGCGCGGACCGGCGTCGGCCGGCGCGGTCGACTAGTCGCGGAGGAAGGACGGCACTTCGAGAACGTCATCGGAGACCTCGAAGCGCTCGCGCGGCTCCTCCGTTTGGGTGACGGGCGTCTCTTCCGGCACGGAGACGCGTCGCCGGCGCCTGTGCGCTCCCGGGCCGAAGCCCGTTGCGATCACCGTCACGCGCACCTCGTCCTTCTGCGATTCGTTGATGACCGCGCCGAAGATGACGTTCGCGTTTTGGTCGGCCGCGCCGGTGACGACCTCAGCCGCCTCGTTGACCTCGAAGAGACCCATGTCGGCCGGGCCGGTGATGTTGAGCAGCACGCCCGTGGCTCCCTCGATCGACGACTCGAGGAGCGGCGACGAAACCGCCGTGTGAGCCGCCTCGGCGGCGCGGCTCTCGCCCGAGGCCGTACCGATTCCCATCAGAGCCGATCCGGCGTCGGACATGATCGCCCGAACGTCCGCGAAGTCCAGGTTGACGATCCCGGGCACAGTGATCAGATCGGTGATGCCCTGCACGCCCTGGCGCAGGATGTCGTCGGCCATCCGGAAGGCGTCGACGATCGAGGTGCGCTTCTCGACCACCTGGAGCAGGCGGTCGTTCTCGATCACGATCAGCGTGTCGACGTTGTCGCGCAGCTCCTCGATCCCCACCATGGCCTGATCCGAGCGCTTGCGGCCCTCGAACGCGAACGGCCTGGTGACGACGCCGACGGTGAGCGCGCCCAGTTCACGCGCGATCCCGGCCACGATCGGTGCGCCGCCCGTCCCTGTGCCGCCGCCTTCGCCGGCAGTCACGAAGACCATGTCCGCGCCTTTGAGTGCGTCCTTCAGCTCGTCCCGGCTCTCCTGAGCCGCCGCGCGCCCGACCTCGGGATCGGCCCCGGCGCCCAGGCCACGCGTCGACTCGGCGCCGATGTGGACCTTCATGTCCGCATCGACGACGAGGAGCGCCTGGGCGTCCGTGTTCGCCGCGATGAAATCCACACCGGTCAGGCCCGCGTCGACCATCCGGCTGACCGCGTTCGATCCGCCGCCGCCGACACCGACGACCTTGATGACGGCGAGGTAATTCCCTGTCTGATCGCGTACGCTCAATGTCCCTCCACCTCAAGCTCGACTGTAGCTCGCGGCTCGAGTAGCCACGGCAACGCCCCAGGGTAGGGGCAGTTGAGTCGCCTGTCAACGGGACACTAAAGGGCTATGTCTCAGGCTCGACCTGAGAGTCGAGACTTTCTCCTACCACCGGTCTCTCGGCAACGCTCACATCGAGATAGGCAGCCACCTCCCCCTCGCGCCTGAGCGCCAAGAGGACACGGCGGGCCACGGCGAGCTTGAGAGCGAGGTCGCCGACGCCGAGGCGGATCTCGAACCGGTCGCGGAGGACGGCCGTCGTCGTCTCTTCCTCGCCCACTTTCACGTACCAGACTCGACGTCCGAGCGCGGGGTCGGCGGCGCGCACCTCGGCGAGCGCCCGGACTGCTCGCGCCGGTTCAGCCGCTCCGATGATCGCCCCGACTTCGGGCTCGACCGAACGCTCGATCCACACGACCGGCAGCGGCCGCCGCAGGTGCTGCTCGAGGCGTCGAAGAACGCGGCCCTCTGCCGACACGAGCCAACGGTCGCTTCCGCGCCTGAGTACGGCCGCCGGTCGCTCGACGCTGACCTCGACGCGGAGGCCGTTCGGAAATGCGCGGTCGTAACCAAGGAGGTGGACATGCGGAAGCGTCTCCAGGCGACGCTGGATCGCCTCCTGATCGATCCGCAGGAGGCTCGTTCCCTCGAGCCCGGCGAGAGCACGGCCGACGAGGCGGGCCTGCGCCGGCGGAACCGAGGCGATCTCGACGTCCTCGACGGCGAACACCGCTGTCTGCCGTGCCCCCGCGTACAGCGCGAGGGCTACGGCGAGCAGGCCGAAGCCGACCGCGAGCGATCGCCCCGAAGGGACGAGTCTGAGGGCAGGGGACGCCGAGACGGCCGAGCGGGCCACGCCGCCAACTTCGCCGCGGCCGAGGTCGCTCCTACACGCGCTCGCCGGCGCTGGGCAGCTGGATGGCGCCGAGCAGCTGCACCTCGTGCTCCAGTTCGACGCCGAACTCGTCGAGTGCCCTCCGACGGGCCTCGGCCATCAGCGCGATCGCATCGGCCGATCGGGCTCCGTCGGCATTCTCGATGAAGTTCGCGTGTCGCGGGGAGATCTGGGCGCCTCCGATCCTGAAGCCGCGCAGGCCGCAGGCCTCCAGCATCCGGCCTGCGGACAGCTCGTGGTCAGGGTTCTTGAAGACGCTGCCGAACGTCCGCTTGTTCGTCGGCTGGGCGGCCTTCCGCGCCGCCTGCATTTCCGCGACGGTCGATTTGATTTCCTCGACGGGCCTCGGATGGAGCCGAAACTCGGCCTGGGCGACGACCTGGCCGAGCTCGAGGGACGAGCGCCGGTACTCAAGACCGAGCTCGACCGGCGTTCGCCAACTCGATCCGGTCGCGTCTGCGACGAGCGCCCGCTCCAGGACGCCGGCAATCTCGCCATTGTAGGCGCCGGCGTTCATCCATACGCCCCCGCCCACGGTTCCGGGGATCGCGCACGCGAACTCGAGCCCGCCGAGAGCCGCAGCACGGGCGCGGTGGAGACACACGGCGAGCGGTGCACCGCCTCCTGCGCGGAGCATCTCCCCCTCGACATCTGCGGACGCGAGCTCACCGGCGAGCTTGAGGACGAGCCCGTCGACGCCGTCGTCGGCCACGAGGAGGTTCGAACCGAGCCCGACGACGGCCACGGGAAGGTCCCGCTCGCTCGCCCACTCGAGTGCCTCGGCGAGCTCTTCGAGGCTTTCCGGCTTCGCGAACCAACGAGCCGGGCCGCCGGTTCCCAGTGTCGTGAACCGCGAAAGCGCGACCTGCTCTTCGATCGTCATTCGAGCTCCTCGAGGACGATCGGCGCCGCGCGGTCGACGTCTCCGGCTCCCACGGTGAGGACGACGTCGCCGGGTCGCGTACGGGCGGCCAGGAAGCGGGCGCCGTCCTCGATGAGAGGCGTCCACCCGATCGTCATTCCAGGTCGAAGCTCGGCGAGCGCGTCGACCACGAGCTTGCCGGTGACGCCCGCGACCGGCTCTTCGCGTGCCGCGTAGATGTCCGTCACCGCGACGACGTCGGCTTCCGCGAGCGCGGCGGCGGTCTCCCGCGCCAGGTGGCGCGTCCGCGAGTAGAGGTGCGGCTGGAAGAGCGCCAGGATGCGGCCGTCGCCCTGCTCCCGCAGCGCAGCAAGCGTCGCGCGGATCTCCGCAGGGTGGTGCGCGTAGTCGTCCACGACGCGAACGTCGCCCGCCACGCCGACCTCTTCGAGTCGCCGGCCGGCTCCGCGGAACTCGCGCAGGACCGGCCATGCCTCCCGCCCGTCGACGCCGGCGAGCTCCAGCGCCGCCAGCGCCGTCGCCGCGTTCCGGCGGTTGTGCTCCCCCGACAGGTTCAGCTCTCCGTCGTAGGGCTCGAGCGCATCGCCGCGAACCGTCTGCGGAACACCGGCGAGCCAGCGCTCGAAAAGCCCCGCAACCTCGGCGTGGGACGTGAACTCGGTGTGGTGGTCGAGATCGATGTTCGTGAGGACTGCGATCTTCGGCCGGAGCTGCTCGATCGTCCGGTCGGACTCGTCGCCCTCGACGACGAGCCAGCCGGAGCCGGCACGCGCGTTCGCACCCAGCTGCGGAACCTCGGCACCGATCAGGAATCCCGGATCGCGACCGAGCCGATCGAGGACGAACGCGATCATCGCGGCGGTCGTCGTCTTTCCGTGGGCGCCCGCGACGACGATTGAATCCTGGAGCGAGACGAGCTCCGCGAGAAACTCCGCTCGCGATCTCCCGGGGACCCGGCCGGCGAACGCCGTCGACACGATCGTCTCGGCGTCGCGGGGCGGGTCGGGCTCGTCCGAGACCGTGACCGGGATGGCGTCCGGCAGATGCTCGAGGTAGGGAGTGTCGTAGCGATCCCAGCCCGAGACCTCGCCGCCCCAGGCGTGAGCCAGCAGTGCGTAGCCGGACAGGCCGGCGCCGCCGATCCCGACGAAGTACAGCCTCCTACCGGCGAGCGGCTGCAAGCTCGATCAGCTCCTCGGCGATCCGGACGGCGGCGTCCGCTCGAGCGAGGCGCAGCATTGCGCGGCGCATCTCCCCGAGCCGCGCCTCGTCCGCCAGCAGGGACTCGACGAGGCCCGGCGCGCGTTCGAGCTCCGCCTCGGGAAGCAGGACTGCGCCGCCGCCTCGCTCGAAGTACCGGGCATTCTTCGTCTGGTGGTCGCTCGTGGCGTGCGGGTAGGGCACGAGCACAGCCGGGAGGCCCGCTGCGGCCAGCTCCCAGACCGTTCCGCCCGACCTGCACAAGGCGAGGTCGACGGCCGAGAGCGCCTCTCCAAAGGCGTCCACGGTCGGCAGGAGGTGGTAGTCCCGGCGCTCGACCCTCGGGTGCAGCGCCTTGTAGTCGCGCTCGCCGGAGAGGTGGAGCACGACCGGGCCCTCCTTCCCCCAGGTCTCCACAGCGAGTTCGTTGAGGCTCTTCGCTCCCGCGCGGGCGCCGAAGACGCCGAGGATGCGCCCGTCCGCCGGCAGGCCGAGACCAGCTCGGGCCTCCGCGCGCGGCAGGGGCCGCGAGCGAGCGGGAATCGGGCGCCCTACCACCCGATACTTCGGCGGCCCGAGCCCGTCCAGCTCGTACGCGAGGAAGACCCGGCGCGCGAACGGCGCCGCGAGCCGGTTGGCGAGCCCGAGGTGGGCGTCAGCCTCAGTGACTGCCGCCGGAATCCGCATCGAGGCAGCGGCAAGCACCATCGGGCCCGCGACGAAGCTGCCGGCTCCGAGCACGACGTCCGGACGCCGCCGCCGCAGGATGCCGCGACTCTGGCGAATCGCGCCGCCCGCGCGAAGGAGCGAGCGCGCGAGCTCCACACCGGGACGCCGGGGCAGTCCGACCACCCGGAAAGCGTCGAACTCGAATCCCGCCTCGGGGACGAGACTCGCCTCAACGCGATCCGGCGACCCGGCGAACGTCACGCTCACGCCGCGCTCGCGGAGCGCTTCGCCGACTGCGATCGCCGGCAGCACGTGTCCGGCTGTTCCCCCGGCTGCGATCAGGCACACGGTTGCTCGTTGCTCGACCACGGTCGCCCGCGATGTTAAGGAGGATCCCGACTCCGGCGAGCCCGACGACGAGACTCGACCCGCCGTACGAGACGAAGGGCAGCGTGATCCCGGTGAGCGGCGCGATGCCCATGACGGCCGCGATGTTGATCAGCGCCTGCCCGCACACCAGCGTCGTGAGGCCGGCGGCAAGACGTTTCCCGAACGGATCCTTGCAGGCCAACGCCACCCGGAAGCCCGCGTATGCGAACGCCGCATAGGCGGCGATCAGCGCCGTCGTACCGACCAGGCCGAGCTCCTCGCCGACGATCGCGAAGATCATGTCCGTGTGCGCCTCGGGGAGGTAGAAGTTCTTCGAGACGCCCTCGCCGAGACCGACGCCGAAGACCCCTCCGGATCCGAGCCCGAGCATCGCCTGCACGGTCTGGTAGCCGGTGCCCTGCGGGTCGTCCCACGGGTTGAGGAAGGTGAGGAGTCGCGCGCGCCTGTAGGGCTCGAACCAGGCGGCGGCGAGGACGAGCGCGACCACGAGCCCGCCGGCGGTGGCCAGCAACCGGGCGGGAGCGCCGGAGACGACCAAGATCCCTCCGAGCATGAGGACGACCGTGATCGCCGTCCCCAGATCCGGCTCGGCCAGGAAGAGCACGCAGAACGCGCCGGTGACGAGGCCGATGGGCTTGAACAACTCGCCGAGAGTCCGTGGCGCCGGATGCCTCGAGAGATACGCCGCGACCCAGATCAGGAGCGCGAGCTTCGCGAGCTCGGAAGGCTGGAACACGGCCGGGCCGAACTGCAGCCAGCGCTTGGCCCCGTTGACCGTCTGGCCGATCGCGAGGACGGCTACGAGAAGGCCGAGGCTCGCGACGACCAGCGTCGGCGCCAGCGGACGGAGCGCCCGGAAGCTCCAGCGGCGAGCGAGGAAGAGCAGCACGACGCCGAGGACCGCGTAGAGGCCCTGCTTACGGAGGTAGTACGAGGCGTCCCCGTCGCCGAGTGTCGCCTGGCCGGACGTCGCGCTGAACACCATCACGAGCCCGAAAGCGGTGAGCGCCAGGGTGATGAGCAGCAGCAACTGCCCTTCGAACTGGCCCTTCTTCACCACTTTCCTCCGGGCCATCCATGAACGGCGTCACGGAACGCTTCGCCTCGAGCCTCGAAGTTCTCGAACTGGTCGTAGCTCGCGCAGGCAGGTGAGAGCAGAACGACGTCACCCGGTTTCGTGACGACAACGGCATCGAGCAGGGCGGATACGACGATCCCGCTGTCTTCGCAATCGATGCCGACGCGCTCGAACTCGCGGATCAGTTCCTCCTCGGCCTCGCCGACGGCGCACAAGTACTTAACGCGCCCGACGGCCGCCTCGGCGAGAGGCCGGAAGCTCTCACCTTTCGGCCGGCCGCCTGCGATCAGCACGATTGGTGCGTCAAACGAAGCCAGCGCACGAATTGCAGCCGCGACATTCGTCGCCTTCGAGTCGTTGACATACCGAACGCCGTCGATCTCCGCGACGAGCTCGAGACGGTGCGGCACACCTGGGAATGTGCGGAGCGCCTCGGCGATCTGTTCCTCCGAGATCCCGGCGGCACGGGCGGCCGCGGTCGCCGCTGCGGCGTTCTCCCGGTTGTGCGCTCCCGGGATGCGAGGCTCCGCGGGAAGCTGGTCGTCGCCCGAGAACTCGACCCGCTTCGCCTGCCCCGGCACCTGCCCGAAGCCGCGCGGAAGGATCGCGACGTCATCCGGGCCCTGATTCTCGAAGACGCGCAGCTTGGCGTCCCTGTACGCCTCGAACGACCCGTGGCGGTCGAGATGGTCCGGCTCGAGATTGAGGAGGACGGCAATTCGTGGGCGGAAGTCGTGGACGTCCTCGAGCTGGAAGCTGGAGAGCTCGCAGACGATCCAGTCTTCTGCGTCGACCTCGGCGTCGAGCTCCGTCAACGCGCGGCCGACGTTGCCCGCCACCGGCGCGCCGAACATCGCTCCGAGGAGCTCGCTCGTCGTCGTCTTGCCGTTCGTCCCGGTGACTCCGAGGATCGGGTTGGAGAGCAGACGAGAGCCGAGCTCGATTTCGCTCCAGACCGGGATTCCCCGCTCCCGCGCCGCTCTCACGAGCGGTGCCTCGGAGGGCACTCCGGGGCTCTTGATCAGGACGTCCACTCCCTCCAGCAACGAGGTCTCCTCGGTTCCGAGGTGGATTTCGACGCCCGCCTCCGCGAGCCTCCCGGCGTCCGCGTCAGCCGCGCGATCGACGGCGACGACTCGATCCCCTCGCCTGGCCAGCGCCAGCGCCGCCGCCCGGCCCGACCGCGCCAGGCCCACGACGAGCGCCGTCATGAGACGAGGTCGGGGCGGAACCCTGGGAAGTACCGGTAGTAGAGGGCGAACGCCGCTCCGCAGAGGATCGCCGCGACGATCCAGAAGCGCACCATGATCTTGGTCTCCGACCAGGCCTTCATCTCGAAGTGGTGGTGGATCGGCGCCATCAGGAAGACGCGCTTGCCGGTCCGCTTGAAGCTCACCACCTGGATGATCAACGACATCACCTCGATGACGAAGATCCCCGCGATGAGCGGGAGCAGGATCTCGGTACCTGTCACGACAGCGAATCCGGCGATGGCTCCGCCGAGCGCGAACGAGCCGGTGTCGCCCATGTTCACCTCGGCGGGGAAGGCGTTGTACCAGAGGAATCCGATGGTTCCTCCGACCAGCGCAGCCGCCAGGGTCGCAAGATCGAGGTAGGTTTCGCTCCGAGCACCCGGGTCGCCCGAGCGGATCCACGCGATCCCGGCGACGGCGAGGAACGTGAGGAGCATGATCACCACGGTTCCCGCTGCGAGGCCGTCGACCCCGTCCGTGAGGTTCGCGCCGTTCACGGTGCCGCCGATGACGAGGAAGAGCAGGACGTAGTAGCCGAAAGAGAGATCGAGCGTCCAGCCGACGACGGGCACGTAGATGTCGGTCGTGAAGCTCGCGCTCTCGTTGAGGAGGAGCACGGCACCGATAGTCACGGCGACCAGTCCGATCATCTTCCAGCGTCCCGGCAGGCCGAGCGAATGGCGCCGACGCACCTTGAGGTAGTCGTCCGTGAACCCGATCAGCGCGCAGCCGAGCACCATGAAGAGAACGGTCATACCCTCAGCCGTGTACTGCGAGAGGAAGAGGAAGGGCACGACGGCCGACGCGAGGATAAGGAGGCCGCCCATCGTCGGTGTTCCTTGCTTGACGACGTGCGTGGCCGGGCCTTCCGCGCGGATCTGCTGGCCGATATTCCTCGAGCGGAGCACTTCGATGAACTTCGGCCCGATCACGACGGCGGCGACCATCGCGAGCAGGCCTGCGATCAGGACGGGGAC
>JBKKAR010000189.1:0-3250 GCA_046714355.1 Gaiellaceae bacterium | reverse complement strand
CCGATCGGCGGCGAGGGCGCAGTCGGGATCCAGACCCCGGGGATCGGTGGGTTCGGCGGCGTGTAGGTCACCGGTGCCCGGAAGCCATCGCCGGCGCGCAGGGCGATGAGGAGAGCGGCGACCTTCTCGCCGGCGGCGACGCCGTCCGCGGTCGACGTCGATGAGCCCGCGGGTGCCTCGGCCGCCGGCCAGCCAGTCCGAGCTTCGCGTTAGCGTGCAACTCCATCACGGCCCTCCTTTGGGGACGCAGGTCTTGGCGGACCCGCACAACTCTCAAAGGAGGGCCGGATGTATCTCTCTCAGCCGTTCACAACCTGTGTGGGCAGATCATCTAGCGGACGACGAGTACCGAGCATGTGGCGCGATGCCCGGCTCGCTCGCCGACGCTCCCTCGCGCCGAGAAGCCGTGGAGCCCGCGGCTGCCGAGGACGACGAGGATCGCGAAGAAGAGCGTCGTGCCAAGCCCCGCGACGAACCATGACCAGCCCTGCGTGAAGTCGAGCATTTCGAACATCCTTCAACCCTATGCTCCCGGCGCGACAGACACCTGGAATCCGGGGCGGTACGGAGCCAACCCCGCGGGAAAGCCGCTACCAGGTCTTCGCCCGCGCCGACGCGGCAGGGCGCACGACCCGGACCCGCGCCGCGACGCAGCCGTCCAGGCGGGCGATCACCGGGTTCAGGTCGAGCTCGGCAACCTCGGGGAGGTCTTCGCCGATCCTGGAGAGGCGCTGAAGCAGATCGGTGAGCGCGTGCTCGTCCGCGGCCGGCTTGCCGCGGGACCCTCGGACGAGGTTGCCCGCCTTCCCACCGGAGACGAGCTCGTGCGCGTCGACGTCGGTGAGCGTCGCGCTGCGGAACTCCGCCTGCTCGATCAGCTCGGCAACAATCGCTAGTACGCGGTCGACGAAGCGTGGAACCTGTCGAGCTCGACGTCGACCGGCACGGCGTCGGGCGGCAGCTGTCCCGCAGGTGGCCCCACCGCGAGGCCGAGGTGCTCGGCCAGGAACGGAGCGAGGTGGCGGCCGACGATCTTCGCGGGCGGCCACCAGAGCGGCTCGGCGTCGATCTCGATCTCGTCGGTGAGCGGGTCGGACCTGAGATAACGGGGCGTCAGCCCGGTGAGCAGCAGTCCTCGGAGGATCGGCCGGAACGGCGTCGGCTCGACCTGCGCGCCCGCCAACGCTGCGATGGACGTTGCGGCCGCATCGGCCTGCTGCGTGGCGATCCCGCCCTGCTTGATCGGGAACGTCGTGAAGTCGCCTGCGGCATAGACGTCATCCCTGCCCTCGAACCGGCCGTACAAGTCGGTCCGGACGAAACCGCGAGCGTCCTGCTCGAGCCCTTGGATCGGCGTGCCCTCGAGGAGCGGCAGCGCGACGACGCGATCGACCGCGAGCGGCGGGCCGGGGATCACTTTCAGGAGCCCGGTGCGGAAGGCGACGGGGGTCGTCCCGGGCTGAAGGGCGATGCCGCGGCTGTCGAGCAGCCTGCTCATGGAGTCGCTCGCCTCCCTCCCGAAGACCGCCAGCGGCGCGTCTTCCGGCGTCACGAACATCAGCGGCACGTCCCGGTTTCCCGCGTCTGCGAGGCGGATCGCCGCCATCAGCGCCAGCTCGTACAGCGGCAGCGGCCACGCAGCGGGGGTCGGAAGCGCGAAGGCAATCGAGCTCACCTGCCCGGCCAGGGCGTCGTCGACGAGGTCCGTGAGCGGTTTGACGCTCCCGGGCCCCTGGAAGGTCAGTGCGCCCGGCACCGCTTCCCGCGGTTGCGCGCCCGGAGCGAGCAGCAACACGTCCCACTCGAGCTCGATTCCGTCGTCTGTCTTGCCGCGGCGCGCGTCGAGATCGACGCTCACAAGTGTGCCGGCCGTCAGTCTCCCGCCGGCGAGCTCGACGAGACGCCTGATCGGGAAGTGCCGGATCTCGCCCTGTCGGAAAGGCTCGGCGACGGACATCGGCCGGTAGACGAAGTCCTCGTTCGGAGCCACGACCTCGATTTCCACGCGTTCCTCGGCAAGCGCCCGCAGCGCGAGTGTCGCCTCG
Organism: Gaiellaceae bacterium; assembly: GCA_046714355.1. GTDB lineage: Bacteria > Actinomycetota > Thermoleophilia > Gaiellales > Gaiellaceae > JACDAN01. The sequence continues at coordinate 1,205 of JBKKAR010000189.1, read as the reverse complement.
AGTCCCGCGACGCCGGCGCCGGCGATCAGGACCTTCAGAGGGCCTGGCATGTCAGCCCGCCACCAGCTCAGCCGGTTCGCCGCTGTGGACGTGTGGCTTCATCACGAGCACCGGACGATCGGCGCGGTGAAGGATCGCCTTCGAAACGCTGCCGAGCAGAACGCTCGACACCGTTCCCAGTCCTCGAGAGCCCACCACGATCAGATCCGCGTCTCGCGAGTGTGCCAGTGCAAGGACGCCGTTCACAGGGTCACCCTCGAGCACGTCGTACTCGACCTCGACGTCATACCGCGATGCGCGGACCTTGGCGTCGTCGATCACTTCTCGTGCACGGCGCGCTTCCTCGTTGATCACGGCCTGGTAGGAGGGCGCCCCTACGTATGACACCGGCCCGGGGCGAACGTAGAGGACGAAGACCTTGGCGCCGAGTTCGGATGCAAGCGCAAAGCCCTGCTCGAGCGCGTCGCCGGCTCCGTCACTGCCGTCTGTGGCGATGACGATGCGTTTCATCGTGTCCCTCCAATCGATCGTCGAAGACTGCGGTGGCCATTGCGTAGAGCATTCGCCGCCACGCGGCCGGCGGCATCCGGGACTACACGGATTGACGTTGCGCGTTCTCCGCAATGGCGCCGCTCCGGACTCGACGACCATGCAGCTCATAGAACGGAGCTGGATCCGCGGCGGAGTCGATGCCGCACTCGATCAAACGACTGAGACAGAGCGCGGGGTGAGCCCGTGCTCGATTTCGACCTCCATCCCCTTGCGCAACTGCTCGACGTCGAACGCGGCCTGCGAGAAGAGGCCGAGCCCGCCGTCTACCGCACGACGAGGACGGGGCAGCTCGCTTTGTGCGCGACCCGTTCGCTGACGCTGCCAAGCGCGGCGAAGCCGTGTAGGCCGCGGCTGCCGACAACCAGCAGATCAGCATCCTTCGAGGCGGCGGCGAGATAATCGGCTGGCTTGCGCTCGTCGAATTCGACGTTCTCGACCGAGCGAAGTTTTTCGTGGTCGAGCGGCTTCCCGCCCGTCGCGACAAGGGCCCGAACGCGGGCACCGAACCGCTTCGCCAGAGCGTAGGCGACCGCCGTGGCCGCAATGGCGGCGGGCGACCCGTCCGTGCCGACCACAATCGAACGCGGCCAGCGCTCCCGCTCCTCCGTCGGGCGCGCGATCAGCACCGAGCACGGCGCCTCGTGCAGCAGGTA
>JBKKAR010000188.1:0-2931 GCA_046714355.1 Gaiellaceae bacterium | reverse complement strand
GCCCAGTTGCCCTCGCCGTCGACGACCTTGATCCGGTGCATCGGGGTTCCCTGAATGCGGTAGCCGCGGCCTGTCTCGATCGAGACGACCTGTTCGAAGCCGTTGACGTAGAACCGCGTGGCCTCGCGAGGGCCGTCGTCCGTCGCGACCTCGACGTCGAGGTCCTGCCACTTCGAGCCCACCGGGTCGCCGAGCGTGCGCAGTCGGACGAGTCCGCGGCTCGTCGAGACGAGGCTCTCGCCGACGAGGCAGCCGGTCGGAGCGAGCACGGTCGCCTGCGCGTTGCGGTAGCCGCTCACCTCGCCGAGGTTCAGCGCCTCGTCCCACGCCGTGCGGCAGGCGCCGAGCAGGTCGTCCGGCACCGAGTCCGTGTGCTCGATGTTCCCGACCGCCGCGCGGTGCTTGGCAATCACGCCGATCATTGCGGCGGCGTTCCTCTGGTACCCGTCGAAGGAGCCCATCCGCTTCGCGATCTCGGCCGACTTGCGGTAGGCGCGGCCGGTCATCAGCGCCGTCACGGCGGCGGCGTACGCCCGACCCTCGTCCGAGTCGTACGGGAGGCCGCGCGCCATCAGCAGGGCGCCGAGGTTCGCGAAGCCGAGCCCGAGCTGGCGGTAGGCCCTTGCGTTCGCCTCGATCTCGGGCGTCGGGTAGGACGAGAAGCCGACGAGGATCTCCTGCGCCAGGAAGAGGACGTCGACCGCGTGCTCGAATGCCTCGACGTCGAGCTCGCCGTCCTCGCGCCGGAACTTCAGGAGGTTCAGCGAGGCGAGGTTGCACGCACTGTCATCAATGGACATGTACTCGGAGCACGGGTTGGACGCGTTGATCCGGCCCGTGTTCGGAACCGTGTGCCACGAATTGATCGTCGTGTCGTACTGGACGCCCGGGTCCGCGCAGCGCCAGGCCGCCTCGGCCATGTCCTTCAGGATCTTGCGCGCGGAAACGGTCTCCAGGACGGCCCCGTCCGTGCGGGCGGTGAGATTCCAGTCGGCGTCGGACTCGACGGCCTCCATGAAGGAGTCGGTGACGCGCACCGAGTTGTTCGCGTTCTGGTACTGGATCGAGCTCCAGTCGGGCGAGTCCAGCGACATGTCGTAGCCGGCCGCCTCGAGCACGCGCGCCTTCTCCTCCTCGCGCGCCTTGCACCAGATGAAGTCCTCGATGTCGGGATGGTCGACGTCGAGCACGACCATCTTCGCGGCGCGCCGGGTCTTGCCGCCGGACTTGATCGTCCCGGCGGAGGCGTCGGCGCCGCGCATGAAGCTGACCGGCCCGGAGGCGTAACCGCCCTTCGAGAGCTGCTCCTTCGATGAGCGCAGCGTCGAGAGGTTGACGCCCGAGCCCGAGCCGCCGCGGAAGATGACGCCCTCCCGGCGGATCCAGTCGAGGATCGAGTCCATGTCGTCCTCGATCGAGAGGATGAAGCAGTTGTGGACCGCGACGTTGTTGGAGAGGTACTCGCCGGACTCAGTCTGGATGTCGTAGACATCCTCGAGTCCGAGCGATTCGATCGAGACGATCTCTTCCTCGCGAAGGTCGGGACAGTGCTTCAGGTTCCGGAGGGAAAGAGACTCGAGCAGCTTCTCTCGCTTCTCCTCGCTGACAAACCCCACGAGCTCCGCGAAGCGGGCCCGCTCCGATCCGATGCTGATCTGGACTTCGTGCAGATCGTGCCGGTCGGGCCGGGCCTCCCGCTTGCGAAGGCGCCGCGAGTAGATGCCGACCAGATTCAGCAGTAGCTGCACGTCTTCGGCCCAGCGCTCGCCGATGACGGCAAAGGCGACACGGCCGTTCTCGAAGCCGCGGTCGCGACGCACCGTGACGTAGCCGTCGGCCTGGAAGATGCTGCGAAGGTAGGCGCAGATCTCGGAGTGGGATGCCGTCCAGAGCTGTTCGGGGACGCGAATCGTCGTGCCCCGGAGCAGGAGCTGCCACCGATCGACGAAGTCGCGCAGCTCCTCGCCGTACAGTCGCACGCGCCGGAAGCGCAGCGACGAGTCCTGCATTGCGACCTCCCGGACGTTGCGGTGGACATCTGGGAAGACGCGGTCGAGGTGCTCGACGACCCAGTCGTACTCCTCGTCCGTCGCGACCTGGAACTCGACCGTCAGTGAGCGGTTCGTCCCATGGTCGTACTGACCGACGAACCCGTCGGCCTGAAGCCAGCCGGCGAGTGCGGCTTCCGATACCGCCACGGCGTCCTCCGGCTCTTCCGTCGGCTCATCGGGCAGCCCGGCGCCCGCGGGGACAAGCGCGCGTTGCGCGACCTTGGCCCGATGCGGGTGCAAATGAAGCCGCATACCCTGCTCGAGCTGGTCGACCCGGAGCCAGGAAGGTTGGGTACGGCGGGCGCCCACAGCCTTGACGACGTGGTCCGCGGTCGCCTCGATGAAGCTCCCGTTCCGGAGAGCGACCCGGAAGACTTCCTTCACGCCGTTCGCCTTGACGGCGACGATCCTCGTCGTCCCGTTCGCGTCGTAGACCTCCCGGCCGATCTGGTCCTCTTCGACGAGCTCGCCGATGCGGACCAGCCCGTCCGGTGTCGAGACGAGCGCCCGGTGAGGCTGGCAGGCGGAGCACTGCGGCTTCTCCTCGAAGCCGACGTTGAACCAGACCGGGGAGTTGAACGCCGCGAGCTGGTTGACGAGGATCGCCTTCAGCTCGTCCTCGAAGGTCGTCGCCTCGTCCTCGTCGGCGAAGTAGCCGCCGTCGCGGCCCCAGCGGCCGATCGTGTCGACGATGCGGCCGATCATCTGCTTGACGCTCGTCTCACGCTCGGGTGAGCCGAGGCGGCCGCGGAAGTACTTCTGGGCGACGATGTTCGTCGCCGTCTGCGACCAGAACTTCGGGAACTCGACGTTCTTCTGCTCGAACGCCGGCTTGTCCTTGCCCGGGATGAACGCGTCGCGGACCTCCCAGTCGACCTCC
>JBKKAR010000187.1:0-4697 GCA_046714355.1 Gaiellaceae bacterium | reverse complement strand
GATCAGGACCGGCGACAAGGGCCGGGGGAGGGGCGGCGAGCCGCTGCCGAACTTCGAGGCGGGCTCGGATATCACCGGGCGCGTGACCGTGCTGGCGGAGGGGACGCAGGGTCATCTGACGGGCGTGGCGATCGAGCGTTTCGGGCTCCAGGGCGGCAGCCCGCAGGTGTGGGCGCTGGGGGTGAAGGAGGTCTGGAAGGTCCCGAAGCCTCTCGACCGGGTGATCCACACGATGGGCTGGCCCCTTCGCGGCGGCAAGCGCTACCGCGAGTTCGGCGGCTCGTTCATCTACCCGATGGGCGACGACATGGTCACGCTCGGGTTGGTCGTCGGGCTCGACTACCGCGACGTCGAGCTTTCCGTCCACGACCTCCTGCAGGAGCTGAAAACGCACAAGCTCGTCCGCCGGATCCTCGAGGGCGGCGAGCGCATCGGCTGGGGTGCGAAGACGATCCCCGAGGGCGGCTTCGTCGCCGTTCCGCGCCGGATGCACGCTCCCGGGCTCCTGATCACCGGCGACGGCGCGGGCTTCGTGAACGTCCCCGCCCTGAAGGGCATCCACTACGCGATCGAGTCCGGCCGCCTGGCGGCCGAGACTGCGTTCGCCGCGCTCCAGCGTGGAAAGACGCCCTGGACGCCCGGCGCGTTGGCCGGGTACGACCAGGCGATCCGAGAGACGTTTATCTGGGACGACCTGAAGCGCGTCCGCAACATGCGGCAGGCGTTCGGGAAGGGCTTCTGGATCGGCGGAGCGATGGCAGGCGCGATGACGGCGAGCTTCGGCAAGTTCCCGCCGGGCAACGCGAAAACGGAGCGGGACGCGGAGCAGGAGCTCTTCAAGACCGACCGTGCCACCCGGTACCCGAAACCCGACGGCCAATTGACGTTCGACAAGCTCTCGTCGGTCTTCCTGTCCGGGAACAAGACGCGGGACGACGCCCCGAACCACATCAAGCTGCAGCTGGACGTTCCGGGCGAGGTCGCGCTCCTGTGGGAGCGGATGTGTCCGGCCCAGGTCTACGAGGCGAAGGAGGACGGTGTCGAGGTGACGCCTTCCAACTGCGTCCAGTGCGGCGCGATCACCGCCAAGGGCGGGCGCCTGACGCCCCCCGAAGGGGGCGCCGGGCCCGAGTACAGGCTCACCTAGGCGTTACGCCTTGATGAGTGGCATGACGGCCTTGAGAACGGCCGCTTTTTCCAGTGCTTCGTCGAACGCGACCGGGGCCGGAGGCACCTTGTTGATCAGCCTGATCCGGGCTGCGTGCCGAGCCTCGATCTGCGCGATGCTGCCTGCCGCGCTGAGCACCTCCATCGACTGGATGCCCGGGGCGGCTCCGTTGTAGGCGCTCACGCCGGTGTCTTCGAGGGTCTGGGCCAGCGCGAGGAACGACTTCTGGTCCTTGATCGGAAACGCGAACGTCGGCTTCTTCGCCGGCGTTCCGCCGAGGTCGCTGATCGTCGAGGAGAGAGCTTCGACGTGCTCCTGCTCGTTGGCTCCGATCTCACGCGCGACAGTGAGAACCTCGCCGCTCAATCCGAGAGCGACGCCCTTGACGTAGAACTCAGCCTCGAGGTACTCCAAGGTGAGGGCGAAGTTGAGGATCTCGACGTCGCCGCCCTGGGCGAGCGCCGTCTTCACGAAGGGCCCGACTGCGGTCGCCCCGTACACGGATCCTGCGACCAGTGCGCCCTTGAGGATGAATGAGCTTCGGGTCAGTCCCTCGATCTCCACCGCGGCGAGCTGGTCGGCCGCGAGCGTGTTCTGATGCATCTCGATCTCCTTTTCTTGGCCGTTGTCAGCTAGCTGACGATGAATGGTTTGACCGCCGCGAGCACCTCGTCCATCGTGGCGGGAGCTGCGAAGGCGCCGTCCGGCACGAACGACTTCCCGGTGAGCGTGTTCAGCGCGGCGGCATGGCGTGCCTCCACGGTGTGGATCGCGAGCGCGGCAGCAAGGATCTCCTTGCTCTTGATCTTGGCGGCCTGTCCGAGATAGGCAGCCGCGCCGAGGTTCTCGACGGTCGCAGCCAGCTCGAGCACGCTCTCGGCGCTATCCAGCGGGAACTTCGTCATGGGCTTCGCAGCCGGCGTGCCGAGGCTGCCGGCGGTGCCTTCGAGCGCCGCTACGTGCGCTTGCTCCTGCTCGCCGATCGTCTTGATCATCTCGAGCTGGGCGCCCTTGAAGAGACCGCTGGCCGCGACGTCAGCGTAGAACGCCGTCTCGAGGTACTCGAGCGTCAGGGCGTAGTTCACGATCGCCAGGTCGCCCGACTCCTTCATCGCGGTGTCGGTCTGTGTGGTGGTGCCGGCGCCGCCGCTCGAGTCGTCGTCGCCGCCGCAGGCGGCTAGGAAGAGCCCGAATGCTGACGTGGCGGCTACGCCACGTCCCATCTTCCTGAGGAACTCTTTCCGCGATCCGGGATCGCGTGCCAGTTCCTGGAGCGCTGATTCCTGCTCCGGGCTGGTATTCAACATCTGTACCCCCTCATCGATTTAGGACGCCCCTGGTTCGCGCACGGAGCAAAAACGGTTCGGTGTCGGCATACGATCGATCCGTGCCGCTCGCGATCGGAGACGTTGTCGAGGCGCAGGCGAGGATCGCCGGCAGGCTCCATCGGACGCCGGTCTTCAGCTTCGCGACGCTCGGGCCTCGCGTCTTCCTGAAGGCGGAGCTCTTCCAGCGCACCGGCTCCTTCAAGCCGCGCGGCGTGCTGAACAAACTTCGGTCGTTGACCGACGAGGAGCGGGCGGCGGGAGTGATCGGCGTCTCGGCAGGGAACCACGCGCAGGCGCTCGCCTACTGCTCCGCCCTGGAGGGGCTCGACGCTCTCATCGTCATGTGGCAGAACGCCAGTGAGGCGAAACTCGTGGCGACGCTCGGCTACGGCGCTGCGGTCGATCAGGAGGCGGAAGGGCCCGCGGTCGTTTTCGACCGGCTCCACCAGCTGCAGGCCGAGACGGGCCGGACGTTCGTCCATCCGTTCGACGACCCGCTGATCGTCGCGGGGCAGGGGACGGTCGGGCTGGAGATCGCGGAGGATGTGCCCGAGGTCGACGTCGTCGTCGTGCCGGTTGGCGGCGGTGGGCTGATCGCAGGCATCGCCACCGCGCTCCCGGATGCTCGCGTCATCGGCGTCGAGCCGCGCAGGGCGCGGGCGCTGCACGCCGCGCTGGAGGCGGGCAGGCCCGTTCCGGTCGAGCCCGACTCCATCGCCGACGGGCTCAACTCGCCCTTCGCCGGGGAGCTGCCGCTCCAGATCGCGCAGGAGCGCGGAATCGAGGTTCTGCTGGTCGAGGAGGACGAGATCGAGGCCGGGACGCGTCTGCTCTACGAGCGCGCGAAGCTGGCCTGCGAGCCGGCCGGAGCTGCCGCAGTCGCTGCGCTGATGACCGGAAAAGTGGGCGTCGAGGAGGGCCAGACAGTGGTCTGCGTCGTCTCGGGCGGCAACGTCTCAGCCCAGACGGCCGCTGCTATCCTGGCTCAGCCATGAAGCCCGAAATCCATCCCGACTACGTTCTTGCGACCGTCCAGTGCTCGTGTGGCAACACGTTCGAGACGCGGTCGACCAAGGCGGAGATGCACGTCGAGATCTGCTCGAACTGCCACCCGTTCTACACGGGCAAGCAGAAGCTGGTCGACACCGGCGGCCGGGTGGAGCGCTTCCAGCGGCGCCTGGAGCGGGCCGGCGGCGCCCGCAAGGGCTAGCCGGAATGGGGACCGGCCGCGCCGGCAAAGCCGGTACGGCCTCAAACGGCATCGCAAGCGACGCCTAAGCTGAGGAAGGTATGAGCGCACCCATCGGTGGTCAGGCCGTCCTCGAGGGCGTGATGATGCGTGGGCCTTCGAACTGGTCGCTCGCGGTTCGCAAGCAGGACGGCGAGATCGCGCAGCTGAACCACGAGATCAACTCGGTGATGGCGCGGCACAGGTTCTTCCGCCTGCCGGTCATCCGCGGGATCGTCGCATTGGGCGAGTCGCTCGCGATCGGCTTCCGCGCCCTTGCGATCTCCGCGAACTACGCGGCCCAGGAAGAGGGTGACGACGAGGAGGTCTCGACCGAGATCGGCCGCGGCGCGCTCATCTTCGCGTTCGCGATCGCGATCGGGTTTGCGCTCCTCCTCTTCAAGATCACCCCGGCGCTGATCACGAACTGGCTGCCGATCGAGGGCACCGGCCTCTTCGTCGTCGTCGAGGGTCTGATCCGGGTCACGATCTTCATCCTCTACCTCGTCTTGATCTCGTTCCTCCCCGATCTGAAGCGCGTCTTCCAGTACCACGCCGCCGAGCACAAGGCGATCAACGCGTACGAGGCGGGCGACGAGCTCACGCCCGAGCGGGTGCAGCGCTACAGCCTCATCCACCCCCGGTGCGGAACCGCGTTCCTCCTCTGGGTGATGGTGATCGCGATCTTCGTCTTTGCGTTCTTCGGGCGCCCGACCTGGTACTGGCTGATCGCCAGCCGGATCCTGCTCCTGCCCGTCATCGCCGGGATTGCCTACGAGCTGATTCGCTTCGCGGGCAAGCACACCGGCAACCGCGTCCTGATGACGCTCCTGGCGCCTGGCCTGTGGCTCCAGCGGCTGACGACGCGGGAACCTTCGCTCGACCAGCTGGAAGTCTCGATCAGTGCGCTCAAAGACGTGCTCGAGCGCGAAGGCCGCGCCGACCCGGAGAAACGGCAAGTCGAAGTGATGGC
>JBKKAR010000186.1:0-3071 GCA_046714355.1 Gaiellaceae bacterium | reverse complement strand
TCACCGCCCCGGGAGAGCTGCCGGAGAGCTTCGTCCAGGCCGTGCGCCGGTTCCCGGAGGTGCGCTCGGTCCACCACGCCGTGAACGACCGGCCCGCGGAGGTCACGAACAACCTCCCGACGACGCTCCTCTGGGGCGAGGATGCAATCGAGGAGGAGCTCTGCGGCCTCCGCTTCCGCGTCCGGCCGAACGCGTTCCTTCAGACGAACACGGAGATGGCCGAGCGGCTTTACGGCCTCGCCGTCGAGGCCGCGGGCCTGACCGGCGAGGAAACGGTCTGGGATCTCTACTGCGGCATCGGGACGATCGGCCTGACGATGGCCGGGAAGGCGTTGACGGTGTGGGGCGTGGACGTCTCGGAGGAGTCGATTGCCTGCGCGATCGAGAACGCAGACCTGAACGGGATCACGAACTCCGCATTCTTCGCGGGCGACGTCGGCCAGGCGGTCGAGGAGCTCCGGGATCGGTCGGGGAATCCAAACGTCGTCGTCGTCGACCCGCCACGGGCCGGCCTCACGAACAAAGCCGTCCGGCGCCTGGGCCGCATCGGCGCGCCGCGCATCGTCTACGTCTCCTGCAACCCGACGACGCTCGCCGGGAACCTCAAACAGCTACGGGACGACTGGGGCTACGAGCTCAAGCGCGCCCGGCCGGTCGACATGTTCCCGCACACCCCGCACGTCGAGTGCGTCTCGCTTCTGGAACGCACCGCGATCTAGCGACCTGCGCCATCACGCAGGCTCTGCTGCGCGCCGTTCCCGCCGCCACTGCTGGAACTCGCGCCAGAGGAGGTCTGCATTCGGGATCAGGAAGCCGAAGGCGAGCCCGGGCAGGGCCGGAAGTCCCGCCGACTCCCACACCACCCCGATCACGAGCGTGAGGCCGAGGGAGAGGGTGAGGGCGGCGAAGGTCCAGCCGACCCGGAGGTTCCAGCGGGCGGCCGCGGCGAGGAAGAGCGCGAAGAAGAGGAGGTCGGGCGGGCCGAGCAGCGCCGCGGTCGGCTCGCCGGGATGCGGAAAGGCGAACGCGACGCGGTCGAAGAAGCCCGGTTCGTTCTCGACGATGTGTCCCGTGGGGCCGCGCCAGACCGAGATCGCGTCCACCCAGGGGATGATCAGCGCGACGAGCGCGACCCAGAGGACGCTCTCGAAGTAGTCCAGGAACCAGAAGCCGAGCGCCGTCATCAGCGCGAGCTTCGAGAAGCTCGAAAGCCCCTCGAGCCCGGCCACCTCCGCGAGGACCGTCAGCACGAGGAAGGCGAGCGCGACAGCCAAGAGCCTCTGCGACCGCCGCAACGGCAGTGCGAGGTACACCAGCGCGAAGATCGCGGGGATCAGACAGAGGGCGAGGAACCCGATGTCCCACCACTTCGACAGGTCGACGAACTCGTCGTGCGCCGCGTAGTACCCGGCGAGCGCGGCGACGAGGACGGCGAAGGCCGCAACCCGCGGGGTCACGGCGTCGCGGATCAGTACGGCGGAAGCTCTGCCCACCAGGGCCCGAGCGTCTTCAGTGCCTGCCAGAAGCGGGTCTTCGCCGCCTGTTCGTCGAGCGCGGCGTCGATGTCGGGCACGTAGAGCCCCTCGGCCGTCGGCGTCCACCGCTGGAGCTCTCCGGGCTTGGCTTCCAGCACGGACGAGAGCGGGAACTCGAGCTCGCTCAGGAACGCGAGGGCTTCCTCGCCCATGACGACGACGAGCTTCGGCTGCACGATGTGCAGCTCGCGCAGCAGCCAGTCGGCCGCCTGCTCTTCGTCGCCGCCGTCGAACTTGAAGCAGTTCGTCCCGTAGACGGCGAGCGGGTCGATGTGGAGGCGCTGGAGCGACTTCACGAGCGCCTGGCCGGCCCGGCCGAAGAATGCCACGCCCTCCTGGAGCTCCGAGTGCTGCGGGCGGAACTTCAGCAGAAAGATGTCAGCCAGGGGGTGACCCGAGCCGATCGCAGGCACCCGCCCGTCGCCGGCGCGCCGGACCTCGTCACCGAGTTCGTTCGTCTCGGTGATCGCCTTCTGGAGGTAACGCTCGTTGATCTCGTCGGTCACGGGGGACAAGGGCGGCACGATCAGGTTCGGCCCTCCAGCACTCTTTCCTTGACTTGCGCCGTCCACTTGAGCGCCTGGAGGTAGGCGAGCGACCGTGGACGACGCAAAACCTCGGCGGTGCGCAAGCTGACCAGGAACTCGTCGCGATCGCGGAACGCGCGCATCCGGAGCCCGCCGGTGCCGACGCCCTGGAGGACATGGGCGTCGGAGCCCGACCCCATCGTCAGGTTGTACTTCCGCGCGAAGCGGAGAGCCTCGTCGTTGTACTGCTCGAAGAGGAGACGGGCGTTGTAGACCTCGAATACGTCGATGTCGGCCAGGTGCCGCTGGATCGTCTTCGGGTCCGGGATCGAGTGCATGCGGTCGAAGGGGTGGGGCAGGTAAACGAGTCCGTTCTGCTCCTTGATCGCGGCGATGGTGTCCGCAAAGGACATGCCTCGCGGGATCTCGCGCTCGAGGAAGAGACCGATCACCTCGCCCTGGCCGCCGGTCTTCACCTCCTCTCCCGGGATCACGAGGAGGTTGACGCCCTTTGCAGCCTCGACCGCCTCGAGGGCGCCGCCGAAGGCGTTGTGGTCGGTCACGGCGATTGCGCCGAGCCCTTCCGCCTCCGCGTGCTCGACCAGTTCTCCCGGCTCCACGAGGCAGTCGTGCGACCACGACGTGTGCATGTGCAGGTCGCAAACGATCCATTCCCGGTCCGCGAGCGGGTCCGATGACCGCGCGGTTCGGCGTCGGTCTGCCAGCGACCGGTAGAGAGCGTCCAGCTGACGGCCGACCGCGGCGAAGCTCTCGGCCTCCGCCTCGCGCCGTCCCTCGGCCGCGGTGCGTCCTCGAAGCTCCGGGCTCTCGGCCAGGCGGGCGACGGCGGCGGCGGCGAGCGCGGGCTGCTCGTGGATGCCGCGTGGCGACGCCACGGCTGCGCCCGAAGCCTGCGCCTCGGGCACGAGGCGGGCGAGGCCGTCGAGCGCGGGCACGAAGATCGGCGCCTCGTTGAGGATCGCAGAGCGGGCTGCCGCTGTCCGTGCCG
>JBKKAR010000185.1:0-3423 GCA_046714355.1 Gaiellaceae bacterium | reverse complement strand
CCCAGCAGGGGCGACAGGACTTGAACCTGCAACCCCCGGTTTTGGAGACCGGTGCTCTACCAATTGAGCTACGCCCCTGGGCTTCGTCCGATTGTAGACGCGCCCTTTCGGGCATTCATTTCGCCGGTGCGAGCAGAGTCTCCCCGACGAGTAGGCTCAGGCCGTGGCAAGAGCCGCTCAGCGCCGCGCCCAGGGCGTGCTCTTCTCCTTCTTGACGGTCTTCTTCGCCGGCATCGCGGCGGCCGCGTACCGCGGGGAAGCGTGGGTGATCGGCATCGCGGGAGTTGTCCTCGCCCTCTGGATGGCTGGGCTCGCGATCCGTACCTTCAGAGCCGCACGTGAGGAGATCGCCCGTTAGCCCCGTATCCTTCTCTAGCTCGTGGCGCAGGTAGAAGACACCCAGACCCTCTGGCGCTCCTTTCGCGCCAAGCCGGACGACAAGGCGCTCCGCGACCGCCTGATCCTCACCTATGCCCCGCTCGTCAAGTACGTCGCGGGGCGACTCGGGAGCGGGCTGCCCGCGCACGTCGACGAGGAGGATCTCGTCTCCTACGGCCTGCTCGGCCTGATCGGGGCGATCGAGCGCTTCGACCCCGAGCGCGACATCAAGTTCGAGACCTACGCGATCGCCCGGATCAAGGGCGCGATCATCGACGAGCTTCGCTCGCTGGACTGGGTCCCGCGCTCGGTGCGCGCCCGTGCCCGCGAGATCGAGCGCGCGATGGCGATGCTCGAGGCGAAGATGCACCGACCGCCGAGCGACGAGGAGATCGCGAAGCACTTGGGGATCACCGTCGAGGAACTCGAGGACAGCCTTACCGACATCTCCCGCTCGTCCATCTCCGCCCTCGACGAGCTCTGGACGATCGGCGGCTCCGGCGGCGACCAGATCGCCCTGATCGACACGATCGAGGACGCCGACGCGCCGTCACCGGAAGCAACGCTCAGCGCGACCGAGCTCAAGGAGGCTCTCGGCGACGCGATTTCCCGCCTCCCTGAGCGCGAAAAGCTCGTCGTCACCCTCTATTACTACGAGGAGCTGACCCTCCGTGAGATCGGCGAGGTGCTCGGCGTGACGGAGTCGCGCGTCTCGCAGCTCCACACCAAGGCGATCCTGCGCCTCAAGGCCCGGCTCTCCGGGGCCGCGCAGCGGGCCGAATCCAACTCATAACGCGGGCTAAGATCCGGGTCCACCGACCGAGGAGGACCCGCCCGCATGTCCGCAGTCGAGCCCGGAAAGATCCGCAACGTCGCCGTCACCGGTCACCGGGGGACGGGGAAGACCTCGCTCGTCGAGGCGATGCTCTTCCAGTCGGGCGCGGTCAACCGGCTCGGCACGATCGAGCAGGGCTCCACGGTCGCCGACTGGGACGAGGACGAGCAGCGCCGGCAAATGTCGATCTCCGCGGCGCTCTGCCACCTGGAGTGGCAGGGTCGCAAGATCAACGTGATCGACACGCCGGGCGAGCCCAGCTTCCAGGGGGAGATGATCGCGGCCCTGCGCGTCGTCGAGGGGACGCTGATCGTCGTCTCGGGCGTCATGGGCATCGAGGTGCAGACGAACCGCGTCTGGAGCCGGTCGGAAGAGTTCGGCCTCGCTCGCGTCCTCTTCGTGAACATGCTCGACCGGGAGCGCGCCGACTTCTACCGCGTCCTCGAGCAGCTCCGCAACACCTTCTCGACCCGCTGCGTCGCCGTCCATCTGCCAATCGGCGTCGAGCATGAGATCAGCGGGATCGTCGACCTCCTACACATGAAGGCGTACTCGAGCCCCGAGGGCGAGAAGGAATCGGCTCCGGGCGAGATCCCCGCCGAGATGGCCGACCAGGTCGCCAAGTATCGGGAGCAGCTACTCGACTCTGTCGTGGAGACGGACGAGGGCCTGATGGAGCGCTACCTCGAGGGCCAGGAGCTCTCGGACGAGGAGGTCGCCCACGCCCTGAAGGACGCGGTCACTCGGGGAGAGATCTTCCCGGTCGCCTGCGGCGTGACGACGAAGAACCTCGGGACGACCGCGACGCTCGACCTGCTCGTCGAGGGCGTCCCGTCACCGGCGAAGAAACAGTTCGACGTCTCCGTCGACGGCGCCGGTAGCGCGGCGTTCGTCTTCAAGACCGTCGCCGATCCGTTCGCAGGCCGCATCAATGTGTTCCGCGTGATCGCGGGCAGCGTCAAGACCGATTCGACGCTCGTGAACACGCGCTCCCACGCGAAGGAGCGCGTCGGGCAGCTGCTGACAATGCAGGGCAAGGATCACGAGCAGACGGACGAGTTCGGGCCCGGCGACATCGGTGCTGTCTCCAAACTCAAGGAGACTTTGACCGGCGATCTCCTCCTCGACACCGAGCGCGAGATGGACGAGGTCGCGATCGAATTTCCGGAGCCGGTGATGAGCTTCGCGATCTCGCCGAAGGCGAAGGGCGACGAGGAGAAACTCGGGACAGCGCTTCGGCGCCTGCACGAGGAGGATCCGACGCTCATCCAGCGCCGCGATCCGCAGACCGGCGAGCAGTTGCTCTCGGGCCTCTCCCAGATGCACGTCGAGGTCGCCGTCGAGCGGGTCAAGCGCCGCTTCGGCGTCGAGGTCGACCTCCGTCCCCCTCGGGTTCCGTACCTCGAGACGATCCGCAAGGAGTCACGGGGCCACGGGCGCTACAAGAAGCAGACCGGCGGGCGCGGGCAGTTCGGCGACTGCCACATCCTGCTCGAGCCGCTCGAGGGCCACACCGGCTACGAGTTCGTCGACAAGATCGTCGGCGGCTCAATTCCGCAGGGCTTCCGGCCTGCGGTCGACAAGGGGATCCAGGAGGCGATGGTCCACGGGGAGCTCGCGGGCGCTCCGGTCCAGGGCGTTCGCGTCGTGCTCGTCGACGGGACGTACCACAACGTCGACTCCTCCGAGATGGCGTTCAAGATCGCCGGCTCGATGGCGTTCAAGGAGGCGTACACGAAGGCGGAGCCGATCCTGCTCGAGCCGATCATGGAGCTCGAGGTAACCGTGCCCGACGAGGCTGTCGGGGCAGTCAACGGCGACCTCAACTCGCGGAGGGGACGCCTGCACGGGATGGAGCCCGCAGCCGGGATGACGACGATCAAGGCCGAGGTCCCGATGGCGGAGATGCTCACATATGCGCAGACGCTCACCTCGCTCACAGGCGGTCGAGGCGACTACTCGATGTCGTTCCTTCGTTACGAAGAAGTGCCCGCGCACGTCGCGCAGAAGCTGATCGAGGAGACACGCAAGCTGCGCGAGACGGCCAAGGCCTGATAGTCCACAGCTCGGCCGCGAGCTGTTGGACCTGTGGATAAACCCGCTACACTCGCGGCCATGCGCGTCACACGAGCGGCCGTCACACGAACGTGCGCGGTCTGCGAGCGCTCGCTGCTGATGGGCGAGCACACGACCCGCTACCTGCCGAACGG
>JBKKAR010000184.1:0-3012 GCA_046714355.1 Gaiellaceae bacterium | reverse complement strand
ATGCAGGACATCGGGACCGGCAGCGCCACGGCGATGGCGCAGATCGCCGCCGAGGAGCTCGGGGTCCCGGTCGACCACGTGGAGGTTTCGCTCGGCGATTCGGCCCGAGGTCCCTTCGCGTCGATCTCGGCGGGCTCGTCGACGATCCCGTCGATGGGGCCTGCCGTCCGCTCGGCGGCCGCCGACGCCGCCCGCCAGATCCTCGAGATCGCGGCGCAGCGCTACGACCGCGAGGAGCGGGTTTTGTCGCTGAAGAACCGCCAGATCGTCTCGGCCGACGGCGGGGCGTGGCCGCTCGAGGAGATCGCAGGCCTGCTGGAGTCCGGCCAGATCCTCGGGAAGGGCTCCCGCGGGCCGAACCCGACCGGGATGCGCATCCTCACGTTCGGCGTCCAGGTCGCCGAGGTCGCCGTCGACGTCGAGACCGGCGAGGTTCGGGTCGAGAAGATCGCCGCGATCCACGACGTCGGCCGCGTCATCAACCCGCTCGGAGCCTCGAGCCAGGTCGAGGGCGGGATCATCCAGGGTCTCGGCCACACTCTCTCGGAGGAGCGGCTCCTCGACCCGGCGACGGGCACCGTCCTCACCCAGACGCTCGACGCCTACAAGCTTCCGACGATCGCCGACGTCCCAGAGATCGTGACCGACCTCGTCGACGAGCCGGACACCCATCTGACGAACCTCGGGTCGAAGGGCCTGGGCGAGCCGCCGATCATCCCCACCGCCGCCGCGATCGCGAACGCGATCCGCGACGCGACAGGTGCCGACATCCGCTCGCTGCCGATCAGCCGCGAAGAGATGCTCCGGGCCCTCCGCGAGGCGCGCGAACGAAAGACGGAGCGCGTTGGAGCTCCTGCGGCCTAACTCACTCGAGGGGGCTCAGACCGCTCTCGAAGACGGCCGGGGCTCGGTCGCTCTCGCCGGCGGAACCGAGCTCGTGCCGCTGCTCCGAGACCGGATCGTCGAGGCGAACACGCTCGTCGATGTGCGAGCAGTCGTCCCCCGCGGGATCGACGGGACGCGGATCGGCGCGGGAACCACGCTGGGCGAGCTCGAAATCGACCCGCAGATTCCCCACGCGCTCCGGGAGGCCTGCCGCCTCGCGGCTTCGCCCCAGCTCCGCGCGATGGGGACGATCGGCGGCAATCTCCTCCAGGCGACGCGCTGCTGGTACTGGCGGCTCCAGTACCCCTGCTGGCTTCACGGGGGCGAGCGCTGCTTCGCGCGGGCCGGCATGCACCGCGAGCACGCCGTCTTCGAGAACAGCCCCTGCGCGTCGGCGCACCCCTCGGATCCCGCGGCGGCCCTCCTCGCGCTCGGCGCCACCGTCCGCACCGATCGGCGGGAGTTTCCGCTCGCCGGCCTCTACCGGCTGCCGACGGACGACGACCGGCAGCTGACCACGCTGGAGCCCGGCGAGTTGATCCTCGAGCTCGACGTCCCGACACCAGAGGCAAGCACCTACCTGAAGGCGATGGACCGGCGGCGCTTTTCGTTCGCGCTCGTCGGGGTCGCCGCAGCGCGGTTCGCGGACGGCACGCGTCTGGCGCTCTCCGGCATGGCGCCGATTCCGTGGCTGCTGGACGGCGAAGAGGCGCTCGACGCCGCCACGCCGCTCCCACAGAACGCCTACAAGCTCGAGATTGCTCGCGCGCTCGTCCGGCGGGCTCTGGCCGAGGCGGGCCCGTGAGGCTCCCGGCCGTCCTCCTACTGCTGCTCACCTCGCTCGTGGCGGCTGGCTGCATGGGCGACGACAAACCCACGGCCGGCGCGACCGTGACGGCGTGCGAGGTGGAGATTCAGGATCCTGCGAACGCGCCGAGCCTCCAACCGCTCGAGCCGGGCAAGACCTACCGGATCGAGTTCGAGACCTCGCACGGCGCGTTCACGATCGAGCTCGATCCCGAGAAGGCGCCCTGCAACGGCGACTCTCTCGTCGACCTGGCCAAGGACGGGTTCTTCGACAACACGCGGTTCCACCGAATCGTGCCCGGCTTCGTCATCCAGGGCGGCGACCCGACGGCGACGGGCAACGGCGGATCCGGGTACACGACGCAAGACGCGGTCGCCCCGAACACGGCCTACAGCAAGGGCATCGTGGCGATGGCGAAGTCGTCGTTCGAACCACCGGGCACCGGGGGAAGCCAGTTCTTCATCGTGACCGGCGACACCGTGCAGCTTCCGCCGGACTACGCCGTCATCGGCAAGGTCGCCGAGGGGCTCGACGTGGTCGAGAAGATCGGCACGCTCGGGAATCCCAGGACTGAGGCTCCAACCCAGCGCATCGTGATCAAGAGCACGTCGGTCTCGGACTAAGAGCTCCGCTAGGCTCTTTCGCCTCGGAATGCGGCTCCGCCTTTTCGGTCTCCTGATCGTCGCCGGTGCGTGCACCTGGCTCGGCGCTGCCGTCTCGACGGCCAATGCGGAGAAGACTCCACTCACTGCCCCGCTTCCGTCGCGTCCGGCGCAGATCACCGAGCGGACCTGCCCGCTCCCGCGCCACTTCCGCTCGGCGTTCGCGGTTGCGGCCCGGGACACCGGTCTGCCGCTGGCGCTGCTCGTCTCGGTCGCGCGCGTCGAGTCGAACCTCCGCGCCCAGGCGCGCTCGGAGGCCGGGGCCCGCGGGCTGCTCCAGGTGATGCCGGCGACCGCCTGGGAGCTTGCGCTCGACCCGGACCACCCGCCGTCGAACGCCCTCGCCGGCGCGCGGTACCTGCGGCAGATGCTCGACCGCTTCCACTCGACCGACCTCGCGCTCGCCGCGTACAACGCGGGCCCCACGGCCGTCACGAAGGCCGGCGGAGCGCCTTCCGCGGAAACCCTGACGTACGTCGCGAACGTGACACGCCTGTGGCGCAGGCTGCACGGCTGTAGCTAGGTCGTTTCGCTGAAAGTCTCACGACTTTCAGCGACGGTTTGAAGCCGGGCGCCGCTCCGCGGCGCGCGGCCGCCCTGCGCCGCGCGCGTTACTAGACCCGGTGCCGAAGTGGCGGAACGGGCAAAGCCCCTCCC
>JBKKAR010000183.1:0-5532 GCA_046714355.1 Gaiellaceae bacterium | reverse complement strand
CTCGGCGCCGAGCCGTGGTCGGAGTCGCTGCGCCGGAAGATCGAGGACGCCTGGGGCGAGTTCGACGCGTGCGACATCTACGGGCTCTCGGAGGTGATCGGCCCGGGAGTCGCCATGGAGTGCCGCGAGAACAAGGGTGGCCTGCACGTCTTCGACGACCACTTCTACCCCGAGGTCGTCGACCCCGAGACCGGCGAGGCGACGGAGGGCCTCGGCGAACTGGTGCTGACGACGCTCACGAAGGAGGCGCTGCCCGTCATTCGCTACCGGACCGGCGACGTGACCCAGCTCCTGCCCGGCGACTGCACCTGCGGCCGGACGCACCCCCGCATCGCGCGCTTCTCGGGCCGCGTGGACGACATGCTGGTGATCCGCGGCGTCAACGTCTTCCCGAGCGCGATCGAGGCGGCGTTGCTCGAGCACCCAGGCGTCGCCGGCCAATACGCCATCGTCGTGGATCGCCGCCCGACGATGCCGGAGCTCGAGGTGCACGCCGAGCTCGCCTCAGGCGACCTGCTCGCACAGCGCGACGACGTCCGGCGGAGCCTCGAGACGGTGCTGGAGCAGCGTCTGCACCTCCGGGTGACGGCGATCGTCGCCGATCCCGGGGGGCTCCCGCGACAGGAGATCGGGAAGGCGAAGCGCGTCTTCGAGCGCACGGAGGAGACCGACGAGCTCCTCCAGCTCACCGGCGGTTAGCCGACGCGGTGGCGCGGGGCGGCCGCTCGCGCAACAATCTCCAAGTGGAGAACCCAGCGAATGGAGGAGGAGCGATGAAGGGACGGAGGTTGAGGGTCTTCGCCCTGGCGGCCGGGGCGAGCCTCGTCCTGCTCGCCGCGGGGACGGGGTCCGGCGGCGCACAGGGGGGTGAAGTCTGGCTCGCGGAGATCTCGCCGCTGACCGGGCCGCTGTCGTTCGTCGGCGTCGACAACCGCGCCGGCGTCAACGTCGCCGTTGCCGAGATCAACAGGCGGGGCGGGATCAAGGGTCGCAAGGTGCGTGTGCAGGTCTTCGACGACGGCTCGAACCCGTCGCAGGCCGTCAGCCACATGAACAAAATCGCCGGCGACGACAAGTACATGGGCGTGATCGGCTCCGGCTTCAGCTCGTCCGGGCTCGCCGTCGCGCCGATCGTCGCGCGCGAGAAGATCCCCTACATCTCGATGGCGTCGTCGTTCGCGCAGGTGCAGCCGGCGAAGCCCTACTACTACATGACGACGGCCACGAGCCGGCTCTTCGCGTACTCGTTGGCCTTCAACCTGCGCAAGCTGAAGATCACGCGCATCGCCCTGATAGCGGACAACGGGGGCTTCGGGCGCGAGGGCGTCCGGAACGTCGAGGAGCTCGCCAAGCGCTTCGGCTTCCAGATCGTCGAGAAGGTCATCTTCCCCCTGACGAGCACGACGTTTCAGGCGGAGCTCTCCAAGGTCAAGAACTCGAACGCACAGGTGCTCTGGGTCTGGAACGCGACCACGCTTGCGGTGACGATCACGAAGGAGGCGCGCCAGCTGCGTCTGCCGCAACGGCTCGTCCTCACGGGCGGGAACGCGTCGCCGCTGTACCTCGAGCCTGCCTGTCCGCAGAACGCGAACGCCTTGATCAACAGCTACCTCGGCCCGGTGGCGAAGTTCCTGCCGAAGCGGAACCCCTCACGGGCGATCGCGCTCAAGGTCGACCGCGGGCTCCGCAAGCAGGGCTCGACGTTCAACTACGACGGCTACACGGGTGTGCAGATGTTCCGCACGGCGATGCTCAAAGGCGGCTTCAACCGCGACGGGATCAACACCGCGCTGGAGACGAAGATGCGCGGCTTTGTCGGACCGGGCGGCCGCTACTACTACAGCAAGGAGAATCACTCCGGCCTGGGCCTCCGCAGCATGGTCGTCTCGAAGATCGCCGGCTGCAAGATCATCCCGGTGGAGAGCCTGAAGAAGCGCTATTGAGGTGATGGGGACAGGATTAATCCTGTCCCCATGAACATTATTAGGCGGCGCCGGGCGCAGCGTGCGTCCGGCGCCAACGGCGGATGATCGTCCTGGCGGCGACCTGCAGGCTGGGCAGGAGCCCGCGCGGCGCGAAGAGCATGACCACGATCAGGATCGCGCCGAAGACGCCGATCGAGAAGACCTGCGGCGCCTGAACCGGCAGGTCGAAGCCGAGGAGCTGCTCGCGTGTTCCGAGCTCGCGCAGCTTGTCCTCGAGGTACGTGATCGCGATTGCACCGACCACCGCGCCGTAGACGGATCCCATTCCGCCGACGGCGACCATGACTACGAACGTGATCGACGTAATCAGCGGGAAGGCGTCCGGCGAGAGGAAGAGCAGGTAGTACGAGAAGAGCCCGCCGGCGAGTCCGGCGAGGCCGGCGGCCAGCACGAACAGGCGCAGCTTGTACATCGCGACGTTGATCCCGGCGGCAGCGGCCGTCGCCTCGCTCGTCGCGATCGCCTGCATCGCCCGGCCGGCGCGCGAGCCGACGAGGTTGACGGCCATGATCACGCTGAGCGCGACGATCCCCCAGACGACGGCCGCGAGGCGCGCATGCTCGATCACGTGGCCGCGCACCTCGAGCTGGGGGATTCCCACGAGGCCGGGGTCCTGGCCGCCGGTGAAGCCATCCTCGGCGAAGAGCGCGGCAAGCAGGATCAAATGGAGGGCGAGCGTCGCGAAGGCGAGATAGTGGCCCCGCAGGCGGAGCAGCGGGACGCCGACCACGGCGGCCACCGCCGCCGTCAGGATCGGGGCGGCGGCGAGAGCGACGAGGGGATCCCACGCCGCCTCGGGGTTGACGAGACGGTCGTCGGGGCGGAGACCGACGGACAGGATCCCCGTCGTGTAGGCGCCGAGTGCGTAGAAGGCGCCTTGTCCCAGCGAGATCTGCCCCGCGAAGCCCATCAGCAGCGAGAGTCCGACGGCGACGATCGCCGCCAGCCCCATCCGCGTGTACATCGGGAGGTCTCCCTCGTCGAGCCGGAAGGCGACGTACACCATCAGCGCGCCCGCGGCGAGTGTGCCGGCGAAGCGTGCGAGCCACCTCCAACGCGGGCGCGTCGGCATCAGGCGGGCTCCACCTCGTGGCGCGAGCGCCAGCCGATCAGCAGCAGGATCACGATCAGCGCCGCCGCCAGCTCGTACTGGCGCGCCTGCTCGGTGACGTGGTCGCCGTAGACGACGACGAGCTGCTCGGCGATTCCGAGCAGGAGGCCGCCGAGGTAGGCGAGCCGGATCGACACGAGGCCCCCGAACGCCGCGGCCGCGAACCCGTTGACGGCGATCCCGACGTCGGAGTCGTAGTTCACCGACGTCACCGGCGTCAGCAGCACCCAGCCGAGGGCCGAGAGCGCCGCCGAGACGGCGAACGCGATCATCGTCACGGAGCGCACGTTGATGCCGACGAGCTCCGCCGCGCGCACCTGGTCGGCGCAGGCGACGAGCGCGTTGCCGACGATCGTCTTCCGGAGGAGGAGCGTCAGGAGGAGCGCTGCCAGGATCGTCACGCCTGCGACGAGCGCGTATTGGGGGTTGATGACGACGTCCCAGACGGTCCAGGCGTCCTCGGAGATGCCGGGGTAGTTGTGCGGCCGGTCGCCGAAGGCGAGCAGCTCGAGCGAGGACACGAGAAGTGCGATGCCGAGCGTGATGATCAGGCTGGCCAGCGAGGTCGTCCGCCCGCGGAATCCCATCGCGATGAAGCCGAAGACGGCGCCGATCAGGCCGACGACGACGACGGCGATCGTCGCGGCGAGCCAGGTCGGCAGGTCGTCGACGAGCCCGACGGTGAAGAGGCCCCCCATGACGGCGAACGCGCCCTGGGCGAAGTTGATGATCCCGGTCGTCCGGAAGATCAGGACGAACGAGATGCCGACGAGCGCGAAGGCCGAGCCGGTGGAGAGGCCGACGACCAGGGTCTGCAGGAGGGTTCGGACGTCTGCTTCCGCGACTGCGAGGACGAGCTGGGGCAGGGTCACGCCTCCACCTCCAGGCCGCCCAGGTAGGCGGCGTGCACGCGCTCGTTTTCCCGCAGCTCCGCGCTCGGCCCCTCGAGCGCGATTCGCCCCGCCTCGAGCACGTACGCGCGCTCGCACAGCTCGAAGGCGAGGAACGCGTTCTGCTCGACGAGGAGGATTGCGACGCCCTCGTCCGCGTTCAGCTTGAGCAGGAACTCGGAGAGCGCCTGGACGACGACCGGCGCCAGCCCGAGCGAGAGCTCGTCGATTGCGAGCAGGCGCGGCTGGGCCATCAGGGCGCGCCCGATGGCCACCATCTGCTGCTCGCCACCGGAGGTCTGGCCCGCCGGCCGGTGGCGGAGCTCGCGCAGCGCGGGGAGGAGCGTGTAGACGCGTTCGAGCCGCTGCTGGATCTGCGCGCGCCGCCTGACGTAGCGGATCGTTGCCGAGATCGGGTCGGCCCGGAAGTCGCGCCCGTAGGCGCCGAGCAGCAGGTTCGCCTCGACCGGAAGCGTGGGGAAGACCTGCCGCCCCTCCGGAACCTGAGAGACACCGAGCCGGACGATTGCGCCGGGAGACCGGCCGCTGACGTCGCGCCCGTCGATCCGCACGGCTCCGGCGGCCGGCTTGACCACGCCGCAAAGCGCGTTCAGGAGGGAGCTCTTCCCGGCGCCGTTCGGGCCGATCAGCGCAACGCGCTCGCCCGCTGCCAGTTCGAGCGAGACCCCGTCCACCGCTACCGCCGGGCCGTACTGGACGACGAGGTCGTCGACTTCCATCAGCTTGCTCATATCTGTGCCGTCCCGAGGTAGGCCTTGATCACGCGCTCGTCCTGCCGGATCTGCTCCGGCGGGCCGTCCGCGATCACGCGGCCGCGGTCGAGCACGATCACGCGCTCGGCGACCTGGCCGACGAACTGCATGTCGTGCTCGACGAGGATCTGGGTCAGGCCTCGCTTCTTCAGGTCGCGGAACACGCGCGTCAGCCGCGCCTTCTCGCCGGCGCGCAGGCCCGCGGCGGGCTCGTCGAGGAGCAGGACGCGGGGGCGCTGGGCGAGGGCCCGGGCGACGGCGAGCAGGCGGAGCTGGCCGAGCGGGAGCGAGTCGGCAGGGTCGAGCGCGCGGTCGGCGAGCCCGACCTCCTCGAGCGCGCGCCACGCCTCCTCCCGGATCCGGCGCTCCTCGCGCAACTGCCACGGCGGGCGGAGGATTCCCTCCAGCAGGCCAGTGCGCGTCCAGGCGTGGCAGCCGATCATGACCCCGGACCAGACGTCGAGGTCTTGCGGCGCGCGCATCGCCTGGAAGACGGTCGCCAGCCCCGCGCGGGCCCTCCGGTGGGCGCCCCAGCGCACGATGTTCCGGCCTTCGAGCTGAATTCGGCCGCGGTCGGCGCGGAGGAAGCCGCTCACGCAGTGAAGGAGTGTCGACTTGCCGGCTCCATTCGGCCCGATCAGGCAAGTCAGCGACCCCGGCTCGACGGCGAAGCCGACCTCTTGCACCGCCTGCACGGCGCCGAACGACTTGGAGACCGAATCGACCACGAGCGCCGGCGTCGCCCCGTTCCCGTCCGCCATGCGGCGACTATA
>JBKKAR010000182.1:0-7833 GCA_046714355.1 Gaiellaceae bacterium | reverse complement strand
CCGATGATGGCGGTGATGATGAAGCCGCCTGGGTCGTCGCCCGGGAGGATCGCCTTGGCGATCCAGCCCGCGATCAGGCCCAGGATGATGAACGCGATGATGCCCATTTCGTCTCCCTTCTAGGTTTCCCTCAACCGCGTTCCCGAAGCCACGCCGGAGGAAACGCTAGGTCCGCAGACTCGAGCCGGGGCCGGTGACCGTCCGCTTCTGCACGAAGCGCCGGTAGGCGATCACGATCAGGGTCGCAGTGAGCACGGACAGGGCGAAGACGCCGCCCGCGCCGAAGCCCAGCGCGATCGCGACCGCGCCTCCGACGATCGAGCCCGCGAGACCGATCGCGATCGTCAGCCAGAGCGGCATCGGATCCTTGCCGGGCACAGCCAGCCGGCCCAGGGCGCCGACGACGAGGCCGGTCAAGACGATCGCGAGGACGCTGCCGAGGGTCATGCGGCCCGGAGAGTAACGGGAGCCCGCCGCCGAAGCGGCGGGGCTCCCATTGGTTCGTGGTGCTACCCGGTCGTGACCGGGCAGGCCGGCGGCGCCGCGGTGTTGCTGTCGGCGCAGGCGATGCGGCCCTGGAGCGCACCCGGAACGGGCGAGTTCGCCGTGATGTAGTCCGCGACTGCCTCGTCCATGATCTCCCTCGTCGTCATCCGCGGGCGGAAGACCGGGTAGCCGTCACCGCCGTCCGCCATGAAGTCGTTCTCGGCGAGACTGTAGGTGGAGCCGGAAGTCAGGCCCACCACGGGCCCGGTGCACGAGCCATCGGCGGCCTGCCGCACCACGCTCGTGACACGGCTCCCGGCTGCGGCCTGGATGTCGTAGGCGAAGCACAGGCCCGAGACTTGCGGGAAGCGGCCCTGCGGGGAATTCCCCAGAGTCGCCGGGTCGACGCTCCGCGAGACGCCGTTCTCGAGCATCGTCTTCAGCTCGGCGCCGTCCAGCGACAGCGTGACAACCTGGTTCCCGAACGGCAGAACGCCGAGCACCTGACCGCGCGTGATCGTGAAGGGCGGCGGGCCGGAGGTGTACGCCGGGCAGAAGTCGTCCGCCAGGTCGGTCGCCGGGCAGGTGAGATCCGCCCGCAGTCCGCCGGAGTTTGTGATCGCGAAGTCGGTCATGTACGTCGTCCGCATGGCGTCCGTCACGACGTTGCCCTCGCGCGATTCGCACAGCCGGCCCGCGGTGTTGCCGCAGGAGTCTGTCCGTGGGATGGCAACGCTCGCCGTCCCGATCTGCGTTCCGAGGATCGGCCTGAGCTCGTTGTTGAGCTCGGTGATCCTCGCCTGGATCGCCGGATCGGCGGTCATGCCGATGTTCCACGGTCGGTGGAAGTCCGCGGTCTTATAGACCACGGTGTTGCTGCTCGTGTCCGCCACGAGGCGCAGCCGCGTGAAGCGGAGGCCCTTACTGCGGTTCTCGGTCAGGAGCACGCCGTTCGGCCTGAACGAGAGCGTCTGCTGGTCGGTGTGGTCGCCGATCACCGCGTCGAGACGCGAGATGGCGTCCGCGAGGTCGACCACAGGGCCGGCGGGCGCTGTGAGCGATCCGGCGGTGGCGCCGAGGTGACCCATCGCGACGATGATCTCGGCCCGAGACCGCTTGCCGCGCCGATCGAGGTACCTCGTGATCTCGGCGTTGACCGCAGCGGTCGAGTTCGCGATGTGGAAGGGCCCGAGGGCCCCCGGGCGGATCAGCGTCGGAGCGTCGTCGTTCGTGAACCCGATCAGGGCGAGGTCGAGGTCGCCGCCGAAGCGGAAGAACTTCGATTTCTGCCACTGGGGCGGCGTGTTGCCGGCAGCATCGACAACGTTGGCGGAAAGGAACGGGAAGTCCGCCAGCGGTGCAATGACGTTCTGCATGTTCGCCGCACTGACGTCGAAGTTGTGGTTTCCCAGCCCGTCGGCGTCGAAGCCCATCCGGTTCATCATCTCGATGGCGGGCTTGTCCTGGAAGAACGCCGAGATCGGCGGCGTGGCGCCGATCGAGTCGCCGGCGGTGACGAGCAGGGAACCGTCCTTGGCCTCGTCGCGATACAGGTCGAACCACGGCTTGAGGAACGCCGAGCCGCCGATGCCGAACGTCGGGCCGACGCTGTCGGCCGCCTCGAGCAGCGGAGGAATCTGGCCGTGCCAGTCGCTGACATGGAGGATCGTCAGCTCTCGGAGGTCACCCGTGTTCGTGACGATCTTGTAGAGGATCTTGCCGCGCGCGTTCTGCGGCGCCGGGATCCCCAGCACGAACGCGAGCGTCGGGGCGACATCGATCGCCCGGACGCCTTCGATGCCGTTACCCCGGTGCCGGATCCCCGGCCCCGCGGCGACGAACGTCCCGTGCATGTTGACGTTGCGCTTGAGGTTCACGAGGTCCGGCAGGTAGCCGTGCTGGCCGAAGAACTGCGAGAACGCGATGTTCTTGCCCGCGGTCGCCGCGTCGAACTGGTACGGCGGGCGGGAGACCACCACGACGTCGCCGCTCCGGTTGGGATGGAGGGAGTCGGTTCCGTCGACGTTCCGGAGCTCTTCCTTGTTCATCACCCTCGCGATCACCTGCCGGCCCGGGACGTCCGAGTCGGTCAGGCTCTGGAACGCCTCCCTGGCGGCCATGCGGACCGCCTCGTAGGTGATGCCCGCCGGCAGCGTCGGGTTGATGTAGATCTGCGCCGTCCCGCCGGCCCAGCAGGCCTTCGCAAGATCGGCTGCATTGCCGGCGCGGCAGTTGCTCAGAGAGCCAGCGACCGCCGGGTCGCCGCTCGGATGCAGCGAGACGTCCGCGCCCGTGACCGTGTTTCGGACCTTCTTGTCGAAGAGGATCTTGCGGGAGTTGATCGCCAGCCACTGTGGCGCGAACCCGTGGTCGGACGACGCCATCACAGTCGTGTCCTTCTTGCCCATGAGCTCTCGGCCGAGACCGAGGGTCTCGTCCGCCTCGTGGTACGCGGCGCGAATGTAGCCCTCGCGCTGCGTAAGCCGGCCATCCTTGACGCCGTCGCCGTTGACGTCGTCGTAATACGGGTTCGGCCGTCCGTCCATGTCCGTCGGCGTCACGAGCCCCATGAACTGGTGGCTGAACTCGTCGGTGACCGGGTTGCCGAGGAAGAGCATGTCGGCCTGGACGTTGAGCGTGTCGAAGATGTAGTGGAGGTACGCGAAGTGCGCGTCCGCCCACTTCAGCCCCTGCTCGATATAGGTGTCCTCGTCCACGATCAGGGCCTCGAGGGGCGCGAAGTCCGCCGCCGTCGAGGTCGGGAAGTCACGCGCCAGCGTCTCGGCGAAGGCGGCCGAGCCATCAGGCCCGAGCGCGTTGTAGGTCGCGTTCACACGCTGGACCGACGTGAAGTAGAGCCGGAACCGCGACGCGTCGTCGTTCAAGTCGATCAGCTTGGTGTAGAAGCCGGCCGTCTTCCCGGAAAGCGCCGCCCCGGCGGCCGGGGTAAGCGTCGTCTTCGCGTCGGCCCACTCGCCACGACCGATGTTGGCCACCGACTTGCTCCCGTCCTTGGCATCGGCGCGATTGACGATCAGGACGCGGTCGTAGTTGACCCGGCTGTCGCTCGTCGAGTCGTAGATGTAGACATCCCAGACGCCGTTCCCCGAAATCCGGGTGTCGTTGTGTGTAAACGACGTCTCCATGGCGGCGCTGCCGAGGGCTGAGGCCGGTACCGAGCTCCAGCCGGTGGCGGCGAGAACGCCGGGCTTCTGGTACTGGACGCCGAAGCTCTGTGCGAGCGCCGGCTGCCCGGGCAAATCGAAGTTGAGGGTGATCCCGCGGCCTCCGAAGAAGCTGCGGAAGTCGACGACCGGGCCCTGAAGCGCAGGAACGAGCCCGCGGGCCGCAACCCACTCCATCGCCACAACTGTCTTGCCGGCGCGCTCAGCCGACTGGAGGATCGTGTCCGCCTGGAGGATTCCGGTCGCCGCGAAGCTCGACGTGTTGTTGAACGCGTCACCGGTCCGGTGGAAGGTGTTGTTGGTCGAGCCGTGTTCACCCGGCCAAGTGCCCGTGGCGAGGGTGTGCCAGCCGACGCCCGTGTTGGGCGGGAAGCCCTGGAGCAGGCCGTTCTCGCCGGCAACGCCCTTCTTCAGCAAATCCTTGTACGTGGGCATGAGGCCCTTGTCGGCGTAGCGCTCCATCAGATCGGGGCGCATCCCGTCCGAGGCGAACATGATCGCCTTCTGCGACCGGGCGCTTCCTGCGTCCCCGGAATGGAACGCCTTGAGCTTCGCGTTGGCGCCGTACGAGAGCGGTTTGTGAGCCGCTCCCGAGCCTGCAAACACGAGCGTTGCTAGAGCGCTTACCGCAAGCACGGCAACGCCCAGACGACTGAATCTCTTCACGATGCTCCTCTCCCTGGTTCCCCTGAAAGCAATGAACGCTCTGACGATCCTACGCCGTTCTGAGGAAAACTGGAAGCGATATTCTGGTGAAAAGCTCGTGAATCTCGCCAGACGGCTAGGTGCGGCTCAGGCGACTGATTGGTCTGACCCCCGCGGCAAAATGTCCTTCAACAGCAGGCGCATCCCTCTCCACGCCAGCTCTCGATGCCCTCCCGGATGGCAACACCCGCGATCAGCAGCGCGGCGACCGGGTCCAGCCACCACAGGCCGAAGAACGCGTTTCCGAGCAGGCCGATGAGGACGGCGCCGGCGAGGTAGGCGCAGAGAAGGTTCTGGGTTCCCTCGCCGCGGGTCGCAACCGAGCCCAGCTGATCTGCCAGGCGCCTCTTCGCAACTCCGAGGAACGGCATCCCGACGAGGCTGGAGGCGGTGAGCGCCACGCCGAGCCAGCTCGTCTCCGGGTGCTCTGTGGCGATCAGCCTGTGCACGGCTTCGAAGCCGACGTATGGCGCAAGCAGGAAGAACTGGATCGCGACAAGCTTCTGCGCCCGGCTCTCGGCGGCCTCCGAAAGCAGACGCGAGCCCGTGAAGCGCCAGATGATCACGAGGCTGGCGACGCCTTCGATCGCGGAATCGATCCCGAACCCGATCAGGGCGATCGAGCCGGCCATGATCCCGGCGGTGATCGCGATCGTCCCCTCGGCTCCCATCCAGGCGAGCGAGACCCACGACAGCAGGCGAGCGCGGCGGGCGGCTCGATGCCACTGCTCGTTCCTGACCTGCCCAGGGCCGATGACGAGCTCGGAAGTGCTCAACGGCCGTTCTCCTTCGGCGTGGTCAGCTCCGCGACACTGACGAGGTTCCCCCTCGGCGAGTGGTCGACCTGGAGCGTCGTGTGCTCGATCCCGAACTCACGAGCGATCATCCCTTCGATCTGCCGCCGGCGTGCGTGACAATCCTCTCCGCGCGCGACGAGGACATGGGCCGACAGCGCCGGAAAGCCGGACGTGATCGTCCACACGTGCAGGTCGTGGACGTCCTCTACCCCGTCGACTGCGGAGATCCGCCGGCCCAGCTCGCGGGCATCGATCCCCGCAGGTGTTGCCTCCAGGAGGATCTCGACCGACTCGCGGAGGATCGACCACGAGCTCCCGAGCACGAGGATCCCGATCAGGACGCTGACCAGCGGGTCGGCGTACACCCAGCCGGTCGTCAAGATCACGAGCGCGGCGACGATGACGCCGGCCGAACCGAGGAGATCGGCTACGACATGACGGAAAGCCGCCTTCATGTTCAGGCTCTCGCCTTGTCTGCGGCCGAGAATCCATGCGGCGATCAGATTCACGAGCAGGCCGATCGCAGCGACGCCCAGCATCCAGGCGCCCAGCACCTGGGGCGGGTCGCTCAACCGCCGATACGCCTCGACGAAGATCCAGATCGCGATCGCCACCAGGGTGGCGCCGTTGAGGAGGGCGACCAGGATCTCCGCCCGCTGGTACCCGAAGCTCCGGGCAAAGCTCGCCGGCTTCTGCGCCAGCCACATGGCGAGCAGCGCCAGGCCGAGCGACATGCTGTCGGAGAGCATGTGGCCCGCGTCCGCCAGGAGTGCGAGGCTGCCGGTCAGCAGGCCCCCGACCACCTCGGCCACTGTGTAAGAAAGGGTCAGCCCGAGCGTGATGCCAAGGGCCCGCCGGCTCGTCGCGCGATGATCCCCGTGGTCGTGACTCAATTCGCGGTCGCCTCCGCAACGTGCTGCATCCCCACATCCATGAGCACGCGGATGTGAGCGTCGTCGAGCGCGTAGTAGACGTTCCGGCCCTGCTTGCGGTAGCGGACGAGGCGGCTCGAGCGCAGCAGGCGCAGGTTGTGCGAGCAGGCCGTCTGCGAGAGGCCGGTCGCCGCCGCCAGATCGCAGACGCACAACTCGCCCGCTTCGAGGAGCGCCAGAATCAGCCGCAGGCGACCGGGATCGGCGAGCACTCGGAAGGTTTCGGCGAGCTCGTGTCCGACGCGCTCTTCAGGCAGGCGTTCGACGACCGCGGCAACCCGTTCAGGGTCGACGCACTCGACCTCGCAGGCATCCCGAGTCAAAGAACGGACAGTCGACGTCTTCACAGTCGTGAAGGTATCAACCGCTGCGGCTCTTGACGCAGCGGGGTAGGCGCTGCGAACGTGCGTCGCACGCAGTGCGCAGGCTCTTCGCGATCCTCGTGACCGGCGCCGTCGCCACCATCGCTGTGGCCGCCGTCGGATTCGGCCACGCCGCCGCCCCGGCTCGCCCGACGTATTTCCAGGACGTCAAGCCGATCCTCGACGCGCGCTGCGCCGGCTGCCACTACGCCGGCGGGATCGCGCCCTTCAAGCTCACCGGCTACCTGGACGCATACCGCCACCGAGACGCGATCGCGGAAGCCGTCCGGAGCCGGGCCATGCCGCCCTGGCACGCCGATTCCCGGCTCCGCCGTTACCTCTACGACCCGACGCTGACGAACGACCAGATCACCACGCTCGCGCGCTGGGCCGGGCGACGCGCCCCGCGCGGCGACGCGACGCGGCCGGGCAAGCCGCTCCCGTCCGTCGCTCCGAGGCTCTCGCGCGTCGACGTCCGCAGCCCGATGAGCGCGCCGTACACGCCGCGGCGCCGCGCCGGCGGCGACGACTACCGCTGCTTCGTCCTTCCCTGGGTGCCGGATCGGGCGACCTACCTCACCGGCTTCAACCTCCGACCGGGCCAGCGGCGCCAGGTTCACCACATCATCGTGTACCTCGCAACGCCAGGGAACGCATCGACGGTCGAGGCCTGGGAGCGTCAGGACTCGAGGCCCGGCTACGGCTGCTACGGCGGCCCGAGCGCCACCGGCCGCCAGTCGTTTGGCTTCCAGTTCCTCTCGGGCTGGGTGCCAGGCTCCTCCGGCACGGACTTTGCAGCCGGAACGGGAATCCGGGTCGCACCCGGCTCACGCCTGGTCATGCAGGTGCACTACAACCTCGAGGCCGTCAAGACCGTGAAGCCCGACCGGTCGGTCGTCGAGTTGAAGCTCGACGACGCGGTCCAGCGCCGAGCGGTCTACGCGCCACTCGTGGACGCCGGCTGGATCCTGAGCCCGCGCAGCTTCCGGATCCCGGCGAAGCAGAAGCGCATCCCCCACTCCTTTGTTGCCGATCCCCGCGAGCTCTTCCGGATCACCTCGGGCATGGACTTCAGCAAGGGCTTCGTCATCCACTCTCTCCTCCTCCACATGCACCGGCTCGGGCGCAACGGCGAGGTCGCGCTCGAGCGGGCGTCAGGCGAACGGGAGGTCCTCCTGCGAGTCCCTCGCTGGGACTTCAACTGGCAGCGGGACTACCAGCTCGCGTCTCCGGCGACCTTCGCACCGGGGGACCGGCTCTCACTCCGCTGCGAGCACTCGAATCCGGGTCGTCAGTCCAAGACGTGGGGCGAGAACTCGTCGGACGAGATGTGCATCGCGTTCCTGTACGTCTCCGAGCCCTAGCG
>JBKKAR010000181.1:0-4917 GCA_046714355.1 Gaiellaceae bacterium | reverse complement strand
AAGGTCGACCTGACCTTCGCGATCGGGGGGATCAAGAACCACGAGATCTACTTCGAGCACCTCGGCGGCGACGGCGGCGATCCCGACGGCGCGTTCGCGCAACTCGTCGAGCGCGACTTCGGGACGGCCTCGGCTTGGCAGGCCGACCTCAAGGCGACAGGCATGGCCGGACGCGGCTGGGCCTGGACGGCGTACGACTGGGACGAGGGTCGCCTCTTCAACTACATCGGCGACACGCAGAACACGTATCCGATCTGGAACGCGACGCCGCTCGTGGCCCTCGACGTCTACGAGCACGCCTACTTCCTCGACTACCAGACCGACCGCGCGTCCTACATCGACGCCTTCTTCGCGAACCTCGACTGGACCACGGTCAACGACTGGGTCAACGGCTACCAGATCCCTCTGAAGTAGCCGCCTAGCGGGCGAGCCAGGTGCGGAGCTCGGTGTGGTGGCTTGGGTCGCCGCCGGCCAGTTCCTGCCGCAGCTCGCCGACGGTGCCGTAGCGCTCGGCGACCACGTCGTGGGTGTGGATCGTCTCCAGGTTGACCTGCCGTGAGAAGAGGAAGTCCTCGTCGGCCAGCGCCGGGTACGCGTCGAGCACGCCCTGGAGCGCCAGGCGCACCGAGTCCTCGACGAACCGCGGCTGCAGATGCGTGTGCTCGACGACGAAGAGCTCGTCGGGCCGCTTCAGCAGCTCGTAGACAGGCGAGCTCATGGACGACTCGACGATCTCCCCGAGCTGCTCCGCGTTCACGCGGGTCTCGCTGCCGACGAAGAGCGCCCCGCGCCCACGCTGGTTGTGTGTCGCGAGCGGGACGAGCTCGAGGATCCGTTGGACGTCGCCCTCCCGGAAGCCTGCCTCGAGCAGCCGATCGGTCGCGTGCTCACGAACAAGGCCTTGCGCGCAAGGGCAGGCGTTGATCCCCGCCGCCTCGACCCCGACCACCCGCCGGACGGTCCTTTGCGAGGCCGCGGCGATCCCGATCAGTCCCAGCATCGCCTGCGTCGCGAGGTCGGTCACCGGCGTTCGCCGCTCGACCGGGTAGCGGGCAGTGATCCTCGCCTCGGCTCTCCCGGCGCCCTGGCGCTCGACGATCTCGGCGGCGATGTGTGCGGCGAGTTCCTCGACGAGAAATGCCTCCTCGAGGACGACGTGCTCGATCACTTCCTCGAAGAGCTCGGGGAAGCGCGACATGTGCACGCCCTTCTGGGCCGGGTCGAGATCGACTGTGCACTCGATCTCTGCCGCGATCAGCTTCTCTGTGTCGCCGTAGCGGATCCGGATCGCCTTGGAGATCCCGGTGACGCCCGCCCGGGACAGCCCGAGCCGAACCTCGGATTCCGAGGCCTGGAGGTCCTCACGAAAAACGTCGCGGAGATCGGTCACCTGGACGGAATAATGGCGATCGCACCGAATCCAGGAACGTAGTGGCCAGCCAACCGACCTTCGCCCAGCTCGTCTCGCTCGCCTGCCACGACCTCCGGACTCCGCTTGCGACGGCGTCAGGGTTCGCGCACACGCTCGAGCGCCTAGACGCACTCGCTTCGCCGGCTGACCGCTACGTCGAGATGATTGGGGCTGCCTCAGCGCAGATGACCCAGCTCCTCGACCTCCTGGGCGCCGCCGCGCGGATCGAGTCCGGCCGGTTCGAGCCCCAGGTCCGCGAGGCGGACTCCCGGGAGCTCGTCGACGCGGCCGCAGCGCAGCTCGGCGACGAGGCTGTGGTCGAGGGAGAAGGGGCGGCGGTCGGTGTCGATCCCCCGTGGGTCCAGACCGCGCTCGCCGCGCTCGGCGAGTGCGTCCGGCGCCACGGTGCGCTGGAGCGGGTGACGTACGCCGTCGCCGGCCCGGAGATCTCCATCGGTCCGGTTCGAGAGGGCGTCGGCCAGATCGCGCTCGGCGAAGACCTCAAGGATTTCGGAGCGGCGGTTGCGGTTCGACTGCTCGGCGCCACGGGAGCGGAGGTTGAGCTCGACGGCGAGCGCCTTGTCGTTCGCCTACCGCAGTAGTCGCGACAACCGACGATCCTTCAGGATCCGCCCCCCGGTCTGGCAGGTCGGGCAGTAATAGATCGTGTGCTCCTCGAAGTCGACACGGGCGATCGGCGTCTCGCAGACGTGGCAGGGCTCGCCGAGCTTCCTGTGGACGCGGTACGTCTTCTTATCGTTCGTGCCCCGTTCGCGCAGCTCGAGCCCCCGAGCGAGCTCGGCGTCGATCGCCTCCGCGAGCCGGCCGACCTCGGCCTCGTCGAGATCCGGGGTCAGCGCGTAGGGGGAGAGCCCGGCCCGGTGGAGGATCTCGTTCGCCCAGGCCCGGCCGATGCCTGCGATCACCCGCTGGTCGCGGAGCAGCGAGTGCAGGCGGCGTGACTCCGCCGCGCAGATCTCGGCGAGGCGCTCGGCGCCGAGACCGACGGCCTCCGGCCCGAGGTGCGCGAGCTCGCCCTCCACCTGTTCGGGCGTGAGGAGCCACACGCCGGCGCGCTTCTTGGCGCCCGCCTCGGTGAGGACGAGGTTGGAGCCTCCTTCGAACTCCAGGCGAAACGCCGGCGTCTTCGGCCCTTTCTCGCCTGCCTTCAGGTGTTTCAGCCGGCCCGCCGTCATGAGGTGGACGAGCAGGACGAGCTCCCCGTCGACCGTCGAGAACAGCAGCCGCTTCCCGCGCCGCTCGATGCCTTCGAACCGCCGGCCCTCGAGTGCCGAGAGCGGCGGGTCGTAGGTCTTCAGCGTCGCGATGTGCGCCGGGCCAGCCTTCGCGATTGGGAACGCGATGACGGGATCCTCCAGCTGGCGCCGCCACGCCTCCATCTCGGGAAATTCCGGCAACTAGGCTCTCCGGCTCATGGTTGAGGCGATCACGGTAGCCGTCCGGCGCGGAGACACGGTCGAGTCGCTGCACACGGTCCACGCGGTCGCCGTCCGCGACGGAGCGGTCGTGGCCGAGGCGGGCGACGGAAGCCTCGTCTGCTTCCTGCGCTCGGCGGCGAAGCCGATCCAGGCCTTGCCGGTCGTCCGCGCCCGTCCGGATCTGGACGACCGTGAGATCGCGATCGCGAGCGCCTCACACCTTGCCGACCCCCAGCAAATAGGCGCGGTGCGCTCCCTTCTGGCGAAGGCCCCCGCGCAGGAAGACGAGCTCGAGTGCGGCCCCGAGGGCGGCGACCCCCCCGATCCGATCCGCCATAACTGCTCGGGCAAGCACGCGGGGTTCCTCGCGCTCTGCCGCGCACAGGGCTGGGACTCGCGCGGCTACCGGCTCGCCGACCACCCCTGCCAGAAAGCCGTGCGCGCCGAGGTCGCGCGGGCCGCCGAGGTGGGCGAGAGTGAGATGCCGATGGCCGTCGACGGTTGCGGCGTGATCGCGTTCGCCCTGCCGCTCGAGCGGATGGCCCACGCGTTCTCGCGCTTCGAGCAGCTGGACTCTGGCCGGCGAGTCGCCGACGCGATGCGAGCCCACCCCGCCCTGATCCGCGGGCCCGGCGCGCCGGACACGGTGCTCATGGAGTCGCTCTCCGGGTGGATCGCGAAGGGCGGCGCCGAGGCGCTCCTCTGTGCTGCGGGACCCGACGGGACCGGCGTCGCCCTCAAGGTCGAGGACGGAAGCGCCCGCGCCGTCGGACCGGGACTCGCCGCCTTCCTCGACCGGCTCGGTTACCCGCTTCCGGCGCTCGCCGAGGAGCGCGTGACGAACAGCAGAGGCGAGATCGTCGGCAAAATTCGCGCCGAATGAAACTTTCCACAGGAGGTGAAGAAAGTGTTGGTACCTGTGGAAGACCGTTGTAGTATCGAGCGGCCGGAGGGGAGCCGGAAGGAGAGGGACCGGCTCTCGCGTGTAGGAACGAACCCCGTCCATGCACGGAGAAAGCCGAGGTCCCATTGCTCACGGTCGACATCTCGCTTCCCGACGTCGAGGAACTCCACAAGCTTGTCCAGGAGGGACAAAACAAAGGATTCCTCACCTATGACGAGATCGTTTCGGCGCTCGAGGAAGTCGAGCTGACGAAGGAGCAGGTCGAAGACTTCTACACCTACTTGATCGACCACTCGGTGGAGCTCGTCGAGGGCGAGCAGCACAAGCACCCGCCGCACGAGCAGCCCGCGCTCGCCGGCGCTGAGGACAGCAACGCGAAGACGCCGAAGCTCGACTTGACCGTCGAGCCGTCCCTCGACTCGCTACGCCTCTACCTCCGCGAGATCGGGAAGGTGCCGCTGCTGACCGCGGACCAGGAGATCTATCTGGCGAAACGGATCGAGCGCGGAGACATGTACGCGAAGACGCAGATGATCGAGGCCAACCTGCGCCTCGTCGTCTCGATTGCGAAGGGCTACCTGGGCCGCGGACTGTCCTTTCTCGACCTGATCCAGGAGGGCTCGCTCGGTCTGATCCGCGCGGTCGAGAAATTCGACTACCGCAAAGGCTTCAAGTTCTCGACGTACGCCACCTGGTGGATCCGGCAGGCCGTCACCCGGGCGATCGCCGACAAGGCGCGGACGATCCGCATCCCGGTGCACATGGTCGAGAAGCTGAACAAGGTCGTCCACGTCGAGCGCCAACTCGTCCAGGAGTTCGGGCGCGAGCCGACGCCCGAGGAGATAGCCCGCGAGCTGCAGTGGACCGGCCGGGAGGTAAAGGACATCCTGCGGATCGCACAACTCCCGGTCTCCCTGGAGAAGCCGATCGGGGAGGAGGAGGACTCAGAGCTGGGGGACTTCGTGGAAGACGAGGCGGCCGAGTCTCCCTTCGAGAAGGCTTCCGAGAACCTGCGCCGCGAGAACGTGCGCAAGGCGCTCGATGTGCTTCCCCAGCGCGAACGCGAGGTCATGGAGATGCGCTATGGACTGAAGGGCCACAAGGCCCGCACGCTCGAGGAGGTGGGTCGCGCCTTCGGCGTCACCCGCGAGCGCATCCGCCAG
>JBKKAR010000180.1:0-14043 GCA_046714355.1 Gaiellaceae bacterium | reverse complement strand
GAGCGGTAACGAACGAGCGGGGGACCGGCGCCGACATCTACCTCGCGAACAACCCCTGCGACACCTTCCAATCGGACGGGACGACGCCGACGAACTACACCGGCACGCTCAACGCCAACGGTGATGTTTGGCTGCAGACGACCTCGGCCGGGAACGGCTACACGGTCACCTACGACACCGGCTCACGCTCATACATGAGCTATCTCGAGGGTGGTGGTGGCGGCGGCGGCGATCCGACGCAGGTCCGCGTGAACGAGTACCTCATGGCGCCGAACACGTCTGGGACGACCGAGTGGATCGAGCTCTACAACCCGACCGACTCTACGGTGACGATCGGCGGCCTCTACCTTGATGACGCACCCGCCGGCGGAGCGCCGAAGCTGATCCCGGCCGGCACGACGATCGCCGCCGGAGGCCGCTGGGTGATGGAGATCGCGAGCGGCTTCCTGAATAACACCGGCAGCGACTCCGTCCGCTACCTGGCGAACCCGGGCGCGTCCGAGACGGTGTACGACTCACACAGCTACACGCTTGGATCGACCCAGTACGACAAAATCTTCCACCGGGTCGGGGGGACGGCGGCGCGTGGTGCGGGACGATCTCGACGAACCTCACGAAGGGGACGGCGAACCCGACGACCTGCCCGTGAGGGCGGCCGCGATCATCGTCGGCCTAGGAGCCGTGCTCGGAGGAGCACTTTTCCTGAGCGGCTTCGGTGAGGAGACGAAGCGAGTGGCCGTCGAGCGCCCGATCGTCCTCGTCAGCGGCCGAGACGATCACGGCCTGCTCGTCCAGAAGACCGTAGGACTGAGTCGATTCGCGGGCGGCGAGGCGACCACCCGCGTCCCCGACGGGACGCTCGTCCGGGTGGAGGCGACCCGCGGCGAGTGGCTGCAGGTACGAACCTCGAGCGGACCGCGGCGCGGGGCTGGGTCAACGACTTCTACCTGCGCGGCACGGTTCATCTCGTCCGGCCGGCGCCGCACTTCCCCCTCAACACGCAGGTGGAGCTGCTCGCGGTCGAGGGTTCGAGAGTTCGAGTGCGCGCGCTTCAGTCCAAGCGTGTCGGCTGGATCGCCCGGAACGCCGTGTCCGAGTTGGCCGCGCGATAGGCGCGTAAAACCGCCGCTCCCGCGATAGGATCGGCTCGATGCGCCGCGTGCTCGCCGTCGGGATCTTCGTCGCATTGCTCGTAATTTCCCCCGGCACCGCGACATCCACCGCCCCGCCGACCGCAGTCGGCACCGGCGGCGCGGCCGCTACCGTCGAGCAACTCGCGACCGAGGCCGCGATCCACGCCCTCCGCCACGGTGGAAACGCGGTGGACGCCGCCGTCACCGCCGCGGCGGTGCTGGGCGTGACCGAGCCGTTCTCGTGCGGCATCGGCGGCGGAGGGTTCATGGTCCTGTATGACGGGCACGGCCGCGAGCACGGCCGGGTGACCACGATCGACCACCGCGAGACCGCGCCCGCCGCCATGCATCCCGAGTCGTTCATGGAGGCCGGCCGGCCGCTGGCCTTCAACGATGCGCGCTACAGCGGGCTCTCGGTCGGTGTGCCGGGGACGGTTCGCGGCTGGAACGAAGCGCTCCGCCGCTACGGAACCTTCTCGCTCGGCCGGGCGCTCGAGCCGGCGATCCGGGTCGCGAGAAATGGGTTCACCGTCGACCAGACCTTTTTCGACCAGACCCAGCAGAACCGGGACTACTTCGACGACGTCCCGGCTACGGCCGCCCTGTTCCTCGATCCGGATGGGACCCCGCGCGACGTCGGAACCACCTTCCGCAATCCCGACCTCGCCCGCACCTACGAGCTGCTGGCGCGGCGCGGGTCGGAGAGCTTTTACCGCGGCCCGCTCGCCGAGGCGATCGTCCAGACCGTCCGGCAGCCACCCGTCTCGCCAAGCGCGAACCACCGCTGGCGCTCCGGTGTCATGCAGGCGGGCGATCTGGCCTCCTACCGAGCGCCTGAGCGGCCCCCGACCCGCGTCAACTACCGAGGCCTCGAGGTCTTCAGCATGGGCCCGCCCTCGAGCGGTGGAACGACCGTCGGCGAAGCGTTGAACATCCTCGAGGGGTATCCGCTCTCGACGATGACCCGCGAGCAGGCGCTGCACTACTACCTGGAAGCGTCGCGATACGCCTTCGCCGACCGGAACGCGTACGTGGCCGACCCCGACTTCTTCGACGTTCCTCTCCGCGGCCTGCTCTCCAAGAGCTTCGCCGCCGAGCGGCGGAGTCTGATCACGGGCACGGCGGCGACGAGCCCGGTCGCACCAGGCAACCCCTACCCGTATCAGGGCGGCGAGGCCTCGGCGACTTCGACCCGCGCCGGAACGACAACGCACTTGACCGTCTCCGACCGCAAGGGCAACGTCGTCTCGTACACGTTCACGATCGAGTCGACCGGCGGCGCCGGTCTGGTCGTCCCGGGCTACGGCTTCCTGCTCAACAACGAGCTCACCGACTTCAACTTCGACTCGACCACGCACCCGAACCGGGTCGAGGGCGGCAAGCGGCCGCGAAGCTCGATGGCGCCCACCATCGTCACGCATCGCGGCAAGCCGTTCCTCGCGCTCGGTTCGCCCGGCGGCTCGACGATCATCACAACCGTCCTGCAGATGCTCGTCGACAGGATCGATCTCGGATCGTCGCTCCCGGCGGCGCTCGCGAATCCCCGCGCAAGCCAGCGAAACACCGCTTCGACGACCGCCGAACCTGCGTTCATCAGCTCGGCCGAGGCCGCCGCGCTCTCTGCACGCGGGCATCGCTTCTCGAGCACCGCAGAGATCGGCGCGGCCACGGCGCTCGAGTTCCTGCACGGGAATCGTGTGCTCGCGGCAGCAGAGCCGAGCCGTCGCGGCGGCGGCACGGCGCTCGTGGTCAAACCGAAGCGCTAGGTCACGGACCAGGAAGTCGAACCGACCAGAGGGCCGAGCAGCAGCTCGGCCTCCCGCCTGTACGGATCGCCGTCGAAGGCGTGCACGGGGTGCGGATCGAGCTCGTGCTCGGTGAGCTGCCCGCCCCGGCGCACGTAGATCGCGGGATAGATCGTCCCGCCAGGGTCGACCTCGATCGCGGCGGCGGCGGCGTCCAGGCCTCCTCCCCCGTCGACGAAGTGCTCCAGCGGAAGGATCCCCTCGTCGCGGATCCCCTCCGCCTCGTGGAGCGAGACGACCCGTGCGAGGTAGCCCTTCTGGATCCACAGCTCCGGGCTGCGCGCGAGCTCGCGGACGAGTAGCGGGACGACCTCGATGGCGGAGAGCCGCGGCCGCGCCTGCTCGATTCCGAGTCGCTCCGCAAGGTGCCGCGCGAGGACGCGGGCGTTGTACCGAAAGCCGTTCACGGAGGTCGAGTTCGGCGAGACGCCGTTTTTTGCCAGCCCCCGCGCCGCCATGGTCACGTTTCCCGCGAAGAAGACCCCCGGTGCCGAGATGCTCTCCCAAAATGGGCCGAGGCTCGGCACTCGGTCGTTGTTTACGGTGACCACGCCGAGCTCGCGAAGATCGGCCAGCGGCGCCTGAAAGCCCGTCGCAAGGATCACCTCGTCCGCCTCGAACTGGAGCCGCCCGCTCCAGCTCGACCCGTCCGCGAGCACGCGAAGCCCGTCGGCGTCTCGCTCGATGCCTGCGATCGCGGCGTCGACGACGAACGTCCCGGCACCGCCGCGAACGTACTCCTCGTAGGGCTGGAGGTATCGCACCCGAAGGGGCGAGTGCGCCAGCACGGAGATGTCGACCGGCCGCGGCGAGACGAGCGTGAGCTCGCGAGCCCAGGGAAGGAGACCGTACGCGAGCTCGAAGCCCGAGTTCCGCTTCCCGATGATGACGACCCGCTTGTCGCGGTAGGAGTCGGCCCGCCGGGTCTCGGCGTAGTGCGTGGCGTGCTCGGCGCCGCTGAGAGGCGGCGCCCACGGATCCGTCATCCCCACGGCGAAGACAGCGGCGCGGCACCGGTACTCGCCATCGCTCGTCTCCAGCACGAGGCGCTCACCATCCCGCCGGGTGGCCGTCCAGCGGCAGCCGTACCGGGCCTGGATCCCTGCCTGCTCGACGAAGGCGACGATCCCCGACTCCATCTCGGCTCTGGCCGGGACGTCGAAGCTTCGATCCATGAAGCCGGCGACGAGCCCTCTCGCCTCCGGCTCGTCCGCGACGAGGCTGTTGTGGTCGTAGGCCTCGTACTCCCTGCTCCGCCGGTGGAACGGCGCGTCGGGCTTCGTCCAGCTGATCAGTCGCTCGAAGATGGGAAAGCGGCGAAACATCCCGCCCGGCGCTTCGTCGGCCGAGAGGAGCGCGTGATTCCGCACGCCAGCGCGAGTCAGGCAGTAGCTCGTCTGAAGCCCCGCCGGCCCCGTGCCCACCACGACGACGTCGTACTCGCCGGGCGGATACGGGCTCAGGTTTTCCATTCCGTGGTCGTGCGCAGGCGCCGCGCCTCAGCCTGAAGCATTCGGTACAGCACCCGCGGATGCTCGATGAGGAACCGCTCGAAGTCGGGGCCGGGGATCACGAGGCACCGGAGGAGCGTCAGCGCCTGCACGTCGGCGACCGGAGCCTCGCTCGTCAGGACCGAGATCTCGCCGAAGAAGTCACCGGGGCCGAAGCGTGTGATCTCCTCGTCTCCGATTCGAACGACAGCCTGGCCGTCCAGGATCACGAAGAACCCCGAGCCCTTCAGGTCCTTCCGGAGCACGCGGGCGCCCGCCGGAAACACCTCCTCGTCGAACCGGTGCGCGACCGACTCCAACTGCGCGGCAGTCAGGTCGGCGAAGAGCGAGAGGCGGGCGAGGACGTCTTCGACTTCAGCCACGGGCCGAGCTTAAAGCGGGTTCGGGTTCCTTCTCCACGCTTCTGCTCACCATCAGCGCCACCCCGACGACGATGGCGGCGCCGGCGAGGAGGGTTCGGCCGGTGATCACCTCGTCGTTGAACGTCCAGCCGAGGATGAGGGCGATGACCGGATTGACGTACGCGTAGGTCGACACCGTCGAGGCGGGGACGGTCTTCAACAGCCAGACATACGCGCTGAACCCGATCAACGAGCCGACGACGACCATGTACGCAGTCGCGAGGAGCGCGTCCGCGGTGAAGTGTGCGTCGTCGAGCTCGCCGCGCCCCGCACTGAAGACGGCGAGGAGCGCGCCGCCCGCCAGCATCCCCATCGCGGCGCCGAGCAGCGTGTCCTTCGGGAGCGGCGACCGCTGCGAGTAGATCGAGCCGGCCACCCAGCCGAGGGCTCCGAGGACGATCACGAGCGCGCCGATCGGCTCGGCTCCCTCCTCGCCAGACGGGTCCACTAGAAGAAACAGCCCGGCGAACCCGAGGGCGAGGCCGGCGAAGGCGCGACCGCCGAGCCGCTCGCCGAGGAAGATCCGGGCGAGGAGCGCGAACCAGAGCGGAATCGTGCCGACGAGCAGGGCGGCGATTCCTGACGGGACCTTCTGCTGCGCCCACGCAAGCGCGCCGTGGCCGACCAGGAAGAGCCCGCCGCCGAACAGGAACGCTGCCCGCCACTGCTTCCACCCGAGCGGCTCACGATCCCGCCGCCGAATCAGCACCCACGCGAAGACGAGAGCGCCGGCCGCAAGGTGCCGAAGCGCCATGGCGAGGAACGGCGGAAGGTCGCGGACGACGACGGCGATCGCGAGGAACGTCGATCCCCAAACGACGTAGATCGTCGCGAGGGCTATCCAGACTTTCAGGCGCACCACTTGTGTAACGACCGGTGCTACGTTCCCATTCGAAGGGAGGGGAAATGCTCGACCGGCAGACCATCCGAGAGCGCCAGCGCGACCGGGCCGAGGCGCTCGAAGACCTCACGCGCGCGAAGCGCGAGCTCGCGGAGGCAGCGCGCCGGCTGGCCGAGCGGGAGCGCCAGCTCGCCGAGCGCGAGAAGCGGCTGGAGCAGCGGATGCACCGCAGCGCCCGGAAGCTCGAGGCGCGGCGGGAGCGCCAGCACCGCTTCGCTGCGTTGCGCGCCAAGATCTCCGATACTCAGCTCCTCAAGGGGCGGCAGAAACGGATGGAGTCCCAGCTCCTGCGGGGCGAGGCAAGGCTCTCCCGTCGCGAGGCTGACGTCGAGCGGCACACCGCGGAGCTGGACGGGCGGATGGCCGAGCTCGGCCGTCGATCCGAGGCACTCCTCTCGCGCGAGCTGGCACTCGACGCTCGTGACGGCGAATCGAGCCGGCTGCACGAGGAGGCAACCCGCCTTCGCGCGGAGCTCGAGCAGCGGTCCGAGGAGCTTGCGACCCTGGAACAGGAGCTCACCGGCCGGGAGGAACGAGCCGCCGAGTCGGAGCGATCCGTCGGCGAGCGGGAGGACCTCGTCGCGACCCGAGACGGCGAGCTCATCGCCGGGCTCGACGAGCTCGCGGCGCGGGAGAAACGCGTCAAGCGGGACGAGGAGCGCCAGCAGGCGGCTGCCGAGCGGCTCGAGCGCCACTCCGCTGACCTTGCCGAGCGAGAACAGGCCCTCGCCCGCCTCGGCCAGAGCCTGCTGTCGCGCCGGGACGGCGATCAGTCGTCCCATCCTCCGCAGGAAGCGGACGACGCGTCGTTCGTCGAGGGCCTCGACGCCCTCCGGGCGGCGGCCCGCACCCGCTCTTCCTAGGA
Organism: Gaiellaceae bacterium; assembly: GCA_046714355.1. GTDB lineage: Bacteria > Actinomycetota > Thermoleophilia > Gaiellales > Gaiellaceae > JACDAN01. The sequence continues at coordinate 7,427 of JBKKAR010000180.1, read as the reverse complement.
GCGGCTACGTATTTAGGGCGGCCTCGAGGTCGTGCGCCAGGTTCGCGGCGGTCAGGTCGACGCCGGGATGGAGCGTCGAGCGCCAGCGTCCTTCGACGTCGAAGATGCGCACGGGCGCGGAGTGCATGTTGCTGCTCCCGGTGTCGAGGGACGGGAGGACCTTGAAGCCCTTCCACACGGGCCGGAGCTCGGCGACCGGGCCGACGACGTACCGCAGCTCCCCCTCTGCGCGGTAGCGCGCGAGAAATGAGCTGACCCGCGCCGGCGTGTCGTTGACCGGGTCGACGCTGAAGGCGAGCGCGACGAAGCGGCTCCGATCATTGTCCAACGCGCGAATCGCCTCTCCCACCTGGGCGGCGACGATGGGGCAAGCCTCGGTGCACTGGGTGTCGAGAAACGTGACGGCGACGGCCTTCCCGCGCAGGCTTTCCGAGGTCAGCTCGCCCACGCGGAAGTCGGGCATGGTCAGTCCTTCGGGGGGTTGGCTGCCGCGGAAGTCCTGCTCGCCGTCGCCGCGCGTCAGGACGAACCACCCGAGCACGACGGCGAACGCCCCGAGAAGCGCAGCGACCAGCAGTGCGACTCTCACCTAGTGCCCCTCCAGGCAATACACGCCTGCCTCTGGCCCGCGATCACACGGCGCCAGAGCCGACCCACCTCCTCGCCAAGGCTGCCAAGCCTTGGCTCGTCGGAGTGCGCGCTCTGGCTTGGTGCTCGCGACCCAGAAGCGGGGCAGCCTCACCTGAAGGGGCACTAGCGCAGTCTGCCGACGAAGATGGTGATGGCGGAGCCTGAAGGAGCCTTTGATCCGCCCGGCGGCGTCTGCCGGACGACGATCCCGTCCTGATTCGGGTCCGTCGTCGGCCGGTCGACGACCTGGACCCTGAACCCGGCACCCTCGAACGTCGACTGAGCTGTTGCTTCGTCCTGGCCGACGGTGTCCGGAACGGTGGCTTCGGATTCGGTCGTCGCGGTCGTCACGACCGTGGTCGTCCCGCCGCCCGGCCCCATCGAGACGTTGATGCGGACAACGGTGGTGCGTAGCGCGCGCTTGCCGCCGGGTGGGTTCTGCGCCAGCACCGTGCCTTCGGGCTCGGTGCCCGGGACTCGGTCGACGCGGCTCCGGAAGCCGGCCTTGGTGACCGCGGCCGTCGCCTCCCCCGTCGTCATGCCCACCACGTTCGGGACGACCGCGAGGTTCGGGCCGCTCGAGACGACCACGATCGCGGGAGATCCGTTCGGAACCTCGGTGCCCGGAGCGGGCAGCTGGCGGAGCACGATGCCCTTCGGCTCGCGGGATGGAACCTCCTGCGCGCGGGGTTGCAGTTCCGCGGCGCGCAGACGAGCGAGCGCGCGAGCGACCGGAAGGCCGGAGACGTCCGGAATCTCCGTCTTGAGGGGATCCCGGGCGACCGAGAGGACGACGATTCCGCCCTCTCCGTACAGCGTCCCGGGCTTCGGCCGCTGGGTGGCCACGGTCCCGACGGGCTTCTGGCTGACGACCCGCTCGATCTCGACCTGGAACTCGCGCTGGCGAAGTCGCTGTTCGGCGGCCGGGCGCTTCAGGCCGGTGACGTCGGGCACCTTGTTCGCCGGCACGGTCTCGTCCCGGTTCTTCAGGTACCACGACGCGCCGAGCGCGCCGACGACCAGGAGGAGCAGAAGCAAGAGCCACGGCCAGAACGGACGTGGCGGCGGAGGCGCAGCGGCGACGTGCTCCTCGCGGACCTCGGTCGTGCGCCCGCGCCGCAAGGGAAACCGAGGTCGAGCCATCGCCGACCATTCTCCCCCACGCAGCCGATGTCTAACCACGCACTGATGGTTCAGTACGGGGGTGGCGGAGGACCGACAGACCCTGCGGGCCGGGATCCGAGCGCTGCCGCGGCCGGTCTGGATCCTCAGCGCCGGGTCGTTCGTCAACCGCTTCGGGAGTTTCGTCGCCGTCTTCCTCGTTCTCTACCTGCGGGAGAAGGGCTACTCGATCGCCGAGGCGGGGCTCGTCGTCAGCTTCTACGGAGTCGGGAACGTTCTCGCAGCCGGTGTGGGCGGCTGGGTCGCCGACCGCCTCGGCCGCCGCAACGCGATCGCGCTGTCGATGTTCAGCGCCGCGGGACGATGATGCTCCTGTCGCAGGCGGAGTCGCTGTCCCTGATCATCGTGCTGACGACGCTGACCGGGCTCACGAGCGAGATGTACCGGCCAGCCTCGTCCGCCCTGCTGGCCGACCTGACGCCCACCGGCAAGCGGATCCCCGCGTTCGCCCTCAACCGGCTTGCGATCAACGCCGGGTTCGCCAGCCGGGCCGGCGACGGCGGGGTTCCTGGCCGAGGAGTCGTTCTTCTTACGCGTTGCTCGAAGAGTGCGTCGAGCCATGGTGGTTCATGCGGACGGTCTCGACGTTGCCGAACGGGCCCACGAGCGACGCCTCGACGTCGTTGTAGGTATAGCCGTTCCCGCTCGTGTTGTATTCGCCGTCCGAATCTCCGGCCGTCGCATACTCGAACTTCCCGTGCGTGATCTTCAGGCCGACCGAGTAGTCGTTCTCCGACGGCGGCCTCGCGTCGACCGTGTGGTCGCCGCTCACGGGCGTCGTGCCGTTCGCCTGCATCACGCCCTTGGCGTTTGCCTGGACGATTGCCGCCGTGATCCCGGCCCCGAGGTCGAGCGACGGCCAAGGGCGTCGTTCGTCAAGGTCGTGATGCGGCCGTTGATGTTGGCGCGGTCAGCCTGGCTTGCCGGCCCGTACAGCCAGCAGATCCACCGTCTCCCGGTCTGGGATGCCGTGCCGGCGTTGTGCCACGCAATCTCGTTGGACGGGGCCGCGCTCGTCCCTACGTCGCAGTCGCCGTCCGCGTTCGCGTCCGTCCACGTGCCGCCGTCGCGGTCGATCAGCGTCCCGACCGTGAAGTTCTCGCCGGCAGGTGCCAGGAGCCGTAGAGCCCGTTCCCCACAGTCTGCGTGTCGTTGGGGTTCGAGGCGTAGCCGATGTGGTCGAGGTGGTGATGGGACACCATGACGTAGTCGAGGTGGACGGGCCCCGAGGCGATGTCGCAGATCTGGCGGATCCGCTAGGCGACCGCGCTCCTCCTCCTCGTTCCGGCGCCCGTAGTGTTCCAAGAGGTCTCGCCCAGGTCGACGACGCGGCGCCGGCCGCGGCGACGGTGACCGCAACGGCAAGCAGCAGAATCCCTCAGGGACAGGACTCGGAACGCCTAGTCCTCGCGGAGCGGCTCGCCGGCGAGGATCGTCTCGAGGTAGGCGAGCACGTCCTCGAGGTCCTGTTCCACGACCAGGTTGGGCGGCATGATGCCGCCGCCGGTTTGGATCCGAGCCCGGGTGTCCTCCAGGGAGATCGGGTTGCCGGCGAGATCCGGCCCGACCGTCGCGTTCCGGCCGGAATCGCCATGACAGCCGGCGCAGCGCTCGGCGAAGAGCTCCTCGCCGTGCACTCCATCACCGGGGCCGCCGGGGGCGGCCGAGGGCGTGGACTTCGCGAGCGGCTCCTGGGCCAGTCCGAACGTCAGGCCGGAGACGCCCGCGAGCAGGAAGGCCGGAATGACGACGAGACGGAGGGTTCGACGCGACATCTTCCCCGATCGTAATAGGCTCGCCGGGAATGCTCGCCAGCGTCGAGTCGGCCTACGTAGACGCCGTGACGGCCGTCTTCTCCACGCCGATCGCGTTCAAGGCCTGGTTCGCGACGGCCGCGGTCGGGCTCGCCGTCGTCCAGGTCGCGACGGGAGCGCGCATCTTCGGGAAGCTCGATCGGTTCGTTCCCGTCCCGCCGCCGAGGGTGAACCGCATCCACCGCTGGTCAGGCCGGCTCGCGATCCTTTGCACGCTCCCGGTCGCGTTTCACTGCATCTTCATCCTCGGGTTCCAGACCTCGGACGCCCGCGTCTTCACCCACTCGCTCGTCGGAACGTTCGTCTACGGCGTCTTCGTGGTGAAGGTGTGGTTCGTCCGTGACCCGGATCACCCACGCTGGGTCCTTCCACTCGTCGGCGGGACCCTCTTCACCGTGCTCGTCGTGATCTGGAGCACCTCGAGCCTCTGGTACTTCACGCAGGTTCGCTTCGGCTTCTAGTCGTCTTCGCCCTGGTCGTCGCAGTCGCCCTGGTCATCCTCGTCGCACTCCACAGGGACCGCCGTGGACGTGTAGCTCTCGGCAAATGCGAACCCGTTGAAGCCGGGCGTGTCGCGAACTTGCGCATCCTGCAGGTTGACGAAGCTCTCGCCGCTGTCCGTCCCGCTTCCGGTCGGCGTCGTGATCGTCGCGGTGTACGAGACCGTGCCTTCGAAGTGGAGCGAATCCGCACCGCCGGTCGGGAAGGCGGCGCTGCCGCAGAGCCCGAGGGACGTGGAGGCGAATCCGGCGAGGCTTTTTGTTCCGTTCACGGTGCCGGCCGCGGACTCGATCGTGAACGTCGACTCGAACGAGGTCGCCGCGAAGGGATTTCCCGGGATCCCGAACGGCCCGAGCGTTACGGTGCCGGTTTCGGTGAAGGTGCCGGTGTAGGGCCCGGTGGCGAGACCGGTCACGGTGAACGCGAAGGTCGATGTCCCCAGCGGGTTACAGGTACCGGTCACGGTCGACGTGCCCGGATTGCCGATTTCCGACGCGAGCAGGCTCTCGCCGGTGAGCGGGGCGAGGTTCTTCTTTTGGTGGTGCTTACCTTCTGCAGTTGCTGCGGGTGCAGTCGCGAGGAAAAAAGTCGCTACGACCGCGATCCAGGCCCAACGGTTGGTCATGCTGCCTCCCAGGCTGATGTTTAACCTTTGTCATGACCATATTACCCGATCCTTGGGAGCGCTTAAACCCGGGGCGGACACAGCACCGAGCGCCGAGAGGACCAGTGCCGTCAGCGAGGAAACGAGCAGTCGGCGCAAGGCGCCAGCCTAGCCTCGGGCGGCGACGGTTTAGGGTGGACGCCGATGGCGACGGTGCTCTGCGTGCTCTACGACGATCCGGTCGACGGTTACCCGCCGCCGTACGCGCGGAAGGAAATCCCGAGGATCGACGGCTACCCCGACGGGCAGAGCGCACCGACCCCGGAAGGGATCGACTTCACTCCCGGTGACCTCCTCGGGAGTGTCTCGGGCGAGCTCGGCTTGCGGAAGTTCCTCGAGGACCGTGGACACCAGCTGATCGTCACATCCGACAAGGACGGGTCCGGCTCGGAGTTCGACCAGAGGCTCCCGGAGGCGGAGATCGTGATCTCGCAGCCGTTCTGGCCCGCGTATCTCACCGCCGAGCGGATCGCAAAGGCGCCGAACCTCAAGCTGGCTCTCACCGCGGGGATCGGCTCCGATCACGTCGACCTCCAGGCGGCGATCGACCGGGGCATCACCGTCACCGAGGTGACGTATTCGAACAGCATCAGCGTGGCCGAGCACGTCGTGATGATGATCCTCTCGCTCGTTCGCAACTACCTCCCCTCGCACCGGGTGGTCAACGACGGCGGCTGGGACATCGCTGACTGTGTTGGGCGGTCCTACGACCTCGAGGGCATGCAGGTCGGCACGGTGGCCGCGGGCAGGATCGGCTCGGCCGTGCTCCGCAGGCTCAAGCCCTTCGACGTCGGGCTCCACTACACCGACCGGCACCGGCTGCAGGCAGGCGTGGAGGAGGAGCTGGGCGTGACCTTCCACGAGGACGTCGAGTCGCTCGTCTCGGTCTGCGACGTCGTGACGATCAACGCGCCGCTCCATCCGGAGACGGAGCACATGTTCGACGCCGAGCTGATTTCGAAGATGAAGCGCGGGGCGTACCTCGTCAACACGGCGCGAGGGAAGATCTGCGACCGCGACGCTGTCGCGGAGGCCTGCCGGACCGGTCAGCTCGCCGGCTACGCCGGCGACGTCTGGTTCCCCCAGCCGGCGCCGCAGGACCACCCTTGGCGGACGATGCCGCACCACGGCATGACGCCGCACGTCTCGGGCACGAGCCTCTCGGACCAGGCGCGCTACGCGGCGGGCGTCCGCGAGATCCTCGAGTGCTGGTTCGACGGCCGCCCGATTCGCGAGGAGTACCTGATCGTCGATGGCGGGAAACTCGCCGGCGCCGGTGCGCACTCCTACAGCGAGGGCGATGCCACTGGCGGGTCGGACGAGGCCGCTCGGTTCAACACCGCCTGACTGGCATCCTGCCCGGATGGAGCGAGAGCTTGCCATCCGCCTCCGCGGGGTCGTAAAGCGCTACGGCGAGATCACGGCCGTCGACCACCTCGACCTCGACGTCCCGATGGGGACCTGCGTCGGCCTCCTCGGGCCGAACGGCGCCGGGAAGTCGACAACCATGCGCCTCCTCACCGCCCAGTCGATCGCCGACGAGGGCGAGCTCGAGGTGCTCGGTTTCCAGCTGCCGGGCGAGTCGAAGATGGCCCGCGCGCAATGTGGGGTCACGCCGCAGCTCGACAATCTGGACACGACGCTCACGGTCGAGCAGAACCTGCTCGTCTTCGCGCACCTCTACCGGATTGGTCGCAGCGAGCGGAAGGAGGCGATCGAGCGCGCGCTGGAGATGGCCAGGCTCGTCGATCGGCGGGACTCCCGGGTGGACAAGCTGTCGGGCGGCATGCGCCGGCGGCTGCTGATCGCGCGGGCGCTCGTGCACCGCCCTCGCCTCGTGCTCCTCGACGAGCCGACCGTCGGGCTGGATCCCCAGGTTCGCCAGGAGCTGTGGGCGCTCATCGACGCACTTCGGACCGAAGGCACCACCATCCTCATGTCCACGCACTACATCGAGGAAGCTCAGCGTCTCGCGGACACCGTGATGATCATGTCGCACGGCCGCGCGGTGGCCGCCGGCCCGCCCGCCGAGCTCGTCCTCGAGCATGCCGGCCACGAGGTCGTGGAGGTCTACGGCCCGCCGGCCCGGCTGCGCGAGGTCGAGGCTGAGGCCGACTCCGCCGGTCTTCGAACCCGTCGGACCGGGACGAGCGTCTCGATTCTCGACGCGGCGAACGGCCGTGGGTTCCAGGGCGAGCGGCGTCCCGCCAACCTCGAGGACGTCTTCGTCCTGCTCACCGGGGAGGAGATCGCCTGATGGCCGCCTCCGAGACCCCTCGCATCGGCCGGCTCGAGCGCACCGCCCTGACGGGCGTCCTCGTCCGCGAGGTCGTGAACTACTCCTCGTACTGGAAATCGAGCACGTTCTCGTCCACGGTCGAGCCGACGATCTACTTGCTGGCGTTCGGCTTCGGGTTCGGCTCGCTCGTCAGCACGATCGGCGGGCTCGACTACGTCGCCTTCGTCGGCACCGGCACCGTCGCGACCGCAGTGCTGTTCTCGAGCGCCTTCCCGGGGATGTTCGGGACGTTCGTGAAGTACCAGTTCCAGCGCACCTATGACGCAATCCTCGCGGCCCCCGTCGACACCGAGGAGCTGGTGACGGCGGAGGCCGTGTGGATCGCGACTCGAGCCGG
>JBKKAR010000179.1:0-3161 GCA_046714355.1 Gaiellaceae bacterium | reverse complement strand
GTTGCCGGGATGCGGACAGCGCCCGGCGTCGCCGTAGACGGCTCACGCCCGTAGGCGATCGCCGTGAACACGCCGAGCGAGAGAAGTAGGGCCGCCAGGACGGCGAAACGAGTCAAGCGGCCGCCCTGGCGTCCTACCGACACGATCAGCCCGTGAAGGACGGCGTCCCCTGTGCCGTCATCTGAGGCTGGCTGACGATGAACTTCGTGCTGTTCACCGCTGCCAGGATCTGGGCCTTCGTCTTCGGCTTGTCGAACGCGGCGGGTGCGGGCGACTTGCCCGAGATCCGCCGGGCCCACGAGGCATGGCGCGCCTCGACCGTGTGGATCGCCAGTGCGGCGTTGAGAATTGCCGTGCTGTCGATCAGGCCGGCCTGCCCCTTGTAGGCGGCAACGCCGGTGTCTTCCAGAACAACCGCGGTGGCCTCGAACTTGGCCGCGTTCTCGGTCGTTCCGCGGAAGTTGAAGGTCGGCTTGCGGACTGCAGCCCGACCGAGCATCCCCTTGAGCGCCGCAACGTGAGCCCGCTCGTGGGCCCCGACGACCTGCGCGAACCGCAGTGTCTGGCCGCGGAGGGCGCCCATGCGAACGGCCTCCGTGTAGAACTCGGCCTCGAGATACTCGAGCGTCAACGCGAAGTTCGCGATGGCGACGTCGCCCTTCGTTGCGGCTGCAGCCGGCGACGCGAACGCGCCGAGGACTGCTCCTCCGCCGATCAGGCCGCCGCTGAGAACCGCGGCCTTGGTGAGGAAGCCCGCCCGGGAGTCACCGGAGACCTCTTCGATCGCCTCCTGGATCGCCCCGTCGCGGTCCACCTCTGCGAGCGTGAACTCGGGATTCATGGAATGTCCTTTCTGATCCGTTGTCATCGCTAGTTGCTCGTGATGAAGCCGGTGGCCGCGACCGCGCGCTCGATCTGCCGCTTGGTCTTCGCCGCATCGAATGCGGCCGGCGCCGGGTTCTTCCGGACGATGTCGCGGATCCACGCCGCGTGGCGTGCCTCCACCGAGACGATCTGCGCGGCTGCGCCAAGCGTCTTCTTGGTCAGGTTCGGCCCCTGGCCGTTGTACGCGGCCACACCGGTGTCCTCGAGGACGATCGCGGTGGCCTGGAACTTGGCCTGGTTGTCGGTCGTGCCCTTGAAGTCGAACGTGGGCTTGGAGCGGGCCTTCGAGCCGAGCGCCTTCTTGAGGAACGCGACGTGCGTCCGCTCGTGAGCGCCGACGACGCGTGCGAAGCGCAGGGTCTCGCCCGAAAGGGCACCTGACCGCTCGGCACGGGTGTAGAACTCCGCCTCGAGGTACTCGAGCAGGAGCGCGAAGTTCAGAATCGCCGCGTCCTGGGTGGGTGACGGCGCGGCCGAGACGAGCTTCGGCAGGCCACCGATGACGACGCCGCCGGCAACGATGGTTCCGCCGGCGACGGCCGCCCTCTTCAGGAACTCAGACCGCGAGTCGCTTGCAGTCTCGTCCAGTGCCTCTCGAATGGCTCCGTCGGCATCGACGGCCGCCAGCGTGAGGTGATCGGACATGGCACTAACCCCCTTTGTGGGTTCGATTGACAGGCCTGGTTCGGGCCAGATCTCGGACCGGTTCATTCCGGAAAAAAGGCTTTACATGCACGACGGACGAACCTCCGCAAACCTGGGCAAAACTAGGACAAAAGCCTCGCGGTGACCCAACCTGCTGCTTATCGACGAGGTCTTACGCGGCAGCCGCGAGCGCCGCTCGAAGGTCCTCGAGCGCCGAGAACATCCGCGACTTCACCGTGCCCAAGGGAATCCCGAAACGCGTCGCGAGCTGCGATTGGGTCAGCCCGCCCCAGTAGGCGAGCTCGACGAGCTGGCGCTGGGAAGCGGGGAGCTGCTCGACGACCTGCTGAATCCGCCGCCGGTCATAGCGCAGGAAGATGAGCTCCTCCGCCGTGTAGGACTCTAGGTGCGGCGGCGGCTGCCGCTCGTCCCGCGCACGCCTCGCGGCCTCATGGCGCACGAGGTCTACGGCACGACGATGCACGAGCACGCACAACCAGGCGCGAACCGAGGTGCGCCGAGGATCGAACCGTTCAGCAGTGCGCCACAGATCGAGGAAACCCTCTTGAACCGCGTCCTCAGCAAGAGACGTGTCGCGCAGGACGCGAAAAGCGACGTTAAGAGCCACCCGCCCGTGCAACCGGTACAGCTGCTCCAGGGCTTGGTCGTCGCCGTCCACGACACGCGCGAGCAGCTTGCGGTCGTGGTCGATTGTTTGGGTTCCCATACCGTGGTAGACCCCGAGGGCGCCCGCTCGTTACAGTGGATTCGGTGGGGGAACGAGGGATCGCGGCGGCCACGCGAACGGACACCACGGAGTCGCGGCTCGTCCAGGGGCTCAAGGCGGGGGACGAAAACGTCTTCGCCGAGGTCGTCGACCGCTTCACGCCTTCCATGCTCCGAGTCGCCCGAGGCTACGGCCTCAGCATGTCCGCAGCCGAGGACACGGTGCAGGAGGCGTGGCTCCGGGTGCTCGGATCTCTCGACCGCTTCGAGCAGCGGTCCTCGTTTCGAACCTGGCTCTTCGTCATCCTCGGAAACTGCGCCCGTCGGCGGGCAGCCACGGAGAGCCGGTCCGTGTCACTCGACTCTGCCGGCAGCGCGGCCGAGCCGGCGGTGGACGAGTCGCGCTTCTTTCCGGACGATCATTCGCGCTGGGCGGGCATGTGGACCACCCTCGTGGACTCGTGGGACAGCATCCCCGAGGAACGCTTGCTCGCCGACGAGACGCGAAAGCGATTCCGCGCGGCAATCGACGCGCTACCCGCGCGCTACACCGTCGTCTTCGTCCTCCGCGATGTCGAAGGTTGGCCGAGCGAGGACGTGTGTGCCTTGCTCGGCCTGACGCCCGAGAATCAGCGAGTCCTGCTCCATCGTGCGCGGAGCCGCATCCGGTCGGCACTCGAGGAGTACCTTGGGGGCGAAACCCGATGAGCGACGAAGCCTTCAGCTGCCGACAGGTCGTCGAGCTCGTCACCGAGTACCTCGACGGCGGCCTCGCCGTCGACCAGCGGCTCGCGTTCGAGCGGCACGTCGCCATCTGCCCGCCTTGCCGCGGCTATTTCAGCCAGCTCCGCCTGATCACGCGAACGGCCGGGACGCTGAGCGAAGAGGACGTGCCCGATCACCTT
>JBKKAR010000178.1:0-10372 GCA_046714355.1 Gaiellaceae bacterium | reverse complement strand
TAGTGAAGCTGGCCGTCGCCGCGACAGGGGCGTTCGGCGCGAACATCCTCTCGAAGGTCGCGGTGCGCCTCCCAGTCGAGTATTTGCTGACGCGGCCGGACCGGCCGAAGGGTCGAGGACGGCGGCTGACGGCTCCGCCCGCGAAAGACGTTGCGGAGGAGCTGGGGATCTCGGTACGGCAGCCGGAGCGGCTGTCCGGTTTCGACCTCGGCGCCGACGCGGTCCTGCTCGTTGACTACGGCGCGCTGATCCCGACCGAGCTGCTCGAGCAGGCGCTCTGGCTGAACGTCCACCCGTCGCTCCTGCCGCGCTGGCGGGGAGCGGCGCCCGTGGAGCGCGCGATCATGGCGGGCGACTCGGAGACCGGTGTCAGCGTCATCCGGCTTGTCGAGGAACTCGACGCCGGGCCGGTCGGCGCCGCGGCGAGGTTCTCGATCGGGCCGGACGACGACGCCGGCGCCGTGTACGGCCGTGCGGCGACGCTCGCGCCGGACCTCGTCGAGCGGGTGCTGGCGTCGCAGGAGTTCCGCGCGCAGGAGGGCGAGGCCACGTACGCGGAGAAGATCGGCCCCGAGGATCGGCTGCTCGACTGGTCCCGGCCGGCGGAGCAGCTGCACAACCGGATCCGCGCGCTCTCGCCGCACATCGGAGCCCGCGGGGAGCTCCATGGGCGACCGGTCATCGTCTGGCGTTCGCGGCTCGGCGACGGCGGGCTGGCGATCCTTGAGGTGCAGCCCGAGGGCGGCCGGCGTATGACGTTCGAGGAGTTCGAGCGTGGACTCCGGCGCTAGTCCGGCACGACGCATCGCACACCGCGTGCTGATCCGCGTCTTCGAGGAGGACGCCTACGCCGACCGCGCCTTCGCGGCGGAGGCCAAAGAGCTCGATCCTCGCGATCGCGCCTTCGCGCAGCGAATCGCCTACGGCGCGATCCAGCGCGTCCGGACGCTCGACCACGCGGTCGAGACGCTCGGCGGCCGGCCCGTGAGCGCAATGGATCCGGCAGTGCGCGCGGCGATCCGGCTCGGCGCCTACGAGCTCGGGTTTCTCGGCGGGGTGCCTCCGCGGGCGAGCGTCAACGAGGCGGTGGAGCTGGTGCGCGGGGCGGGGGCAGAGCGGGCGGTCGGGTTCGCGAATGCGGTGCTTCGTCGAGTGTCCGAGGGGATCCGCGACCTCGTCTCGGGCCTCCCGGAGGGTACTCCGAGCGAGGCCGCGCTCAAGCATTCGTATCCGGACTGGGTCGCCGAGACCTGGTGGCGCGAGTGGGGTGCCGAGGAGGCACTGGCGCTGATGCGTGTGCAGAACGAGGCGCCGGAAACGGCGGTGCGCGTGGTCGGGACGGGCGAGGCCCGGGTCGTCGATCGCGTCGATCCGGGTGAGCTCGAGCAAGGGCTCGTCTGGCCGCAGAGCCGCGGCTCGCAGCTGGCCGGCGACGCTGTCGGGGTGCAGCCCGGCGATCGCGTGCTCGACCTCTGCGCTGCGCCCGGCGGAAAGACGGCACAGCTGGCCGAAAAAGCGGCCGAGGTCGTTGCGGTCGAGGTGCATCCCGGCCGGGCGAGGGAGCTCGAGGAGAACGTACGGCGCCTCGGGGCGACGAATGTCACGGTCGTGAATGTCGACGCGCGGGAAATGCCACCCGAGCTGACCAGCTTCGACCGCGTCCTCGTCGACGCGCCGTGCTCCGGCCTGGGCGTCCTGGCGGGAAGGCCCGATCTGCGCTGGCGCGCTCGGCCCTTGCCGGAGCTCCAGGCGGAACTCCTCGGAGTGGCGGCCGAACGCGTACGCCCGGGCGGCGCCGTCGTCTATTCCGTCTGCACGATCGCACACGCCGAGAACGAGGCGGCAGTCGATGCGGCTGTGTCGGACCAGTCGAACAGGCTCGTCTTCGACCACTCTCTCGCCGAGACGTGGCCTCAGTACGAGCACCCGCACAGGAAGGGCGCCTTGCTGACCTTGCCGCACCGCCACGGGACCTCAGGATTCTTCATCGCCCGCCTCCTGCGGACAGGTTGAGTCGGCGATTGGGCACACAATTGTTCCAATGGCCATGCTGCCGCGAGCCAGGCCCGAGGGACAGTCCCTCGCTCGAGCGGCCATAAGATCGCCGCGATGGGCTGGCGAGACTGGATCAGGACGGTCGAGGTGGAGCCGTCGCTCTACGCGGCGGATTTCTCCCGCCTGGGCGAGCAGATCGAGGCGCTGCTCCGAGGCGGCGTGAGGATCTTCCACTTCGACATGGGCGACGGTCATTTCGTCCCGCCGATCACGATCGGGCCGATCGTGCTCCAGTCGATCTCGCCGCTCGTTCACCGGCTCGGCGGTCGGCTCGACTGTCACCTGATGGTCGAGCGGCCCGAGCGGCACTTCGAGGCGATTGCCGAGGCAGGCGGCGACAGCGTCACGTTCCACTACGAGGCGGCTGACGACCCGGCGGCGATCGCCCTCAAGGCGCGAGAGCACGGGCTGGAAGTCGGCCTCGCCTTCAACCCGGAGACCGAGCCCGAGCACGTGGCCGAGGTTGCCGCCCCGTTCGACCTCGTCCTCTGCATGAGCATCAACCCCGGCTATTCCGGACAGGCATTAATGCCGGAGGCCGCCGGCCGCATCGAGCGCCTGCGAGGCCTCCTGCCGGCTGAGACGTTCATCCAGGTGGACGGGGGCGTCGGCCCGGACAACATCCGTCCGCTTCGGGCCGCCGGGGCGGAGCTCTTCGTGGCCGGCACGAGCGTCTTCGGGCGGGAGGACATCGCCCGCGCGTACAGGCGGCTCGTCCAAGAGCTGGCGTGACGGACTATCTGGCGCGCGCGCTCGAGCTCGCGGAGCGCGGGCGGAGGACGACGCACCCGAATCCGATCGTCGGGGCCGTCGTCGTCCAGGACGGCGAGGTCGTCGGCGAGGGCTGGCACGAGCGGAAGGGTCGGCCGCACGCCGAGGTGGTCGCGCTTGGGGCCGCCGGCGAGCGGGCGCGCGGATCGACGCTCTACCTGACGATGGAGCCCTGCTCGCACCACGGCAGCACCCCGCCGTGCACGGAGGCGGTGCTGGCCGCGGGCGTCGCGCAGGTCGTCGCCGCGTCGCTCGACCCGAATCCCAAGGCGGGCGGCGGGCTCGAGGAGCTCCGTCGGGCCGGCGTCGACGTCGAGTACGCCGACCTCTTCGAGGCGCGGGCGCAGAACGAGGCCTGGCGCACCTGGGTCTCCACGGGCCGCCCGTTCGTCGTCTACAAAGCGGCGATGACGCTCGACGGCCGGCTCACGATCCCCGGGGAGCGCTGGATCTCCGGCGAGGAGAGCCGCCGGCTCGTGCACGAACTGCGCGCAGCCTCCGACGCCGTCGCCGTCGGAATGGGCACCGTGCTCGCAGACGCGCCTCGGCTCGATGCCCGCGACGTGGATGCGGGGCGCCAGCCGCGGCGGCTTGCGTTCGGCCGGGCCCCTCTGCCCGAGGAATCGGAGCTCGAGCTGCGCTCCGGCCCGCCGGCCGAGGAGCTGGCGGCGCTCGCATCCGAGGGCGTCCAGTCGCTCCTGCTCGAGGGCGGCCCGAGCCTTGCCGCCGCCTTCCTACGCGAAGGGCTGATCGACAAGTTGCTCGTCTTCGTCGCCCCGAAGCTCTCCGGTGACGGGCCGGGTTTGTTCGAGGGAGAGGTGCCGCCGGTTCCCCTGATCCGTTTGACCAGCTTGCTCGTCGGAAAGGATGTTCTCTTGAGTGCTTATGTCAACGAGCCCCCCTGACCTCGTCCAGATCCTGTCGCGCTGGCTGGCCGGCCACGTCGACATCGGCCATGTGCGGAAGGCGCTGGACGAACCCGGCGATGTCGGGCCCGAGTCGCAGGAGCTCATCGACGAGCTTCGTGATGAGCTCGGCCGGTCGGATGTGTCTCGCCCGAAGCTCCAGCCGCTGGTCCGCGAGACGATCGAAGCCATAGCGCTCGGCCAGTAACGTTTCCCGGATGTTCACGGGGATCGTCCGGGAACGGGCTCGCATCGTCTCGTTCGAGAACGACCGCCTCGTCGTGGAGTCTTCGCTCTCGCCGGCGATCGGTCACTCGATCAACGTGGACGGCGTCTGCCTCACCGTCGTAGAGGCCGTGAACGGCCACCTCGCCTTCGACGTGCTCGACGAGACCAAGGCACGCTCGAAGCGCTTCGGCTCGACCGTCAACCTCGAGCCCGCCGTCACGGCGGGCGAGCCGCTCGGCGGCCACTACGTCCAGGGTCACGTGGACGGCGTGGGGACCATCCGCTCCTTCGAGAGCGAGCGGATGAGGATCGAGGCGCCGCCCGAGATCCTGCGCTACTGCGTCGAGAAGGGCTCGATCGCGGTCGACGGCGTCTCGCTCACGATCGCCGCCCTGGACGGCGAAACTTTCACGGTTGCGCTCGTCGAGCACACGCTCGAGGTGACGACGCTGGGCCGCTCGCAGCCGGGCGACCCGGTCAACCTGGAGGCCGACATCCTCGCCAAGTACGTCGAGAAGCTCGTCGGCCGCGCGAGCTAGAGGCTCCAACATGATGACGCTTCGTCGCCGGGGTGCGCTGGACGGTGTGAGCCAAGGACGCAGGGAGCGCCCATATGGGGTGTATATGGGCGCGACTGAGGACGCTGGATCGCGCCGTCCAGCGCGGCCCGGCGGCACAAGGCTCATTGTGTTGGAGCCTCTTAGCCCGGATACCATGCCCCGGATGGCGACCAGCACCGAAACGGTCTTCGCGACGATCGAGGAGGCGATCGACGACATCCGCGAGGGCAAGTTCGTGATCGTCGTCGATGCAGCCGACCGGGAGAACGAGGGCGACCTCACCATTGCCGCGCAGTTCGCGACTCCCGAGGCGATCAACTTCATGGCGACCCATGCCCGGGGGCTCATCTGCCTTTGCATCACGCCGGAGCGCTGCGACGAGCTCGGGCTCCGCCCGATGGCCGAGAACAACGAAGCGCCGCTGCAGACCGCCTTCACGGTCTCGATCGAAGCGCGGGAAGGCGTTACGACTGGAATCTCGGCCGCTGACCGCTCGCGGACGATCCAGACCGCGATCGACCCCAACAAGGGTGCTGACGATCTCGTCCGGCCCGGCCACATCTTTCCTCTCCGAGCGCGTCCCGGCGGTGTTCTCGAGCGCACCGGTCAGACCGAGGCGGCGGTCGACCTCGCCCGGCTCGCCGGCTTGATCCCGGCCGGCGTCGTGTGCGAGGTGATGAACGAGGACGGAACGATGGCGCGGGTCGGGGACCTCCGCGAGTTCTGCGAACGCCACGACGTGAAGATGGTCACCGTCGCCGACCTGATCGAGTACCGCCGGCGCACGGAGAAGCTCGTCGAGCGCACGGTCACGGTGCAGCTCCCGACCGTCCACGGAGACTTCACCGCGGTCGCGTTCCGCGAGAAGCTGACCGGCAAACACCACGTCGCTCTCGTCAAGGGTGACGTTGACGGTGCCGAGGAGGTGCTCGTCCGCGTCCACTCCGAGTGTCTGACCGGTGATGTCTTCCACTCGCTCCGCTGCGACTGCGGCGAGCAGCTCGAGGAAGCGCTCGAGCGCATCGGCGCCGAGGAGCGCGGAGTCCTGCTCTACATGGCGCAGGAGGGGCGCGGCATCGGCCTGCTCAACAAACTGAAGGCCTACGAGCTCCAGGAGGGGGGCCTCGACACCGTCGAAGCGAACCTCGAGCTCGGTTTCCCGGCGGATGCCAGGGACTGGGGGATCGGGAACCAGATCCTCGCCGACCTCGGGCTGACGACAATCAGGATTCTCACGAACAACCCGAAGAAGATCACCGGCCTGGAGGGGTTCGGGCTCCGCGTCGTCGAGCAGGTTCCGATCGAGACGCCGCCGAACGCTGAGAACCGCCGCTACCTAAAAACCAAGCGCGACAAGCTCGGCCATCGTCTCCACCACCAGGACCTCCGGTTCGACTCGTGACAGAGCATCTTCATGCTCGTGGGGACAGGATTAATCCTGTCCCCACCAACACAGATCAGCACATAGAGCCGGCTCCGGTGGATCCCGAGCTCGAGCCCGAAGACGAGGCCGAGGTCACGGAGCACGCTCCGGGCCGGTTCGAGGTTCCACCCGGCTACCAGGTGCTCGCGGGATCGTCCGACGGCGGTCGTCGCTCGGTCGCGGTCGTGGTCGCGAAGTTCAACGGGGAGATCACGAGCCGGCTGCTCGAGCGGGCATTGGAGGAGCTCGAGGTCGCGAACGTCCCGCGGGAAGCGGTGACGATCGTCCCGGTGCCGGGCGCCTTCGAGCTTCCCCTCACCGCGATCGCGCTCGCGAAGACCCGGCGGTACGCCTGCATCGTCGCGCTCGGCTGCGTCGTCCGTGGTGAGACGCCCCATTTCGACTTCGTCGCCGGCGAGGCGGCGAGCGGGCTGCAGCTCGCGGCGATCGAGACGGGCGTCCCCGTGTCGTTCGGTGTCCTCACAACGGAGACGATCGAGCAGGCGGAAGCCCGGATCGACCGTGCGGCCGACGCGGTGCGCGGCGCGCTCGAGATGGCGGACGTCTTCCAGCAACTTCGGGCAGCTGCGCGTTAACCGACGTGGAACGGGCTTGGCCCGTTTCACTATCTGCGGCTCATGGACAAGGAAGCGCCGACGCAAATCTGGGCCGCGCGTCGACCCAGTCGACGCCCGGCTTCATGCAGTTGCGCAAAGTCATGAGACTTTGCGCAAGAGGGCATGCGCTAGCATGCCCAGCCGTGTCCAGGGTCTGCGCCGTCTGCGGGAAGAAGCCGAGCTTCGGGAACAACCGGAGCCACTCGATGGTCGCCACGAAGCGGCGCTTCGATCCGAATCTCCAGCGGGTTCGCATCCTCCTCAAGGGCTCACCCACCCGCGCCTACGTGTGCACGCGCTGCCTCAAAGCCGGGAAGGTCGAGAAGGCTCTGTAGTCCGGGTCGCTCTCGTGGAGGACAATCGTGTCTTCCGCGAGGCGCTCGAGATGCTGCTCGGCATGCGGCCGGACGTCGAGGTCGTCGCCGCGGTCGAGAACGGCAACGATGTCGTCGAGCTCTGCCGCGAGCACGAGCCGGACGTGGTCGTCATGGACTACCGCTTGCCCGGCCTGAACGGCGTCGAAGCGACAGCCATGCTGCGACGGGAGTGCCCCGATGTCGCGGTCGTCTGCCTGACGGCGTCCGCGAACATTCGCGAGATGCAGGCGCTCGAGGAGGCCGGTGCGGTTGCGTGCCTCTCGAAGGACGAGGAGCTGGACGAGATCGTCGGCGCGATCCGCGCCGCAGCGGGCTTCGGCTAGCGCCAAGAGCACCTCTTCCGATCCGGGGGTGCTTCCGACACGTAGAACTCTATTTGTCTTCCACCCACTCCGAGGAGCTGAACCGATGAACCTAATGAAACGCCTACTGCCGCTCATCGCCTTGCTCGCGCTCGCCGTGCCCCTCTCCGCTCCGGCCAAGACCACCGCGACGAAGCTCACGGGCATCGTGGGCCCCGGCTTCACGATCACGTTGAAGAAGGCCGGCAAGAAGGTCGTGACGCTCACGGCCGGCTCGTACACGATCACGGTCTCCGACAAGTCGAACATCCACGACTTTCGCCTCAAGGGGCCGGGGATGAACAAAGTCATCACCGGTGTCGGGTTCAAGGGGACGAAGACGGTCACCGTCACCCTCAAGAAGGGTCGTTACACCTTCATCTGCACCCCGCACGCGTCCTCCATGAAAGGCGCGTTCACCGTCAAGTAGATCCAGCTGTTCGCAGGCTCGGTCCGGCACTTCGCGGGCCGAGCCCGAACCGCTCGTCCGGCTCCTCCTCGCCCGAGATCAATCGCGCCGCGTACTCGGCGAGCGCGGGCCCGTGCTTGAAGCCGTGACCCGAGCCGCCTCCGAAGATCCAGTTGCCCGGGAGCTCGGGGTGCGGCGCGAGCAGGAAGTTCGTGTCGGGTGTGAGTGAATAGGCGCAGACTTTGGCCAGCGCGAGGGGCGCCTCGGCGAGGGCCGGGAACCGTTCGGCGGCGTACGCGCGCGCCGCCTGCTCGTTCCGCGGGTCGGTCTTCCGCTCTCCGGCCTCGGGATCGAATGCCGGGCCCTCGGCGTCGAGTGCGACCTTCACGCCGATCCCGTCGAGGTCTCCCACGCCGTACACGGCCCGGTCGTAGTCGACCCAGGCAGGCACCGACGGGGTCTTCCAGTCGGCGCCTGCCGCTAGGAAGAAGAGGTCCTGGCGGGTCACTCGAAGCGGGACGAGGTCGGGGAACAGGGAGGCGAGCCAGGGCCCGCAGGCCCACACGACCGCGTCGGCCTCGACCCGGCCGGGCTTCGCCGCTTCACGCACGAGCCGAACGCCGGACCGCTGAGCCGCTTCCGTGGTCGCGACGGTCGCCTCCACAGCGCGCAGGACGCCCGCCTCGGGCTCCCAGAGGATGAACTCGATGTCACCCGCCTCAAAGCTCGGAAAGAAGCGGCGCCCTTCCGTGGCGGCGAGCCGCTCCACCGGGATGCCTTCCGCCCGGATGACGCGCTCGCTCTCGGCTTCCCAGCCGTCCTCCGATCGGCCGAACCAGACGAGGCCGCACTCGACGAGGAGCTCACGCCCGCTCTCGGCCTCCAGCTCGCGCCACAGATCGCGTGCTCGCCAGGCCGACCGCGTGTACCAGGCGTCCGAGCCGTGGCCGTAGCGAATCAGTCGCGACTCGCCCCCTGAAGGAGCCCGCTCATGTGCGGGCTCGTGCTGCTCATAGAGCGTGACGTCCCAGCCGTCGCGAGCCAGGCGATAGGCGAGCGAGGAGCCGAAAATCCCGGCGCCGATGACGATTGCGGTGCGACTCACTCCAGCGAGAGTGGTTCGACGTCGCCGTCCGCGATCCGCCATCCGCGCAGCTCTGCCGTGTCGGCTCTGAGGATCAGGTACGGCCGTCCCTCCCAGAGCCCGATGTTCTCGAGATCCGTCCGCGACGGCCGCGGCTCCGTCTCGGGGTGGGAGTGGAAGACGGCGAGCTCGTACCCCTCGTCCTCGAGGAAGAAGTCCGCCGGGTCACGCGGCCGGAGCTCGAAGCGGTACGGGCTCTGGAGCGCGTTTTCGCCCGGGAGATAGCGTTCGGCGACACCGTCCCGGAACGCCACGAGACCGCAGGCCTCGTTCGGCGCCTCCTCCAGCGCGTGGGCGGCAAGCTGCTCGCGAATCTCGGGCGGAACTACCACCAGACCGCGTGCTCCATCGTCTGTTCCACGTCCTCGGCCTCCCAGAGCGGCGCGGACAGGTACTTCCAGCCGGCGTCGGCGAGGATCGCGACGACGACGCCCTCGTCCAGATCTTCGGCCAGCCGGCGAGCGACGTGCACGACGGCGCCGGACGAGACGCCGGCGAAGATCCCCTCGCTCTCGAGGAGTGCCCGCATGCCGGCGACCGCTTCGCCGTTCGCGACCAGAAGCTTCCGATCGAGTTCGTCGACGTCGAGGATGGGAGGGACGTACCCGTCCTCGAGGGAGCGCAAGCCCATGACCGGGTCGCCGGGAAGCGGCTCGGCGGCGGCGACCACGACGTCGGGGAACGTCTCCCGGAGCCGCCGGCCGACGCCCATCAGCGTCCCGCCCGTGCCCAGCCCGGCCACCACGACGTCGACCCTGTCGAGCTCGGCCGCGATCTCCGCGCCTGTCCCGTCGTAATGGGCACGCGGATTCGCGTCGTTGCCGTACTGGAAGGGGACGAAGTAGCGGTCATCTCGCTCGGCGAGCTCCAGCGCCAGGCGAACGGCGCCGTTCGAGCCCTCCGCCCCGGGCGACAGGAGGATCTCCGCCCCGTAGAGCCGCAGGAGCCTCAGGCGCTCCTCGGTCACGTTCTCGGGGACGACGCAGGTGAGCCGGTAGCCCTTGAGCCGGGCGACGAGTGCCAACGAGATGCCGGTGTTTCCGCTCGTCGGCTCAAGGATCTCCTGACCCGGCTCGAGTTCTCCCGCGGCCTCCGCCTGGTCGATCATTGCCTTCGCGACCCGGTCCTTGATCGAGCCGGTCGGGTTCTGCCCCTCCAGCTTCGCGTAGAGCTGAACCGACGGCCTCGGTGAGAGCCGCGTCAGCTCGACGAGCGGCGTGTTCCCGACGAGCTCGAGTACCGACTTAACAGCCACCGGCCATGGCCGGTAGGAGAATCACGGTAGACCCATCGGAGACGGACGTCTCGAGCCCTTCCCGGGTCCGCACGTCCTCGCCCTCGACGTAGACGTTCACGAAGCGGACGAGCTCGCCCCCTGGATAGATGCGCTCGCGCAGAGCCGGAAAGCGGCCGGTGAGGTCGTCGTGGAGCTCCCGGACGGTCGATCCACTCGCCGGAATGGACGACTCGCCGCCGGTGTCGGCGCGCAGCGTCGGTGGGATCCGGACCACCGTCATCAGCGCGCCTGGCAGAACTCGACGT
>JBKKAR010000177.1:0-10541 GCA_046714355.1 Gaiellaceae bacterium | reverse complement strand
AGGAGCGCCGGCGCCCACTCCGCCAGGATCACGTTCTGCAGGAGATGCGCCGACAGCAGGTGGAAGCTCAGCGCCTCGAGCGGCGTCACGGCGGTGACCAGGAGGAGCAGGCAGCCGGCCGCGAAGGAGGCGACCCGCCAGCGTTCCCTTCGGAGGTTGCGGACCGAGACGGCGTAGCCCAAGGCGAGGGCGACGATGGCGAGCGTCGCCTCGGGGTGGACGGTCCACGCGTAGGGGTCGGGACGGGAGATCGGGCGCTACGCTAGTGCGCGAGCGCGGGCGTAGCTCAGTGGTAGAGCATCGGGTTTCCAACCCGTGCGCGCGGGTTCGATCCCCGCCGCCCGCTCTGACGACATCCGAGGACATCGATACGTTGTCGTTAGTGAAAACGCAGGAGCGTCTCGAAGCCCGACGAATCCGGCGACAAGAAGGAGCGTCGATCAAGCAGATCGCTCGCCATCTCGACGTCTCAGTCTCTTCCGTGAGCCTCTGGGTACGCGATGTCGAGCTTTCGCAGGAACAGCGGATAGCTCTGCGCAACAAGGTCAGCGGAGGGTGGTCGGCGAATGCAGAGAGCGCTCGCCGGCGGCGCGCGGAGTGCCAGGAGCACGGACGCGGACTGGCCCGCCTGGGCGATCCGCTTCACGTTGCCGGGTCGATGCTCTTCTGGGCCGAAGGTTCCCGAAACCGCAATGCGGTTGTCTTCACGAACTCGGATCCACAGATGGTCCGGTTTTTCGCTGGCTTCCTTCTCCGTTTCTTCGGCGTTCCCGACGAGCGTTTTGCCGTCACCTGCAACCTCTTCGCGGATCACGCACCAAAGCAGCGGGAGATCGAAAACTTCTGGCTCGACACTCTCGCCCTGCCTCGGTCATGCCTACGTCGCTCGACGGTCAACGTCTACTCGAAGCACAGCCAGAAGAAGCGCCGGAACAAGCTTCCTTTTGGAACGTGCAGGCTCGTGGTCTGCGACACGCGGACGGTCCAGTCGATCTACGGTGCCATCCAGGAGTACGCCGGCTTCGACCGGCCCGAGTGGCTCGACTAGTCCGCTAGCTCGACGCGCTCGATCGCGATCGGGGTGCGCGGCCGGTCGTCGTCGTCCCGGTCGGCGCCCTCTATTCGGTCGACCACGTCCATGCCGGACGTGACCTTCCCGAACACTGTGTGCTTTCCATCCAGCCAGGGCGTGGCCTCGGCGGTGACGATGAAGAATTGGCTGCCGTTCGTGTTCGGGCCGGAGTTCGCCATCGCGAGCGCTCCTCGGGCGACGGGATGCTGGTTGAACTCGTCCTCGAACTCGTAGCCCGGGCCGCCCATGCCCGTGCCGGTCGGATCGCCGCCCTGGATCATGAAGTCGGGGATCACCCGGTGGAAGATCACGCCCTCGTAGAAGCCGTCCCGGGACAGCTTCACGAAGTTCTCGACCGTCTTCGGGGCGTCATCCGGGTAGAGCTCGAGCTCGATCGCGCCTTCGCTCGTGTGCAGGGTCGCGCGGCTCATGACGGAATGCTGTCCGCCAGCGGCTCGAGCGCGCCCGCCGTCGGTTCCAGGTCGCCCGACTCGAGGCGAGTCGCGACTTCCCGCGCAAGTGCACGCGCCTCGCTCTCGTGCTCCGGGCGCAGGACGGTGTTGACGGTGGCCGCAACCTCGCCGTCCTGGACCAGCTCGATCGCGACGGTCTCGTTCTCGCGCTTCGGGATGTAGGGGTCGTCCGGGATTCCGACCCGGACGACGATGCGCCGTCCGTCGGGCAGCGCGGCCGGTTGCTCGATCGGGTGGGCCCTCAAGGTCATGTAGGTGACATTTCACCATCCCGGCACGCTAAACGTCCGACCGTACCGCGATCCTGGGGCCTGTGCCGGCCGAAGAGCGGATCGTTCGCATTCGCCCGAGCACGGTTCTCGCCGTGCTCGGGCTCACCTTCGGCTTCCTGCTCCTGCTCTACCTGACGTGGGTCGCGCGGCAGGTGCTCACCTGGATGCTCGTAGCGCTGTTTCTGGCGCTCGCGCTGAATCCCGCGGTCGAGTTCTTCCAGCGCCGCGGGCTCAAGTGGCGCGGGCTTTCGGTCGCCGTGACCTTCCTGCTGACGATCGGCGCGATCGTCGCCCTCTTCTCCCTCTTCGTGCCGACGCTCGCCAGCGAGGCCCGTGGCTTCGCCGATGCACTGCCGGGCTACGTCAACGACGTCTCGTCCGGCCGGGGCCCGCTCGGACGCGTGTCGGAAAAGTACGAGCTCGAGGAGCGTGTCCGGGAGGCCGTGAGCAAGGGCGGCGGAGGGGAGAAGCTGCTCGGCATCTCGGGGACCGCGCTCGCGGTCACGAAGGGCGTCCTCACCTTCGTCGTCGCGCTCGTGACGATCACGTTCATAACGTTCTTCATGCTCCTCGAGGGGCCCGCCTGGATGAAGCGCTTCTACAGCTTGCTCCCCGAGAGCTCTCGGGGGCGCTGGGAGCAGGTCGGCAACAAGATCTACCGGACGGTCGGCGGCTACGTGACGGGCAACCTGCTGATCAGCGTGATCGCCGGCATCGCCTCGACGGTCGTCCTGCTGGCGCTGGGCGTCCCCTACGCGGTCGCTCTCGGCCTGTTGGTGGCGATCCTCGACCTCATCCCGCTGGCCGGCGCCACGCTGGCGGCGATCATCGTGACGACGGTCGCCTTCCTGCACTCGGTCCCGGCAGGGATCATCGTCCTGGCCTTCTTCCTGCTGTATCAGCAGCTCGAGAACCACGTGCTGCAGCCGCTCGTCTACAGCCGAACCGTCCAGCTCTCCCCGCTCGCGATCCTGATCTCCGTGCTGATCGGGGCGAAGATCGCCGGCGTCCTCGGGGCTCTCGCCGCGATTCCCGTAGCCGGCACGATCCAGGTGCTGATTCTCACCTGGCTCGAGCTCCGTCGCGCGCGGGCCCGGGCACCGGCCCCTATTTAGGCCGGTAAATCCCCCATTAGGGGGAGGCCTCTAGCAGGCTCCCGGCCGATGCGAAATGCATGTGGAGGGGCCTCGCATTCGCGTTGGCGATGGTGGCGCTTGCGTCGTCGCTCGCCGTCGGACGAGGTGACGCGGCGGTCGCGCAAAGCGTCGAGACGCTCGTTCGCGCCGAGCTGAAGAGCACCAGCGCCTCTCCGACACGCAAGTCCGCGCCTCAGCGCACCCGCGCGACCTCCGCCATGGTCGTCCTCGAGGACAACGTCATCGACCGGATGAACGAGATCCGGCGCTCGCACGGGCTTCGCCCGCTTCGGGCCAACGGCAGGCTCCGCTCCGCCGCCGTGTTTCATTCCGGCGACATGGGACGCCGCGGCTATTTCGAGCACGAGTCGATCAGCGGAACCCCGTTCTGGCGTCGCATCGAGCGCTTTTACCCGTCGCGCGGCTTCCGCTCGTGGACCGTCGGCGAGAACCTCCTCTGGGGCACCGGCACTTACGACGCAGCGTTCGCGATCAGGGAGTGGATGAACAGCCCGCCGCACCGCGAGAACATCCTTTCGCGCGACTGGCGCGAGGTCGGAATCGGCGCGGTGCGCTTCGCGAACGCGGGCGGCGAGTATCGCGGTCGCGCAGTCACGATCGTCACTGCCGACTTCGGCGCCAGACGCTAGCGCCGCCTTCGGGATTGCATGGCGCCTAGAAGCCATGCCTACGGCTGACGGCTTATGTGACGGGAATCCTGGTAGACCTGCCGACGGGATGATTATCCGCCCTCTCACCTCTGAGGACGCTGGCGAGCTATCGGAGCTCTTGGTCGAGAACCGCGAGTTCCTCGCTCCATTCGAGCCCGTTCGCGACGAACGATTCTTCACCATCGGCGGCCAGCGCGAGAGGATCGAAAACGACGGGTCAAAGGCGTTTGCGATTCTCGTCGGGGATCGCATCGCCGGGACCGTGACGATGTCGAACATCGTCTACGGCCCGTTTCAGAGTCCACTCTGGGTTACTGGGTCGCAGAGCGGCTCAACGGCCGCGGCCTCGCTACGAGGGCGGTCGGCGAGGTCATCGAGACCGCGTTCGGTGAGTTCGGATTGCACCGACTCGAGGCTGCGACGCTCGTCGACAACGTTCCGTCGCAGCGGGTCCTGGAGGCGAACCGTTTCGTGGCTCGACTAGCCCACGCGCGGCTTTTCGTGCGGCGGCGGTCCTCCCACTACTTCTGCCTTCGCATGTACAGCTATGTACAGGCTCATTGTTCCAGGTACCCCTTTGAGGTCTTGGTCGCCTCGGCTTTCGAACTCGATGCCGGAACCTGCAACGAGGTCGCGGACGGTGCTGGAGACGAGTACTTCGCCGGCCTCTGCCGCCGCTGCGACGCGGGCGCCAATGCTGATCGCGATTCCTGCAACCTTTCCCTCGTGAAGCTCGCATTCGCCAACATGGACGCCTGTTCGGACCTCGAGGCCGATCCCGCGGACGCTACTCACGATCGCCTGTGCGCAGCGGATGGCGCGCGCGGGACCGTCGAACGTGGCGAAGAAACCATCGCCGGCGGTGTCGTGCTCCTTACCTCGGAAACGCCCGAGCTCTCGTCGGACGAGCGCGTTGTGCTGGGCGAGTAGGTCTCGCCAGGCGCGGTCACCGAGCTCGGCTGCGCGTTCGGTCGAGCCGACGATGTCTGTGAACATGATCGTGGCCAAAACGCTGTCGGGGACGTACAAGGCCTCTTCCCCGGCGACGAAGCGCTCGATCTCGTCGGCGACGTCGAGCGAGAGGAAGATTCCAAAGTAGTCATCGCCGGAGACGCGCATTGCTCGCGACGAGGAGATTCGCGCCGCGACTTTCAGCGCTTCGTTCGCCCTGGGCGAGCGGTAGAGGACGAGGGTCGGCACGCGCACGGCAGGGAAGACCTCTCGAAGATCGGTCTCTGCGAACGCTCGGTTGAGGGCGTAGGCCACCGCCGGACTCATGCCGACGCGTTGGTGATTGGCGAACCACGGTCGGCTGTCGTCGTCGGCGTACAGCGTCGGGCAGCCCCGCTGGAGGAGCTCGTCCGAGAACTCCTGCGTTCCCCACCGCTCGCGGAGTTGATGAAGGTACTCCCGCGAAGTCTCGACGTCGAGCTCAGGTGCCTCCTGCGGGTGGAAGAGCACGAGCCCCCTCGTTCGTTCCGGGTAGGTGGCCGCGAATAGGGTCGCCATCCCGCATCCCTCCTGCGCTCCAAAGACCACCGTTTTCGAGGAACCGGCCGCATCCAGGACGGATCGCAGATCTTCCATCCGCGTCTCGAGTGTCGCGAACTGACCGCCATGGTCAGACAGCCCCGTGCTGCGCTTATCGAAAAGGATCAGCCGAAAGGAACGTGCGAGACGCTCGTAGAAATTCCGCCACCACTGATACTCCCACCCGTAGACCAGGTTCGACCCCCACTCCGGCACGAAGACAAGGTCGATGTCCCCGTCGCCGACGACTTGATACGCGATAGCGACGCCGCTACTCCGTGCGTACCCGATATTCGACCGCACGATATTCGACGACATGATGGGATTGTCCCCGACACCGAAGGCTCGGAGCAACCACGTCCAAGCCCCTTCGCTCAAGGGACATTCCCGAACACTGGCCCACCCCAGACCGGGCGCCAGCCAGCAGTCGATTGCCGCTTTCTACGCGAAGCGTGTCCCCGGGGTAGAGCTTGTGGCGGCATCCGGCGTGTAACCGCGCGCAAGATCATTGATTACCGAGAGCAACACGGTGCATTCACCTCGGTCGAGGAGCTCGTTGCGATACCAGGCATCAGTCCGCGCCTGCTGGAGAAGTTGCGGGACCTCGTTGTGCCATGACGACTGCCCGGTCGATATTCGCCTTGGGCGTTTGCACGCGGTCCATTTGCCGACCCTGTGCAGACCCCGGAGACCCCGTGCAGACCCCGTGAGAAGGGTCTCGAACGGATGCGAACGGTTACGAACGGACACGAACGGTTAGATGGCCAAATCGGCCGATTTGCGGGCATTTTCGCCGAAATCGGCTCCTTTACAGGAGACGCGCCCGGGAGGATTCGAACCTCCGACCGGCGGATTAGAAGGAGGCGGACGCAGCTTCGGCCGCTCTCGGCGGAGCCGGTGGAAGTGACCCGTTTGGAGGGCAAAGCCGTTCCCGCTCGTCCTCCGGGATCAAGGGCGAATTCGGGCTGTTTCGGCTCTCACGGGTCACGACGTGGTCACAAGGCGGGCCGATCACGTCGAAGAAGGCCGGCTCGGGGACGTCGTCCTCGAGCAGGTGGACATAGGTGTCGAGCGTGAAGCTCGGCCGGTGGTGGCCGAGCCAGCGCTGCACCTGGACCGCGTTCCAGCCGTGCCGGAAGAGCAGCGTCGCGCAGGTGTGCCGGAAGCTGTGGAAGCCGACCCAGGTCTTGGCGCGAAGTCGGCGGCCCTCGCGGACCCACTCGCCGAGCCCCGCCTCGACGGCGGCGGGCTTGAGCACCCGGCTCATCAGGTTCGAGGCATCGACGCGGGCACCGTCGGCGACCGTGAAGACGAGCTCGTCGTCGCCAGCCTTCGTCTCGCCACGCAGGAGCCAGAGCGCGCGGCCGAGCTCCGGTGTGAGCCGCAGCCGCCGGCGCCCGTACTTCGACTTCGGCGGGCCGACCTTGCCGCGGTAGACGCGCCGGCGCACCTGCACGGTCCGCGCGCCCAGGTCGACGTCGCGCCAGCGCAGCTCGATCGCCTCGCCGATCCGCAGCCCGGTCTGGGCGAGGAAGCGGAAGAACAGCCGCCACTCGTCGGGAAGCGCGGCGAGCAGGGCCGCGAGCTCCGTCTCGCTCATCGCCTTCACCTGCTCGCCGTCCTCGTCGCCGGCGACCTGCCGCGCGACCGTGAGTCGGAGCCCGGCGGCGGGGTTGGAGCGAATCAGCCCCTCCTCGTACGCCGTCGCGAGCAGGACGCGGACGGGCGCGACGCCGAGCCGGACCGTGTGCGGCTTGATCGGCCTCGTCCCGCCGTCGGCGAGCCGGGTGGCGAGCCAGACGGCGTACTCGCGGACGTCGCGCGGCTCGATCTCCGAGAGCCGCAGTTCGCCGAAGAACGGGATCGCGTCTCGCTCGAGCCGCTTGCGGTAGTCGCTGCGCGTGCTCTCCTGGAGACCGCGGGCGGTGCGCCCGGCGTAGGTGTCGATCCAGCTGCGAGCGTAGTCGGCGAAGCGCTCACGCGAGGGCGCGCGGTAGTCGCCTCGCTCGACGTCGAGTTCGAGCCCGAGCTTGCGCCGCTCGGCCTCCTTGATCGTGCGCGCCGACTGCCAGCGGCGCCGGCCGCGGCGATCGCGGAAGCGGAAGTAGACCTGGCCGCCCCGGCGGTAGAACCCCGGATGGCCGTCGATCGGGGCGAAGTCGCTCATCGCGAGCGCCTCGCCGAGTAGGGTGCCGTCCGCATCGAAAGTACTCCTTTCGGTGCCAGGCCCGGGGCGTTCGCGCGCCGCCGGGCCGTGTGTGTTGTCAGGATGGATGATAGGTGGTTGCATCACCGATGGCCGGCGAGATACCGCTCGAGCTCCTGGCGATCGACGAGCACGCGCCGCCCGTCCTTGTGCCGGATGAGCCGGCCGTCGCTGAGCAGGTCGTAGACGCGCTGCGGCCGCGCGCGCAGGAGTTCCGCCGCCTCCGGCACGGTAAGCAGCCGCGGCGGCGCCTCGGGCTGCCGGCGCAACCGCTCGAGCACGATCGCGGCCGCCCGCTGCGCGATCTCCTCAACAAGCGCAGGCGGGACGGAGAGGTTCAGGCCGACGTCGCTCACGCGCCGGTGTCCTCGAACAGGTCGGGGAACTTGCGCGCGATCCGCTCGAATTCTGCGTCAGGATTGAGCTCGTCCGTCGGCGTCGCGGTTTCGAGGAGGCGATAGGCGTAGATCGAGCGGCCTCGGCGAGCAACCTCGATCGCGGTGCCGCCGGCGCGGAGCTCGAAGACGCGAGCGGACACGCGGAGGATCCCGAGCTGGACGAATTCGAGCGTCGTGTGCCAGCGGCCGTCGCCGAGCAGCTGGAGCACGCGCTCGCGCTGGGGTGTGCGCTCGCTCACGTCGCGCCCGACTCGTGGGAGGCGCACCAGTACTGGCCGCGCCGGCGAAGGGCGTCAGGGGCGTATTCGCCGCAGACGTAGCACGATCCCTGTCCTCGCATCGCCGCCCCGAGCGTGTGCTCGCCGTCACCGATCATCACGCATAGGAGCCCGAGCGGGTTAGTGCGAGCTCGTCGGCCCGCCGAGAGCGCTACTCGCTGGAAGCCGTCCGGATTCTCCTCAAACGCCCGGAGGCATCGCAGCCGGCCGTCACCGCGAAGGCGCCTGCCCGTCTGCTCCTCGAGCTCGCCGACGATCGCTGCGAACGCGGGAGGCTCTGCATGCATGCTCTCGACGAAGTCCACCGGGCATGCATGCTGCGGTCAGGCCGCGCCAAAGTCACCGTCTTTTCACCGCGGTGTCCGCCGTTTTAGTGCGGTGAAAAAAGGGTCGGCTGGCGCTCTGTCTGCCGGCGCCGGTACTCGCGCAGGATCTTCCGCACCTGGTACTCGCCGAGCTCCGCGTCTCGGATGTCCTGTTGCTTCAGGATCGTCCGATAGCCCCAGTCGCGGTCAGCGTAGGCCTCAACCGCACCGACGAGCTCAGGACTGACAACCTCAGGGCCCCGGTCACCGCGGGCTTTGGCGAGCGGCTTGGGCGGTCTGCGAGACGCCGCACGGCCCTTGTGCTTCCGGCGGCTCCGGCCGCTGACGACGTCCGTGGTCGGCGCGAAGTAGGGCGGGTACTCGCCGAGCGCCCAGATGCGATGGAGGCCCCAGCAGCGGTAGCTGCAGAAGCGTCCATACAGGGCCTCGCGCTCGTTTACCGCTGGGCCAATCGCGTCAGACGGCTTGCGCGGCGTGAAGATCACGTCGCACCCCTTGAGTCCCTCCTTCTTGTTCCCCTCCCACGCGCACTTGCGCGGCTCAGGCGGCGGGTATTTGGCCGGCCGGCCTGGCCGGCGGCGCTCCACGCCCTTCGCTTTTAGGTCGTTCCTAACCGTGCCCTTGGCGACGCGGAGCGTGTCGGCGATCGCCTGCTGCGGCGCGCGCTCCTCGTACATCGCGGCGACGACGTTGCGCCGCGTCTCCAGGTCGAGCTCGCAATGCTTCGGCCGCTGGCCCGACGGTAGCCGCTCGACGCCGAGCTCCTTCAGGATCCTGTGGACCGTCTTCGTCGAGATCCGGAGTGCCCCCGCGACCTTGCGCATCGAGCCGAGCTCGCGGTAGGCGGCGGCGACGACTCGCTCGCGTGGCGCTCTACGACCGTCGTCCTCGACAAGGTGGAGATGAGCAGCGGCGCCGGGCTCTAGACTGGCGGCTGCCGCCGGCGCCGACTCGCTGGCGGTTTCCATTTGCCGGCCGACTCTAAGGACCGCTCCGGACGGCTGGCCCGGCGAATAGGTGCCAGGTGGGAGTGGCCGCGAAGCGGCGCTTATGGACTCTGAGCGGGCGTGTGAGCGTCGCGGGCGCCGTCGCCTGGAGGATAGGCCGAAAGCGCTAACTGGCTCGGGGCGGTGCCCCGTCGATCAGCCGTGCTTCCTCGTAGTACGGGTCGTCGATTGGAGCTTCGTTGCGAAGGACCGCTCCCTCGTCGTAGAAGTGGGCCGCGCCCCTGCCGAGCTGTCGTCCGCGGCGGGTGTGCATGTCGAGCGCGTAGTCGGGAATCTCGAGACAAGGGCGATCCCTTTGGCTGACTACGACATAGGCCGTGTCGACCATTCGGCTCTTCGGCGCTCTCGACAATGCGACCACCGCGTGGACAAGGAACAGGTTGGCGTGCTGGGTGTTGCCCTTGTCGGTCTTGCGCTGCTCCATCCAGTTCTCGTACAGGGTGCGAACCAGCACAGCCAGCATAGGCTCGCCAAGCCCCACGTCCTCAGTCGCGATGATCCGCAGCCGCTTCCAGACGTAGTTGCCGTAGCCCGCGAGCTCGAGCTCTATCGCCCAGAACAGCGCTTCTCGCTCGTTGCCCCGCCGGATGTCCTTCTGCAGAGCCGACGTGACCTCGCCGCACAGGTAGCCGCCCGGGGTTCGGAACTCGCTGAACGTGGGCATCAGTGCGCCTCCTCCTCTCGCTCGTGCTCGTACCGTTCGAGCAGGTTGAGCGCCGTCACCAGGGCCCGCCGCGTCTCCTCCACGTACAGCAGGGCGTGACGGAGGCGATCGCGCAGCTCCTCCGCGCAGTCCAGCTGGCCTACGGTCGTACTAGGGTGGTCTTGCATCGAAGGTGCTCCCTTCGCTGTCGCGGCCCCGGGAGCTACCAGGCTCGCCGGGGCTCTCTGTGTTCACGTATTCTCGCAGACCAGGGACTCTTTAACACATGGGATTCGGCTCAACCATGCGGGTTTGCGGGCCGCGCTGCCGTCACCGCGGGCAACAGCACCAGGCCGCCGGGACCGCGTAACAGGGTCCCGAAAAAAATCGACCCAATTTCGCGGTCCTGCGTGGGGAGTGGGAGGGGGTGGCTGCAGCGCCTACCCTCAAAAAAACGCCGCCAGGTGACCCCCTCCTTACCATGGAGGATCAGGAACCGCCCAACTGGGCGGTTTGGTCACGGGTAGGC
>JBKKAR010000176.1:0-9512 GCA_046714355.1 Gaiellaceae bacterium | reverse complement strand
GCCCCTGCGAGATCGCTCGCGGCCGGATCGACCACGCGCTCGCGTTCGCCTACGACTATCCGACGGATCGGTTCATCTACCCCGCCAGGAAGTCGGACGGCAACGGCTCGCCCGGGTCCGACGTGCCGGAGGGAGCGCGCCTACAGCTCGACCCGCGCCTGACGGAGGGACGCCTACGCGCCGCAGGTTGCCGCGGCCCCTGCCTGACGATCGCAAGAGCGCTGCAGCGCTACGGGATGTACGTGATCGACAACTCCGGCCGGCCGAAGGTCATGCTGGAGTACGAGGGCACGGCCCGCTGGAACGGCGTCGTGTCGTCGAGGACGGTCGATCCCCTCCGCCTGAGCTGGTTCCGAGTTCTCCCCCTCAGCTGCGTCGTGCCGGACGTGAGGGGAAAAACACTCGCTGCAGCGCGTACGCTTGTCCGGCTCGCGCAGTGCCGCATCGGCGGCGTTCGGCGCGTCCGGCGCAAGGGCGTTCCGCGCGGTCGCGTCGTGTCTCAGCGCCCGACCGCCGGAACGAGCCGCGCGGATGTCCTCCTATTCATCAGCCGGTAGCCATGACGACTGCGACGGCAACAACCTCGGGGATCGAGAGTCTGGGCGAGGAATGGGACGCGCTCGCCGACCGCGTAGGCGCTCCGCTCTTCGCGCGCCCCGGCTGGTACAGCGCCTGGCGAGCCGCGTTCGGTGCAGAGCCAGAACTTGTGACGGTGCGACGTGACGGCCGACTCGCCGGTATCGCCGCCCTCCAGCGTCGGGGAAGCGTCCTCGAATCGATGACCAACTGGCACACGGTCGAGTTCGACCTCCTTGCCGAAGATGAGACCTCGGTGCGGAACCTTGCTGCGGCGATCTTCGAAAAGGCGCCGCGCCGCGCCTCCTTCGCATTCATGACCGAGGGTGAGAGCTGCGTGGGAGTGCTGGCGGCGGCTGCCTCCGACGCGCGGTATCGCACGCTCACGCGCACCCTTGAAAGCTCGCCCTACGTGCGGATCGAGGGCACCTGGGACGCGTATCAGGCCGGCCGGGATCGGCATCTCGTGACGGAGACAAGGCGCCGGCGGCGGCGACTGGAAGAACAGGGCAGTGTCACGTTTGAACTCGCCGACGGTCGCGAGCGGCTCGACAGCCTGTTGGCCGAAGGCTTTCCGATCGAAGCGTCCGGCTGGAAAGGCGAGCGGGGAACGGCAATCCAGTCCCGCCCGGAGACGCGCAGCTTCTACACCGACCTCGCGCGATGGGCTGCTACGCGTGGCGCGCTCCGACTCGCATTCCTCCGCCTCAACGACCGCCCTCTGGCATTTCAGTTCCTCATTGAGGACGCCCAGACCCTTTACTTCCTCAAGGGCGGCTACGAGACCGAGTTCAGGAAGCTTGCCCCGGGGACGTTGTTGATCGAAGAGGTCCTCTCGTACGCTTTCGGTCAGGGCTTGCAGACCTACGAGTTCCTCGGCTTCCCGGAACCCTTCAAACTTGAGTGGACCAGTCTGCTGCGAGATCGAAACCTGCTCCAGGCGTTCGCACCGACGGCGCTCGGCCTCGTGGACTGGAGTGCCTGGGCGTTCGGCCGGCCGCTCGTGAAAAGAGCGCGCGGGCTCCTGCGGAAACAGTGAGCGGGATGATTCGCGTCCTCCCGCCTACGCCGCTCGGAGCCCTCGCGCGTCCCAGGCGGACCGCGCTGCCGTTCCCGCTCGACGACTCCGGCTGCGCGCTCTTCGCGAGGGGCCGGCACGGCCTCTGGCAGGGTGTTCAAGCGCTGTCCATGGAACCGGGCGACGAGGTGCTCGTACCCGCATACCATCACGGCTCCGAGGTCGAAGCCTTGATCGCGGCCGGGCTCCGGTGCCGCTTCTACGATGCCGGGCCGACGCTCGAGCCGGACGCCGCGGAGCTCGATCGCCTCGTAAACGAGCGTGTCCGCGCGCTCCACCTGATCCACTATCTGGGCTTTCCGCAGGATCTAGCGAAGTGGCGCGCCTGGTGCGACGAACGCGGTCTTCTCCTGCTCGAGGACGCCGCCCAGGCCTGGTTCGCCCATGCCGACGGCGTACCGGTCGGCTCGGTCGGTGACCTCGCCATCTTCTGCCTCTACAAGGCGATCGGTGTCCCGGACGGCGCGGCACTCATCGTCAATGCTCCGACGCCTCGTCCCGAGTCGTCTCGCGAGCGCGGCGTCGAACGCCTCGCTCGCGGACAGCTCGCCTGGATTCTCCAGCATTCGAACGGGCTCGGGAAGTTCGCGGCGCGCCGGAAGAATGGCCGGTCGTACGTTGCGGCCGAGGACTTCGCACTCGGAGACCCGGGGTCGCCGCCGACGGCCGTGACCAGCCTGCTGCTACCGCGGCTTGCCGACGAGCATGTCGCAGCGATGCGGCGCGCGAACTACCGGATCCTCCTCGACGAGCTTGGCGGGCGCGTGGCGGAGCCCTTCGGAACGGTTCCCGACGGCGCCTCGCCCTTCGCTTTCCCGGTCGAGACCGACGACAAGCGGCGCCTGCTCGAGCGGCTGGCTGCCCAGTCGATTCTCGGCGTCGACTTCTGGTCGGAGCCCCACCCGTCGCTCCCGGGAAAGAATTTCCCGGCTGCGGCGTCGAGGCGGGAGCGCGTGGTGGCGCTGCCGGTTCACCATCAGCTCCGACCGGGCGACCTCAAGCGGATCACCGCAGCGGTACAGGGCCCGAGCGTGCGACGGCCGGATCTGCGCTTCACCCTGCGCGACTCCTTCGACGCGGCGGAGTCGAGCTGGGGGGAGCTGGCCGAAGGGAGCGCAAACGTCTTCTCGACACCGGAGTGGGCACACGTGTGGTGGCATCACTTCGGGCGCGGACGACGGCTCGTGATCGGCGAATGCCGCGATCGCCGTGGCAGAACCGTCGCCCTCCTCCCGATGTACCTCGCCGTCGAACGCCCGCTGCGCATGCTCCGGTTCATCGGACACGGTCCGGGCGATCAGCTTGGACCGGTCTGCGCGCCCGAGAGCCGCGCCCGCGTCGGCCACGCGTTCGGACGCGCCCTCGACCGTCGCGAGTTCCCGTGGGACGTGTTCCTCGGCGAGCAGCTCCCGGGCGGTGAGGGATGGGCTGCGCTGCTCGGCGCTACGACCCTGGGGCGTGAGGGGAACCCGGCCCTTCAGCCGCGGGGCCGGCCCTGGGAGCAGGTACTGGCCTCGCTCAGCCCGAAGCTGCGGCAGGAGCTGCGGTACCACGAGCGACGCCTGACTCGGGAGCACGACGTGAGATTCGAGCTCTGCGAGGATCCGGAGCGTCTCGCCCATGACCTGGACATGCTGTTCCACCTCCACGAGGAACAATGGGGTTCTGCCGGATCGGCTTTCAGTGGCCGCCGGGAGGGATTCCATCGCGAGTTCGCACGCGCAGCGCTCGACCGCGGCTGGCTGCGGCTGTGGTTCCTCCAGGTCGACGGAAAACCGATCGCGGCGAAGTACAACTTCCGCTACGCCGGCGTCGAGTTCAGCTACCAGGCCGGTCGGGAGCGGGCCTGGAACCGCTATTCGGTCGGCGTGGTCGTTTTGGCGCGAGCGCTTCGCCAGGCGGTCGAGGACGGTGTGGCCGAGTACCGCTTCCTCCGCGGCGGCGAGCGGTACAAGTACCGCTTCGCGAACGTCGACCCGGGTCTAGAGACGGTCGGCGCGGCGCGCGGAGCCTTCGCGGGTCTGCTGCTCGCCGCCGGCGCCCGCCTGCGCGAGGTACCGGCTCTCGCCCAGCTCGGGCACCGCGTGGCCGATTGAGCGAACCGAGCGAGCGGCGGCCGTCCCTCGTCTCGCGCACGGCGACGACGTTCGCCACGAACGCGCTGGTCGCTGCGCTCTCGTTCGTCAACGTCCTCGTGGTCGCCCGCGCTCTCGGACCCGCCGGACGGGGCGAGGTCGCCTTCCTGATCGCGATCGGGCTCATGACCTCTCACGTTGCGGCGCTGAGCCTTCAGGAGGCGAACGCAAACCTGGCCGCATCCGAGCGCGAGTTGCGGCCCCGACTGGCGACCAACTCGGCCATCCTCGCCGGCCTGCTCAGCGTCGTGGCCTGCGCCGTGCTCTTCGGGCTCGTGGCGGCCGTCCCTGCAGTCGCGGGTGACCTGGACTCGGCGCTCATCTGGATCCCGGTTGCTGCGGTCCCGATGGTGGTGCTGAAGCTGTACCTCAACTTCCTCCTCCAGGCCGGCTATGCCTTCGGCGTCACGAATCTCGCCTGGCTTCTCGGCCCGGTCACCACCGCGGTGCTGAACGTCACGCTCGTAGTTGTAGACCGCATCTCGGTGACGGCGGCCGCCGGGGCGTGGCTCGTGGGTCAGGTGCTCGGGGCAGCCGTTCTCGTCTGGTACGTGGCGAGGCGTGCGGCAGGCTTCGGCCGCCCCGATATCGCTCTTGCGAGGCGCGCTCTCGGCTTCGGGCTGAAGGCCCATAGCGGGCGCTTGCTCGGCATCAGCAATTATCGAGCCGACCAGTGGATTCTCGGCGCCGTGGCGGGTACGCGGGAGCTCGGTCTGTACAGCGTGGCCGTGGCCTGGGCAGAGGTGCTCTTCTACCTGTCGGGTGTCCTCGTGATGGTCCAGCGTCCAGACCTCGTCCGCGCGAACGCGCAAGAAGCGGCGCGACGGGCGGCTCGCCTTTTCCGCGTTGCGCTCGTGGCCGCGACTCCCGTCGCGCTGGCTCTCCTCCTGGCCGCTCCGCTGCTCTGCGTAAGCATCTTCGGGGAGGAGTTCAGAAGCTCGATCGACGACCTGCGCGTGCTCGCGCTGGGCGCCTACGGCATCACAGCGGTAAGCCTCCTCGGCAACGCCCTCACGGCCCAGCGGAAGCCGATGCTCACGACCGCGGCGGTCGCGGTCGCGTTCGTCGCCATGCTCGGCTTGGATCTCCTCCTGATTCCGCCCTACGGCGGCCTCGGCGCCGCGATCGCCTCAACAGTCGCGTGGACCGCCGGCGGTGTCGCGGTCGTCGTCCTCTTCACGCGCGCGCTGCCGGCGACGCCGGGCGAGTTGGTGCCGCGCCTCCGCGAGCTGCCGTGGCTCTGGCGGAGGCTTCGCACCAGGGCGAGCGGATGAGGCTCGGCGTCTACTCCGAGCAGCTCTACCAGAGCGACGGCAACACGGTCTACACGCACCGTGCGTTCATCCGGTTCGTGACCGCGCTTCCGCCCCGCGTAGAGGAAGTGGTCGTCTTCGGCCGCCTCGATCCGACGCCCGCGACCGGCCCCTATGCCCTCCCGAAGGACGGCGTCCGCTTCGTCCCCCTGCCCTACTACCCCAACGTGCGTGCGGTCGGGGGGCTCGTTCGGGCCGTCCGGCGGGCGGCGAGGGTGTTCGCGACGGAGCTCGACGAGCTGGACGCCGTGTGGATCTTCGGCCCGCACCCACTCGCCGTGCTGTTCGCCAGGATCGCCCAGCGGCAGGGCAAGCCGCTGATCCTGGGCGTCCGCCAGGACTATCCGACCTACATCGGCAACCGGCTGCCCGGCCTGCTGTGGGCCTGGGCCGTGCCGGTCGCCCACGGTCTCGAGCGGGTCTTCCGCCTGCAAGCTCGGCGCTCACCTACCGTCGCACTCGGAGAGGAGATCGCCGCGAACTACGGCGGCGGATCAGCTCCAGTCCTCTCCACCGGATTCTCGCTCATTCCTCGTGACGAGCTGGTGCAGCTCGATGAAGCGCTGGCGAAGAGCTGGGACCGGCCGCTCCGCGTCCTGAGCGTCGGTCGCCTCGATCCCGAGAAGAACCCGTTCCTCCTCGTGGAGATCGCGGCGATCCTCCAGGAGCGGCAGCCGGGGGCGTGGCGGCTCGCGGTGGCCGGCGACGGTCCTCTTCGGGAGGCGCTCGAGCAGCGAATCGCCGAGAGGGGCGTCGCCGACGTGGTGGAGCTCCTCGGGTACGTCCCCAACGGGCCGGAGCTCTGGGCGGAGTACCGCCGGAGTCACGCGTTCCTTCACGTCTCGCTCACCGAAGGCCTGCCGCAGGTCCTCTTCGAGGCTCAGGGCGCCGGGTTGCCTTTGATCGCCACCGACGTCGGCGGAGTCTCGGCGGCGGTCGGCCGCGGTACGAGCGCCCTGCTCATGGGACCGAGCGACGCCCGTGCTGCGGCCGACGCTCTCGTCTTGCTCGCGGGCGATCCGGAGGAACGGTCACGACTCATCACGGCCGGGCTCGCGAACGCTGAGGAGCAGACGATGGAGGCTCAGCTGGACCGTGTGGCCGCGTTCATCCGAGCCGCAGCGGACGACGGCAGTGGCGGTCAGGCGAAGAAGAACAGGAAGGCGAGAAACCCCAGCGACCCGAGGAGTCCAGCCGACGCCCCATAGCGGATGATCCGGTCGCGACGCGGGATCTGCAGCCGCACGACCGCATGTCCCAGTGACCCGGCGCCGTCGATAGGAACCGGGTCGGCGATCGGGATCCGCTGCCCCTCCTCGGCCCGCGGAGGGACGAAGACGCGCGCCACTGTCGGCTCGACCACCCGTCCGACGCCCTCGCACGCCTCACACGGCCTTCCTCGGGTTACGCCGGCACCGGAGCACTCGTGGCAGGGCACGGATCGTGGGAACTCGACCAGCCGGACCGCGCCGGTCGCCGCCTCCGACATGGGGATGTCGAGGTCGATCTCCACGGAGACGGGCACCTGCCGTGTGGGAACGGGCTCCGGGGCCGCTGAGATCGGCGCCTCCGGCTGCGGCACCGCCCGCGGACGCGGCGGTGGCGGCTCCACCCTCGGCTGCGAACGCCGCTCCGGCCTTGGACGCGTCCGGACGGTCTGAGCGCGCCGCCGCGTCCGCGACTGCACGGCCGCGCGCACCGGCTGAGGGGACGCCGCGGCCTCGGAGGCGACGGCCTTCTCCTCCTCTTCGCCGACGTCGAGGGCCGCGGCCGAACCGGCGAGCGCCACGATCAGCCAGAAGTAGCGCTCGAAGGCGAGCGTCAGGAAGAGGCCACACGTGAGATAGGCGGACATGGCGAGCATGAGCGTCGTGGCGAGGTTCGCCGCCTCGGGATGCAACGTCAGCCAGCGTTTCCGCGCGCGGTTCAGCCGGCGGAAGGTCACGCCCACGATCGCGAGGAAGGAAAGAAGACCGGCCACCCCGAGGTCTGCCGCGATCGACAGGATCGTGCTGTGGGACTCTCGGCGGGCCTCCTCGCCGGCGCGCCGACCGGACCTTGCAGTCTCATGGATCTCGAGCCCCACCCTGCGCGCGTACTCCTGGTAGTAGAGCGGGAAGCTGCCGGGCCCCACGCCGAGCAGCGGGTGGTCGAGGAAAACCAACCCCGCTGCACGC
Organism: Gaiellaceae bacterium; assembly: GCA_046714355.1. Classification (GTDB taxonomy): domain Bacteria; phylum Actinomycetota; class Thermoleophilia; order Gaiellales; family Gaiellaceae; genus JACDAN01. The sequence goes on along the minus strand of JBKKAR010000176.1, from coordinate 2,233 downwards.
ATCTCGGTCGACCTGCTCTGGACGGACTGGTCGGCGCCCGCACTGTCCGAGGTGTCGGTCGCTCCGACGACGCTTGTGAGAGTCGCCACCCGCTCCTTGTACGCCGGAACGAAGCTCAGCAGCAGGACGATCCCGACGACGATCGTCACGAGCTGGTACGGCCGGATGTACCGGAACACGGTCATCATCGCGAGAACGACGACGAAAGCGACGCCGGCTCCCCGCGAGAACGTCAGGGTCAGGGCGAACACGATGACGCCGGTGGCGCCGGCGGCGAGCAGCCGCAGAAAGACTGTCCGCTCACCCCAGATCCGAAGCAGGCCGACCGGCACGAGGGTGAGCAGGATCTGCGCGAAGTAGTTCGGGTCGCCGATCGGGCCAGATAGGCGTGGGTTCTTCGAGTGCCCGATGAACCAGTCGCGGCCCACTTGGCCGAAACCGCCGTACGGCCTCGAGTACGAGGCCGTGACCTCCTGGAAGATGACCACGAGGGACATGAAGACCCCGGCGAGGAGCAATGCCCAGACCAGCGCGCGCAGGACATCGATCGTCCGGGCCGCGTTCCTGACGAGCACGTAGATGGCGACCCCCTCGAGGACGAAGGGAAGCACCTCGTTCCAGGCATACCCTTTGTCCTCCGCGTTCAGCGTCGAGACGAGCTTCACCAGGAGGAAGACGAAGATCGTCGCCATCGGAAGATCCGCGATCACGGGCCGCTTCCTGTAGAGGTAGAACGCGACCGGGACGACCAGGAGCGCCGGGATGACGATGCCGATCGTGTACGGCATGCCGTGGAACTTGACGGCCACGGCCGCGGCGTTCGTGTAGACGAGGAAGACGACAGCGAACGTGGCGAGGTCTGGCCAGGCGAGGATGGCTACACCGAGCACGACCGCAAAGACGGCCGCGAAGCCGAGGAACGGCTGCTGGACGATCATCAGCCCGAGCGCCGCTGCGGCGATCAGGCCGCCGAAGAGCGCGGTCCCGGGCGGGACACCGAGCTGATGTTCCGCGTACGCCGTCACGAGCTCATCCCGGGAGCGAAGGAGAGCATCTGCGCTCGAATGACCGGCAGGGTCGAGCGGCCGCCGACGTTGATCCGCTGGAGCCGCAGCCAATCCGGACGACGAAGGTCGTTCACGCCCCGACCCGTTGTGAAGGCGAGCTCAAAATCCTCTTCCCGGAGGATCTCGACCGACTCGTCCGAGTGCTGCCCGGCCGGGAAGGCGAAGGCCGGGGGCGCCGCGCCCAGCTCGCGCTCCAGATCGTCCCGCGATCCTGCGACCTCCTCGCGGACCTGCCCGGCCGGGATCTGGTCGAGGAAGGCGTGCGTCCGTGTGTGCGGCGCCATCGTTACCCCTTCGCCGGCGAGCCGCCGAAGCTCATCCCAGCCGAGGATTGCGTGCACGGGCGGCGGGGCGTCGAGCTCCTCCGCCAGCCCGTCGACGACGGCGCGCGCCTCCGAGTCCCGGATCCCCTTGAGGTGATCCCGCAGAGCCTTGAAGGCGGCCCGCCGAGCCGTCGGTGTGCCGAGGGAGAGTCGGCCGGCGGGAGTGTCGATCCGGTCGGTGCGTCCGGTCGCCGAGAGGGCGTGGTGAAGCCGGTCCCACCAGAACGTGCGCTCCGGGCGGTCGGGGTACCCGGTCGGTACGAAGAGAGTCACGGGCAGGCCATGACGGCGGATGGCCGGCCACGCGTGGTGCGCGAAGTCACGGTAGGCGTCATCGAAGGTGATCGCGATCGCGCCCGGCGGGAGGTCGGCCTCACCGCGCCGCGCAGCGAGGATGTCGTCCAGCGAGACCACACGGCCCGTCCCCGAGACGTAGCGCATCTGCTCCTCGAAGTCTCCGGGTACGGCGCTGATCAGCCCCGGGTCGAGCGCGGGCTCGTCGTCGGCCTCGGCGACCCGGTGGTAGGTCAGCACGGCGAGGGTCTGGAGGCGTGGACGGTCGAGACGCTCGAGGAGCTCCACAACGCGCGCGAACCCGCGGGTGCCGCTCGCCTTGCCGACGAGGCCGCGGACGGCGCTAGTCGCCACCGCCGACCTTCCGCCAAACTGTGTTCGCAATCCGGCCGAGGTCGTACAGCGCCGGCTTCGGATCCTCAGGGTCGACCATGTCGAACGAGTCCTTCCCGGAGATGAGGCCCGCAGCGGCGGCGAGCGCCGCGCGCCGGGGCGGGATCGGCAGAAACGGATATCGCCGCTTGCCCCGCAGAACGGAGCCGATCCAGA
>JBKKAR010000175.1:0-5927 GCA_046714355.1 Gaiellaceae bacterium | reverse complement strand
GCGGCTGCTCGCCCTGGCAGAAGTGGAGGTTGCAGCCGTCCCGCTGCGCTTACCCGTATGCAGCCGGGTTCGGCTCCCAGTTCTCGACGTCGAAGCCCAGCTTGTCGCGGTAGTACGCGAGCGCCTCCCCGACGTCGGGAACGATCAGGACGGGCGCGAGGCCGGTGAGAGTCAATTCGTTCCGGCCATGCGCTTGACCGTGGCGTCGATGTCGCCATCCGCTTCTTCCAGCTCCTCGATGTAGAGGCGCGCCCACGCGATCTTCTCGCCGCTGACGCCGAAGATCCCCACGCCAAGCTCGTGGAGCTTCGTCCCATCCGCCCGCGTACCGGTCAGCCTTAGCTCGAGCCACGAGGTGTCAGCGGTTTCCGCCGCACCGAGGATCTCCCACCGGATGTCTGGGACGGCAGCGAGTAGAGCGGACCAGTTCTCGCGAACCTGGCTTACTCCCTGAAACGTTCGCTCCGGATGGGTCGGCTGATCACTCCGGTAGTCCTCGTCGAAAGACGCAACCAACTCCTCGAGATCGTGATCGTTCGTCGCCCGGATCAGGCGTTCGACGACGGCCATCGCACCCGCCATGCGACCAGACTAACCGCCCGCCGCAGGCGATCAAGCGACTGCGGCTTCGGCGAGCAGCGCTTCGACCTCGCTGATCAGTGATCCTCCCGGAATGGGCACGCTGCTCGACGAGGTTTTGCCGCGGTTCGACGTGCACGAGGTGCATTCGCTCTGGGTTCCGGCCAAACCGGGAGACGCCTACGACGCGGTCACGGCGGTGTCGGCGCGGGAAGTGCGGCTGTTCGGCCCACTCATGCGGCTACGGACTTTCGGACGATCGAAGCGCGTGTTCGATCGGCAAGCGCCGCTGCTCGAGGAGATGCTGAAAATCGGGTTCGTTCTGCTCGCCGAGCGTCAAGGCGAGGAGATCGTCGTCGGAGCGATCGGGCGCTTCTGGAGCCCGACCGGGAACAGGCCGATTGCAACGCCCGACTTCTCGGCGTTCGCGGACCCGGGCTATGCGAAGGCGGCGATGAACTTCAGGGTGACGCCGGACGGCGAGGGCAGCCGGATCACGACCGAGACTCGGATCGTCGGCACCGACGTCGAGGCGACCCGAAGGTTCCGCCGTTACTGGGTCGTGATCCGGCTCGGGAGCGGCGCGATCAGGCGGAGTTGGCTGAAGGCGATCCGTCGGCGCCTCGAGCGCGCTACCTAGCGTTCGCGTGCGCGGCGGTCGCGTTCCGCGTACCAGAGCTCGAACCGCCCCTCGGACGAATCGAGGTACGCCGCGACCTCCCGTTCCACAGCCGCGACGTCCTCGCGGAGCTGGAATATCACGTAGTCGAGGTGCCGTTCAGGATCGCAGACGTGCTCGTCGAGCAGCGCCCGCACGATCGACGCCCCGCACTCGGTACAGGGCATGTGCTGCGGTTGGGGGAAAACAGCGCCCATGCGAAAAGAGTGCTCCTGGCATCGGCCGGCACGACTTTTCGCTCAAGACCCGAGTCGAGTGAAACGTAGAGCGGCCACAAGGCCGCCCTACGTTTCGTGGAGTCCGCCTTTAGGAAGACGTCGTGGATGCGGACGCCGGAACCGCTCCGATCTGCTGGAGCATCCCGAGCGTGTCCCAGTTCGTGTACTCCTCGACGATCTTCCCGCCCGCAAGGCGCGAGATCGTCTGGCCGGACACGGTGACGTCCTTGCCCGTCGGCGAGATTCCCATCAACTCGCCGGTGTGCCGTCCGCGTCCTTCCCAGCGCGATGCGACGTAGTCGCCCTCGGCGACCTGCTCTTTGACGGTGATCTGCGCGCCCTCGAACGCCGAGCGGTACTGCTCGATGTTCTCCTTGGCTCCCTGCGGTCCGCGCAGAGGCTCGGGCTGAGCGGGGTCGTAGCCGACGTACCCGCTGTCGATCACCTCGTCGAGGACGCTGAGGTCGCTCCAAGGCTCCTCCAGCGCGCGGCGAACGATCTTCTTGTTCTCCATTCGTCTCCTTTCGTCGCCGACGCACCGACTCTACGACTGAGCGCCCTGCCGATCAACCCGCAGGTCCGGCTTGGAGCCTCTTAGGCCACGGCAGCTTCGCCGAGCAGCGCCTTGACCTCGCCGAAGAACGCAGGCGAAGGGTGCACCCGGTAGCCGGAGCCGAGCTCGAGCACCTTCGGCCCGAGCGAGGTCTCCAGCGAGACGAACACCGCGGCCTCGCCGGGGAAGTCGCGCACGAGTCCCGCGAGCTCCGTGATGATCCCCGCGGGCGCCTTTCGCGCGTCCACCGTCAGCCGGACCTCGGTCGCCATCTGCGCGACCGCGAACGGGATCACCTCCATCGCAATCAGCTTGGTGTCGCCCTGCTGCTTGTGGTCGACCCGTCCCTTCACGACCAGGATCGAGTCCGCCAGGAGCAACTCGTGCGACTGCGCGTAGACCGAGTTGAAGACGACGACCTCGGCGCTTCCGGTCACGTCGTCGAGCTGGACAAAGACCATCGGCTCGCCCTTCCGCGTCGTCACCTGCTTGACCGCGCCGACGATCCCGCCGACGGTGACGATCTCGCCGTCGCGCCTGGCCGAGATCTCCGAAATCCGGCAGTCCGTCTTTCGGTTCAGCTGATCCTTCACCGCCTCGAGGGGGTGCTCGGAGACGTAGATCCCGAGCGACTCCTTTTCGAGCGCCAGGAGCTCCGCCTTCTCGAACTCGCCGTCCGGGATCACGGGATGAACCTTCGGCTCCGTCGCGTCCTCGCCGAGGTCGAAGATCGACCCCTGCCCGAGCAGCCGGTCGGACTGCTCGCGACCACCCCACGCCAGCGCGTGGTCGATGACGTCGAGCATGCCGCGCCGCGGCGCCCCGGTCGAGTCCAGCGCGCCGCACTTGATCAGCGCCTCGAGCGCGCGCTTGTTGGAGACCGTCGGGTCGACCCGCTCCGTGAAATCCCAGAGGGAGGCGAATGAGCCTCCGCTCTCGCGCGCGGCGACGATCGCCGCCGCGGCCGCCTCCCCTACGTTCTTTACGGCATTGAGCCCGAAGCGGATTTTTCCCTCCACGACGGCGAAGTCCCGTTGGGACGAGTTCACGTCCGGCGGCTCGACGTCGATCCCCATCTCGGCGCAGGCGTTCACGTACAGCGGGACCCGGTCCTTCGTGTTCATCACGGACGAAATCAGCGCGGCCATGTATTCGCACGGGTAGTTGGCCTTGAGCCAGGCCGTCCGATACGCGATCAGCGCGTAGCCGGCCGAATGCGACTTGTTGAAGGAGTAGTCCTGCGACTGCTCCGTGTCCTTCCACAGCTGTGTCGCCACACCGTGGGACACGCCGTTCGCGGCGCAACCCTCGAGGAACTTGTCCTTGAGGGACGCCATCAACGAGTGGATCTTCTTGCCGATCGCCTTGCGGAGATGGTCCGCCTCGGCCGGCGAGAAACCGGCGAGCCGCTTCGAGATCTCCATGTACTGCTCCTGGTAGATGCAGATCCCGTAGCTCGTCTCGGTGATCGGCTTCAGCCGTTCGTCGATGTAGGTGATCGGCTCATGCCCGTGCTTGCGCTTCGCATAGGACGGGATGTAGCCCATCGGGCCCGGGCGGTAGAGGGCGACGAGGGCAATCAGATCCTCGAACTCGGTCGGGCGAACCTGCCGCAGCGCCTCGCGCATCCCCGACGACTCGAACTGGAACACGCCCATCGCGTCGCCGCGCGCGAGCATCTCGTAGGTCTTCTTGTCGTCCTGCGGGATCTTCTCGTTGGAGAGCCCGCCCACGAGCTGGTACGTCTTCTCGATCACGTCCAGGTTGCGGAGGCCGAGGAAGTCCATCTTCAGGAGGCCGAGCGCCTCGACGTCCCACATCCCGAACTGCGTGACTACCTCCTGGTCGGGGCCCTTCTGCTGCAACGGGACGTACTCGACGAGCGGCCGGTCGCCGATGACGACGCCGGCGGCGTGGATCGAGTCGTTGCGGACGAGCCCCTCGAGCGGCTTCGCCAGGTCGACGATCTCGCGCACCTGCGGGTCGGAGTCGTATGCCTGCCGGAGCTCGGCGCCGGGCTTGAGCGAGTCCTCGAGATAGACCTTCGGGCCCTCCGGGATCATCTTCGCGACCCGGTCGACCTGGCCGTACGGGATCTCGAGCACGCGGCCGGCGTCGCGCACCGCGGCCCGGGCAAGCATGGTGCCGAAGGTGATGATCTGCGCGACCCGGTCGCGGCCGTACTTCTCCTTGACGTAGTTGATCACCCGATCCCGGCCGGCGACCGCGAAGTCGATGTCCATGTCGGGCATGGACTTGCGGCCCGGGTTGAGGAAGCGCTCGAAGAGGAGGTCGTGTCGGATTGGATCGACGTCCGTGATCTCGAGCGAATAGGCGGCGATGGATCCCGCGGCCGATCCTCTTCCCGGGCCGACCTGGATGCCGTTCTGTCTGGCGAAGCGGACGAAGTCCCAGACGATCAGGAAGTAGTCCGCAAAGCCCATCTCCTTGATCGTCTTCAGCTCGAACTTGAGACGCTCCTGGAGCTCAGGCGTGACAGTTCCGTACCGCTTTTGCAGGCCTTTCTCGCAGAGCTCGACGAGGAAGTCGAAGGCGTCCCGATCGTCCGGCGTCGGAAACTTCGGGAGCCGGATCTCGCCCAGCTGGAGCTGGACGTTCAGCCGCTCGGCGATCTCGAGACTCGTGCGCAGCGCGTGCGGATAGTCGGCGAAGTCCTGGGCCATCTCGGCCGGGGTCTTGAAGTAGAACTGATCCGTGTCGAACTTCCAGTGGTTCGGGTTCTTCAGCGAGTCACCGGACTGGATGCAGAGGAGCGCCTCGTGGGCCCGCGCGTCCTCGTGGCGGAGGTAGTGGACGTCGCCCGTCGCGACGAGCGGGAGGCCGGTCTCGGCGGCAAGCTGCGCAAGGGCCGGGTTGATGCGGGCCTGCTCGGCGAGGCCGGCGTTCTGGATCTCGACGTAGACGTTGTCGCGGCCGAAGACCTGCGCGAGCCGGTCAAGATCGGAGGCGGCGTCCTTGGGACGGCTCTCCTCGAGCGCCCGGGAGACCCGGCCCGAGAGGCAGCCCGAGAGCGCGACGAGCCCCTTGGCGTGCGAGCCGAGGTGGCTCCAGTCGACGCGAGGCTTGTAGTAGTAGCCCTCGAGGAACCCGGCCGAGGCGAGCTTGATCAGGTTCCCGTAGCCCTCGTTCGACTTGGCCAGGAGGGTCAGATGCGCGTAGCCCTTCTCCTGCTTGGACGCGTCGTCGCAGACGTAGACCTCGCAGCCGATCAGCGGCTTGACGCCCTGCTTGCCGGCGTGCTGGTAGAGCTGGACGGCGCCGGCGAGCGAGCCGTGGTCGGTGAGCGCCACGGCCGGCATCTCGAGCTCCGCCGCGCGAGCCGCGAGATCCGGGATCCGGCAGGCCCCGTCGAGGATCGAAAACTCGGAGTGGACGTGGAGGTGGACGAACTCGGCAGCCAAGGCCGAGCCATTCTGGCAGGGGCGCTAGACGGCGCCGAGCTGCGATGTCAGAACCTCCGGCTATGTTGTCGAAATGGTCAACCGCCCGCATCCGCTCGCGTGGTTCGTCGCGGGGATCCTGGTCACTTGACTCGTCGTGGCGCCGACCGTGAACGCCAAGCAGCCCTCCTGGGCGCTGCGCGCGGAGTGGGTTCTACCGAGCCGAGGTTGGTGCCGCGATCGTCGGTCTGCTGTACCTCCCACTCGTAGCGCTCTCACTTGCCTGGCGCGGCGAAACGTTCCGCGAGAGCCGGGGGAAGCAGCCGCACCTGTGAAATGAGACGGTCGGTTCCCGGACTTGTTGCGCGAATATAGTCGCCGCATGGCGGACGGGAACGGGGCGACGCCGGCGCTCGTGGTCGATTCGGTCTCCAAGTCGTTCGGCGCCGTGCAGGCGGTGCAAGAGGTCGGCTTCGCCGTCGAGCCGGGGTCGCTGA
>JBKKAR010000174.1:0-12993 GCA_046714355.1 Gaiellaceae bacterium | reverse complement strand
CGATGGGCGGTGTGAGCCAAGGACGCAGGGAGCGTCCAGATCGGTGTTATCTGGGCGCGACTGAGGACGCGGGCTCACGCCGTCCAGCGCGGCCCGGAGGCACAAGGCTCATGGTGTTGGAGCCTCTTAGCCCTTCTTGGCGGGCTTGAGCGCCGCCTTCAGCTGAGGCAGCTGCGCCTTGACCGCCGGCGCGCTGGCGGAGTCAGGCGCCACGACGAGATAGCGCTCGTACGCCTCGACGGCCGCCTTGAGGTCGCCGGCCGACTGGGCGGCCTGTCCGAGCTGGAGGAAGATCAGAGGCTCGTCGGCCTCGAGCTCGTCGGGCGTCACGGCCACGAGCTTCTGGAAGACGCGCGTTGCGTCCTTGTACTCCTGCTGCACGCCGAGAAAAGCCTGATTGAGCTGCTGGTTGTACTTGTTGGACTCGAGGCTGCTGATCTGACCGGTGCCGAACGCCTGTCCGAACTGGGTCTGCGTGCCCGGCGCGAGGACGTCGCCGCCGGTGATCTCCGTGAGCTGGGCCCGGGCGATGGCGCCCTGCTCCTCGTAGACCCGGGCCTGCGCCATATGCAGGCTTCCGAGCTGCCGTAGCGCCTCTCGGTCGCTCGGCCTCATCTGGACGTAACGCTCGAGCGGCTGGATCGCCTCTCCGTTGCGGCCCTCGCGCTGGAGCGCGGTGGAGAGCTCGCGATATCCGGCGGGATCGTTCGGCTTGTCCTTGATCTTGTCGCGTGAGTCTCCGACGCTGGGTCCGGAGCTCTGCTGGGCGAGCCCCTGGAAGACGTCGCCGAGACCGGTTCCCGGGATCGAGCCGCCGACATTGAAGATGACGTAGCCGAGCCCGAAGATGACGGCGAGGAAGACGAACATCCACTTCGCCTGGCGTCGTAGGCGCGGGAAGAACATCGTGTCCTCATAGGAGGCAACCGGGGCGCGGGCAGGCGCAGCGGGTCTCGGTGTGGGCCGGCGCTCTCGCTGCTGCCGGTTGCGTCGTTGGGCTGAACGTGCCATGCAGCTCCTAGCGTAGCGACGGCCTCGCTCAGGGTGAGGTCATGCCTCCTCGACCTTGGCCGTCTCCGCCGCTTGCCAGCGGCGCTCCAGCACGACCGAGAGCCAGATCGAAAGCTCGAAGAGCGTGAAGAGCGGGATGACCTCGAGGGCGAGCGAAACCGGGTCGACCGTCGGCAGGAGGATCGCCGCGCCGAGCAGGATCACGTAGCCGATGCGCCGATTTGCCCGCAGCTGGGCCGAAGTCAGCACGCCGAGTCGCACGAGAGCGATGACGAAGATCGGCATCTGGAAGATGAGCCCGGTGGCAAAGATCATCAGCGCGACGAACGACAGGAAGTAGCTCGCGCGGATCTGGATGTCGTAGATGTCCTCGTCGTACTGCGTCAGGAAGTCGAGCGCGCGCGGCAGGACGATGAAGTACGCAAAGGCCATCCCGCCTGCGAACAGCAGGGTCGCCAGGGCAACGAACCGCGCCACGACTCTCTGGCTCCCCTGCTCCACGGCAGGCGCGAAGAAGCCCCATGTCTGCCACACGAGCACCGGAAAGGCGAGCGCGAGCGACGCATAGAAGCTCACCTTCAGGCTGGTCGTAAACGGCTCGGCGACCCCGATCGTGATCAGACGGCGGCCCTCGGGTAGGAGGTCCATCAAGAGGTCGATGAGCTCCTCGTGGAAATAGAACGCGATCGGGAACGCCAACCCGAGGGCCAACAGGCAGAAGAGGAGCCGAGACCGAAGCTCGTCGAGGTGCTCGACGAGCGTCGCCTCTTCGCCGTACGAAAGACGGCGCGGCAGACGCCTCACCGCGAGGAACCCTCCTACTAGGAGACGGTGTCGCGTTCGCGCGGAGGCGAGGCCGCGCGCTCCTCGTCCTCCGGAGCCGGCGGTAGCCGCGGCGGCTCGTCGTCGTCGTGCCCGGTCACGGCGTCCTTGAACTCGCGCATCCCGCGGCCCATCGAGCGGCCGATCTCGGGGACGCGCTTCGCGCCGAAGAGGAGGAGGACTACGACGAGGAAGATGAGGATCTCGGGAAGCCCGATTCCGAAGGGCATAGATGCACCTTAGCAGCGGTTTCGGCGACCTCCGGGACGGCGAGAGCCCACTGGTACCATGAGGGTTCGAGGCGGGCGAGATGCCCGCCACCTTTATGAAAGGGACCGAGTGGCGCTACTGGAGCTGAAGAACCTGCACGTCTCGCTCGAAGACGGGCCGGAGATCGTCAAGGGCGTCGACCTCGCTGTCGACACCGACGAGATCCACGCGATCATGGGCCCCAACGGCTCGGGCAAGTCCACCCTCGCCTTCGCGCTGATGGGCCACCCCGGCTACGAGATCACCGAGGGGCAGATCTTCTTCGACGGTGAGGACATCACCGAGCTCGAGGTCCACGAGCGGGCGCAGCGCGGCCTGTTCCTTGCGTTTCAGTACCCCCAGGCGATCCCCGGGGTCACCGTCACGAGCTTCCTGCGCTCCGCGCTGAACGCGATCCGGAAGGCGCGCAAGGGCGGGGACGACCCGGTTCCGATCCCCGAGTTCCGCAAGGAGATGCTCGCCGCGATGGAGCGGCTGCGCATCCCGCGGGAGCTCGCGCAGCGCTACCTCAACGACGGCTTCTCGGGCGGCGAGAAGAAACGGGTCGAGATCCTCCAGATGGCGATGTTGAAGCCGCGGATCGCCGTGCTCGACGAGACCGACTCCGGTCTCGACATCGACGCGCTGCGCATTGTCGCCGGCGGCGTCCGCGACCTGGTCAGCCCCGAGATGGGCGCGCTCGTGATCACGCACTACCAGCGGATCCTCAGCTACATCAAGCCCGATTACGTCCACGTCTTCGTGGACGGGCGCATCGTCGCCGAGGGTGGACCGGAATTGGCGCATACACTTGAAGCAGATGGTTATGAGGCATTCATGCCCGCAGTCGTAGGGAGTGAGGAATAGTGGCAGCAGTCACGGAGACCGAGAACCAGGTCGTCGCCGAGATCGGCAGCGACTACAAGTACGGCTTCCACAGCCCCGACGCCGCCGAGGACTACTTCTTCAAGTCCGGCCGAGGACTCTCCCCCGAGCTCGTCGCCGCGATCTCCGAGCACAAGAACGAGCCGCAGTGGATGCGGGACTACCGGCTCAAGTCGCTCGAGTACTTCATGGCGCGCCCGCTCCCGGACTGGGGCGGCAACGTGGCCGAGATCGACTTCGAGAACATCTTCTATTACATCCGGCCGACCGAGAAGCAGGCCAACTCCTGGGAGGATCTACCGGCCGACATCAAGGACACCTGGGACAAGCTCGGGATCCCCGAGGCCGAGAAGAAGTACCTCGCCGGGGTCGGCGCCCAGTACGAGAGCGAGGTCGTCTACCACAAGCTCAAGGAGGATCTCGAGCAGAAGGGCGTCCTCTTCCTCGACATGGACTCGGGCCTCCGGGAGCACGAGGAGCTTGTCAAGCAGTACTTCGGGACGATCATCCCCGCGAACGACAACAAGTTCTCGGCGCTGAACTCGGCCGTCTGGTCGGGCGGATCCTTCATCTACGTCCCGCCGGGTGTGCACATCGACATGCCGCTCCAGGCCTACTTCCGCATCAACGCGGAGAACATGGGCCAGTTCGAGCGCACGTTGATCATCGTCGACGAGGGCGCCTTCGTTCACTACGTCGAGGGGTGCACCGCTCCGATCTACTCGAGCGACTCGCTGCACTCGGCAGTGGTCGAGATCATCGTCAAGCCGGGTGGGCGCTGCCGGTACACGACGATCCAGAACTGGTCGACCAACGTCTACAACCTGGTCACGAAGCGGGCCGTCGCCTACGAGAACGCCACGATGGAGTGGGTCGACGGGAACCTCGGCTCGAAGCTGACGATGAAGTACCCGGCGATCTGGCTGATGGGCGAAGGCGCCCACGGCGAGGTTCTCTCGATCGCCTTCGCCGGCAAGGGGCAGCACCAGGACGCCGGCGGCAAGGCGGTCCACGTCGCACCGAACACGACCTCGGTGATCACCTCGAAGTCGATCTCCAAGGACGGCGGCCGGGCCGGCTATCGCGGGCTCCTCGAGGTGGCCAAGGGCGCTTCGGGCTCGAAGTCGAAGGTCGTCTGCGACGCGCTGATCCTCGACGACGCCTCGCGCTCGGACACCTACCCGTACATGAAGATCGACGAGGACAACGTCGACATCGGCCACGAGGCGACGGTGTCGAAGATCGGCGAGGAGCAGCTCTTCTACCTGATGAGCCGCGGCCTCTCGGAGGCCGAGGCGAGCGCGATGATCGTCTCTGGCTTCGTCGAGCCGATCACGAAGGAGCTGCCGCTGGAGTACGCGGTCGAGCTGAACCGGCTGATCCAGCTGCAGATGGAGGGCTCGGTCGGCTGATCGGCGTCGAGCGGGTCGACTTCGTATCCGTCCCCGTTCGCGATCTCGACCGGGCTCGCGCGTTCTACGGCGAGACGCTCGGATTGCCTGAGAACCCCAACACGCCGAACGAGTTCGAGACGTCGAACGTCACGCTCGGCCTCTGGCGTCCGGAGGCGGACGGCGAGGAGTTCCAGCCGAACACAGCGGGGGTCGCCTTGCGGGTGGCAGATGTCCACCGCGCAATCGAGGAGCTACGCGGCAGCGGAGCAGAGATCATCGGCGTCCAGGACTCTGGCGTCTGCCATCTGGGGTTCGTCAAGGACACCGAGGGCAACGTGCTCATCCTCCACAAGCGCTATGCGCCTCATGGATAGGTCCGCCGCGGCGACGCGGTACGCGGAGCTCCCGCTCCCGACCACGACCGACGAGCACTGGCGCTTCACGGACCTCCGCGAGTTCGACCCCGAGTCGTTCACGGCCAACGGCGCAGCCGCCGAGCGTCGCCTGCCGGAGACGATGCTGGACGTCGACACCGCGGGCATCGCCGTCGTCGGGGAGGCGGGGATCTCGATCGTCCGCTCGCCCGACCCGCGCATCACCTTCGCCCCGTTCAAGGACCACGCGCGGCTGGGCGAACTGGTCGGAACCGACGAGAAGTTCGCCGCGCACAACGCGGCCGTCTGGGAGCACGGGCTGCTCGTCGTCGTCCCGAAGGGCGTCGAGCTGGAGCAGCCGCTGGCCGTCCGGATCGTGAACTCCGTCGAGGGGGGCGCGCTCTTCTTCCGCCTGCTCGTGATCGCCGAGGAGGGGAGCCGCTTCACGCTGATCGAGGAGTACGCCTCCTCCTCGCCCGAGCTCAACGGCTACACGAACGCGGTTGCCGAGCTCTTCGTCGAGCAGGCGGCAAAGCTCGAGTACGTCTCGATTCAGAGCCTCTCGCAGAACACGTGGCATTTCGCGTCGCACCATGCCCGCGTGGAGCGGGACGCCGAGCTCGACTGGGTCGCGGGCGGGTTCGGCTCGAAGAAGGGGAAGGTCTGGATCCAGAACGACCTGACGGGGCAGGGCGCGACCTCGCGCGTGACGGGCGCCTACTTCGCCGACGGCGATCAGCACCTTGACTACGACACGTACCAGCTCCACGTTGCGCCGAACACGACGTCGGACTTCGCGTTCAAGGGAGCGCTGCGCGACCGGGCGACGGCCGTCTGGCGCGGGATGATCCACGTCGAGAAAGAGGCGCAACGGACGAACGCCTATCAGGAGAACCGAAACCTGATGCTGTCGCCGACGACGCACGCCGTTCCAATCCCCGGGCTCGAGATCCTCGCGAACGACGTCCGCTGCACGCACGGCGCGACGGTCGGGCAGGTCGATCGCGACCAGCTCTTCTACCTCATGGCCCGCGGGCTTCCCCGCCCCGAGGCCGAGCGGCTGATCGTCCGCGGGTTCTTTACGGACGTCCTCGACCGGATCGAGCTCGAACCGGTGCGCGAGGCGCTCGGCCAGGCGCTCGAGGCCCGCATCCCGCAGGCCTGAAGGTTCGACGCGCATTTAATCCCCGCGCAATCTGTCGCGACACACAATGAGACGGTGACCACTGTTCTCGTCGTCGACGACGAGCCGATCGTCCGCGAGGTCGTCGTGCGGTACCTCCAGCGCGACGGCTACCGCACGCTCGAGGCGGCCGACGGCCTGCGCGCCCGCCGGCTGATCGAGGACGACCCGCCGAGCCTCGTGGTGCTGGACGTCATGCTTCCGGGTACCGACGGGCTTGCGCTCTGCCGCTGGATCCGCTCGATTTCGAGCCTGCCGGTGATCCTTCTCACCGCCCGCGGTGAGGAGGCCGATCGGATCGTTGGTCTGGAGCTCGGAGCCGACGACTACGTGACCAAGCCGTTCTCGCCCCGTGAGCTTGCGGCGCGGGTGCGGAGCGTTCTTCGCCGTTCCGAGCCAACGGTCGGACGCCGCGAGCCGGTCACGATCGACGAATTGACGATCGATCCCGGATCCCGGATAGTCACGAAGTCCGGCGAACCGCTCCAGTTGACGGCCAAGGAGTTCGACCTGCTCTTCTTCCTCGCGAGCTATCCAGGGCAGGTGTTCTCGCGCGACCAGCTCATGGATCGCGTCTGGGGTTACTCGAATGCCCTCGACACCGGGACTGTCACCGTCCACATCCGGCGGCTGCGGGAGAAGGTCGAGGACGACCCGTCCCGGCCGCGCCTGCTCCAGACCGTCTGGGGCGTCGGCTACCGGCTCTCACCATGATCGTCTTCGCACTGCTCGTCGCCGGCGCCACCCTGGCCGCGGGCCTCGGAGCCGCCGTCGTGGCGCGCCGCCTTCCGACGCTGCGACTCCAGCTCGTCTGGCTTGCGCTCGTCTCTGCGCTGGTGCCGCTCGTCGCCGTTCTGCTCTCGGGCCTCGTCATGTTCAGTTCCGGACACGACCTGACGATCCTGGCCGTGGCCGTTGCGTCGTCCTCGGCCGCGCTCGTCGGAGGCCTCTTGCTCGGACGGTCTGTCGCGCGGCCGATCGAGGGGCTCCGCGAGACGTCCGCGGCGCTCGCCGGCGGGGACCTCACAGCGCGGGCTACGCCCGCCGGCGCCCGCGAGCTCGTCCAGCTCGCCGAGTCGGTCAACGAGACCGCTGCGAACCTCGAGCAGCTCTTCGACGCTCGGCGCCAGCTCGTCGCTTGGGCGAGCCACGACCTGCGCACGCCGCTGGCATCGCTCCAGGCGATGCTCGAGGCGCTCGAGGACGGCCTCGCCCCGCCTGACCGCTACCTGCCGGCCATGCGGGATCAGGTGCGGACGCTCGGGCTGCTGATCGAAGATCTCTTCGAGCTGGCGCGCATCGACGCCGGAGCGGTGACGCTCGAGCTTCGGGCTGCACCCATCGCGTCGCTCGTCCAGTCATGTCTTCGCGGCCTCGAGGCCGAGGCCGCGGCGAAGCACGTTCGGCTCGAGGCGAGGCTGGACGGTGACCCGCTCGCGCACTGCGCGCCGGACAAGGTCGAGCGGGTGCTGTTCAACCTCGTCACCAACGCCCTCCGCCACACGCCGTCCGACGGGGCGATCGCGGTCGTCGTCGTCCCGGAAGGCGAGGAGGTGCGCGTCGCGGTCGAGGACACCGGCGACGGACTCGCCGCGGATGCTCTTCGCAGGATCTTCGACCGCTTCTGGCGGGCTGACCGGGCGCGCTCATCCGGGAGCGGCGCGGGCCTCGGCCTTGCGATCGCACGGGGCCTCGTTGAGGCGCAGGGCGGCCGGATCTGGGCCGAGAATCGCCCGGGTGGCGGCGCGCGCGTCTCGTTCACGCTGCCTCGAGCGATTTAACGCTCCTGTAACGGCGGCCTGCCTACCCTGAGCGCGTGGTTCTCCTCGGGATCGCGTTCCTCGCGGGCATGATCACGGCGCTGTCGCCGTGCGTCCTGCCGGTGCTGCCGATCCTGCTCGCGGGAGGCGCGTCCGGGCGTCGGCCCTACGGGATCATCCTCGGGCTCGTCGGCAGCTTCAGCGTGTTCACCGTGATCGGGGCCTCGCTGCTCAACTCGCTGGGACTGCCTCAAGACGTGCTGAGGAACCTCGCGATCGTGATGCTCTTCGTGCTCGCGGCCACGCTGCTCTTCCCGCCACTCGCCCGTCTGGTCGAGCGCCCGCTGCTCTTCCTCAGCCGAAGGCAACCGCGGACGGAGAGCAACGGCGTCGTCCTCGGGATGAGCCTCGGACTCGTCTTCGTCCCGTGCGGGGGCCCCGTGCTGGGGGCGGTCACGGCTCTTTCGGCGACCGGGGGCGGCGGTCTGGAGACGTTCATCGTCGCGCTCGCCTATTCCGCCGGGCACGCACTGCCGATGCTGGGAATCGCCGTCGGCAGCCGCCGCCTGACACAGGCGATCGGCGTCGTGCGGCGTCATGCCGAGGGAACGCGCCGGGTGGCAGGCGCGCTCCTCGCGGTGTCCGCCGTTGTGATCACGCTCGGGGTCGACCAACGGCTTGCCACGGCAATCCCCGGCTACACCCAGGCGTTCCAGGACCGGATCGAGCGCAGCTCCACGGCTCGGCGCGAGCTCTCGAAGCTCCGCCGTACAGGCTCGCAGCCTCCTCTTGCGGCCGAGGGAGAGGCGGCCGCGGGGCAGGCGCCGGTCGCCCCCGAGTTCCAGAACATCGTCGAGTGGGTCAACAGCAAGCCGCTGAGCCTGAAGGAACTGCGCGGCCGCGTCGTCCTCGTCGACTTCTGGACCTACTCGTGCATCAACTGCCTGCGCACGCTTCCGTACCTCAAGGCGTGGGACAGCGCGTACCGCGACGACGGCCTCACGATCGTCGGCATGCACTCTCCGGAGTTCGCGTTCGAGCGGGTCCCCGACAACGTGAGAGCCTCGGTCCGCAAGCTCGGCATCCGCTACCCGGTCGCGCTCGACAACGACTTCGCGACCTGGACCGCGTACGCGAACGAGTACTGGCCGGCGAAGTACCTGATCGACCGAACCGGCCGCGTTCGCTACTACCACTTCGGCGAGGGGGAGTACGACGAGACGGAGCGGCTGATCCGTCGCTACCTCGGCGAGAAGGTCACGGGCGACGCCAAGGTCGCGGCCGACCGGACCCAGAGGGTCAGAACGACTCCGGAGTCCTATCTCGGCTTCGAGCGCATCGACCGGTTCGTCGGGAGCAAGATCGTGGCGAACAAGGAGGCGACGTACCGCTTTCCCCGTGCGCTCGGTCAGGACCAACTCGCTTACTCGGGTCGCGTTCGAATCGAGCCCGAGCGCCTCGTCACAGGACGGGATGCTCGCCTTCGGCTCCAGTTTCTCGCCCGTGAGGTGAACCTCGTTCTCGGCGGGCAGGGCAGGCTCGAGGTGCTCCTCGACGGCCGGCCCCGGAAGACCATCACCGTCGGCGGTGAGCCGCGTCTCTACAACGTGCTTCAGCTGCCGCGAGTCAGCGAGGGTTTGCTCGAGCTGCGCTTCACGCCTGGGCTCACCGCCTACGCGTTCACGTTCGGTTAGTCGCTTGAGCTAGGTGGCGACCGCGCCGCGGGCGCAGTCGTCGAAGTACCGCTTCGTCACGGCGCGGCAGGCCGCTCGCCTTTCCTCCCGGTACGCGTGCAGCCCGCCGAGGATCGTCCCGATCCCCTCGTAGCAATAGGCGCGGGATGCGCCGGGCGCGCCCTCACACAGTGGGACTGCGCGCTTAGGGCCGGCGTCGTTCGAGACGATGTCTCGCGCCGCGCCGTAGATGCACTCGCGCGCGAGCTTCCCTGCGAGCCCGCAGAGGTCGAGGATCTGGGACGCGTTCTGGCGCGTGTTGCCCGAGGCGTCCCTCCCGAGCGACTGGAAGCAGGTGGCGATCCAGCGCTTCTCGCTCTTCATGCAGGTCTTGACTGTCTTCTTCCAGTCGTAGCCGTTCGCCCCGAGGATCCTCGAGGTGAGCATGAGGTAGCAGTAGAGCTTGTGCCTCTCTTTGACGACGTTGCACGGATAGATGAGGTCGTTGTCGCGGAGCCAGCGGGACTTGACGCCGTACGAGGACGAGACGTTCTCCATGAAGACGCCCGCATGACATGACGTGCGGTCCCAGTCGGTCGTCAGCTTGTCGCACACCCGGAGCGAGTCCGGGAGGTCGTACCCCGTGTGGATCATCAGCCCGTGGCCGAGCCCGTGGACGCACTGGTAGGCGATGTAGCTCGTTCTGCGAATGTCGTCTCCGACGCAGATCGAGCGTGACTTCGCAGGTAGCTCGGTGTGCGGCGTCCCCACGAACGCGTGCTCGACGACGCCGTGGTAGTAGCCCGACCAGCAGGTCGAGCGCCCGGCCGAAAGTGCCCGCGCGACGCTGCCCTCGAAGTGCTGGAGGGATGCCGCGCCGATCGTGTGCGCGATCCGGTGACAGTCGGCCTCGACCGCCGAGTCGCTCTTCGACTTCGCGTCGAAGAGGTCGAGCGCCGGCTTCGGACCCTCGCGGAAGGCGGCATTTCCGAACGCCTGTCGCCGGCAGTCCGCGTCGATGCAACCCTCGAGGCGCTGTGTGTTCGGCTTGAAGGGACCCACGACGGCGACGCCCTGCGCCGTTCCTCCTGCCTCCTCACCCGAGACGAACCCCGCGACGTCGCGGATCTCCTGCTCGCTGAGGTCGCCTTCGAACGACGGCATCCCCCCGCCGCCGCTCTTCACCTTGCGAACCGCTTCGTCGAAGGACGGGCTCGCTTCGTCGAGGTTCGGACCGACGGTCCCGGTCGAGCCCGCGGCCTTGAACGTGTGGCAGCTTCCGCAGCCGGCGTCGGCGTAGACCTTGCCGCCGGCGCTGTCGGCGGAGGTACCTGAGCTGTCGCCCCCGCACCCTGCCGCGAAAGCCACGAACGCCACGGCGATGGTCGAGAAGAGCCTCGAGGTCATCGCCTTAGAGTAGTGGCGATACCCTGACGGAGTCGATGGCCGGATGCTGCTCGGGACAGGGGTACGACGAGTTCTTCACAGAGGCGACCGCCAGGCGAGACGCGCGGTGGTACCGCAGATTCGGGCTCGACGGGACCGCGCGGCGGCTTGTCGGGTTTCTCGCCCAACGCAACATCAGCGGCGCCACCGCGGTGGACGTCGGGGGTGGTGTCGGCGTCCTCAGCCTCGCGCTCCTGAAGGCGGGCGCGGAGCGAGTCGTGACGGTTGAGCTCTCTGCGGCCTATGACCAGTCGGCGGGGGACTTGGCCCGCGAGGCCGGCGTCCAGAACCAGATCGAGCGCCGCGTCCTCGATTTTGCGGAGCAGGCCGACGAGCTTCCGCCGGCCGACGCGGTCGTGATGCATCGCGTCGTCTGCTGCTACCCGGACTACGAGTCGCTCGTCGCTTCTGCGGCGGGCCGGGCCGGCAGGCTGCTCACCTTCAGCTTCCCGCGCAGGACCTGGTGGATCCGCGCCGGAGCGACCGTCATGAACGCGGTAGGCGGCCTGCGAGGAAGCGAGTTTCGCGGGTACGTTCATCGGCCCGAGAGGCTCGTGGCGGCCGTGGAGGGACAGGGTCTTCGGCAGATACTCGACCACGAGGGATGGTTCTGGTGCGTGGCAGGCTTCGAGCGCGCCTCCTGACCCCCACCCCGCAGGGATACCATGGCTCCATGGCCGTCGGGGCTCGCGCGACGCTCGACGCGCGCAAGTTGCGCGCCGATTTCCCGATCCTCCAGCAGGAGATCAACGGCAAGCCGCTCGCGTACCTCGACTCGGCGGTGACCGCGCAGAAGCCGCGCCAGGTGCTCGACGCCATGACGAACTTCTACGAAACCTCGTACGCCAACGTCCATCGCGGCGTCTACGGGTTGGCCGAGCGCGCCACCGAGGCGTTCGAAGGCGCTCGCGACAGGATCGCCCGCTTCGTGAACGCGCCGTCGTCCCGCGAGCTGATCTTCACCCGCAACGCAACGGAGAGCCTCAACCTCGTCGCCTACGCGTACGGGCTCGCGAGCTTCGGGCCGGGCGACGTCGTGGTCGTCACCGAGCTCGAGCACCACTCGAACTTCGTCCCCTGGCAGTACGTCGCCAAGCGGACCGGAGCGACGTTCCGGATGATCCCGGTGACCGACACCGGCGAGCTCGACCTGGAGCGGCTCGACGAGGTCGCCGGCGACGGAGGCATCAAGCTCGTCGCCACAAATCTCGTCTCCAACGCGCTCGGCACGGTGAACCCGGTCGAGCGGCTGACGGCCTGGGCGCACGAACAGGGCGCCGTCATGGTCGTCGACGCCGCGCAGGCCGCACCGCACCGTGCAATCGATCTCCAGGCGCTGGACTGCGACTTTCTCGCCTTCTCCGCGCACAAGATGTGCGGCCCGAGCGGGGTGGGCGTGTTGTGGGGGCGCCGCGAGCTCCTCGAAGGGATGGAGCCGTTCAACCTCGGCGGCCACATGATCCGCAAAGTCCAGTTCGAGGAGACCACCTGGGGCGACCTGCCGCACAAGTTCGAGGCCGGGACGGCCCCGATCGCCGAGGCCGTCGGCTTCGGGGCGGCGGTCGACTACCTCTCCGAGATCGGCCTCGACGCCATCGAGCAGCACGAACACGACCTTGTGGTCTACGCGCTCGAGCGGCTGGCGGATGTTCCCGGGATCAAGCTGTACGGCCCGCCGCCCAAGAAAAGGGCGGGAATCGTCTCCTTCAACATGGACGGGATCCATCCGCACGACGTGGCGCAAGTGCTCGATTGGGAGGGCGTCGCAATCCGCGCGGGCCACCACTGCTGCCAGCCGCTGATGGCGCGGCTCGGCGTCGCGGCGACGAATCGAGCGAGTTTTTACCTCTACACGGTGCCGGAGGAGATCGATCGCCTCGCAGACGGCCTCCTCCGCGCGCGAAAAGTCTTCGGCTAGCCTCATTCACATGGACGACATGTATCGCGAGGTGATCCTGGATCACTACAAGAACCCACGCGGCCACGGGGTGATCGAGGACGCAGACGCCACCGCCGAGGGGATGAACCCCCTGTGCGGGGACGAGGTCGCGATCTACGTGGAGTTCGGCGAGGACGGCGAGACGATCGACGAGGTCAAATTCTCCGGCCGCGGGTGCGCGATCAGCCAGGCGGCGACGTCGATGCTCATGGAGATGGTTCAGGGACGCACGGCGACGGAGGTCGGAGAGCTCTCGA
>JBKKAR010000173.1:0-4368 GCA_046714355.1 Gaiellaceae bacterium | reverse complement strand
GGCTCCTGTAGACCCAGGTCTTTCCCTGCTCGTCATACAACAGCGCCGAGTAGGGCACGAGCAACCGCGAGCCCCGGGCCCGGACGACCGCCGTCTCGAGACCCAAACGCTCGGCCGCCCTCGGGGACAGGATCACGCGGCTCAGTCCGGTCTTTCCGAGAGGCTCCACCCGGGCCGGCGCGCTTCCGCCGGCAACCGCGTCGCCCTCCGCTTCGCGTTCCGACAGCTCCAGCGCAGCCAGGACGAGCACCGCGGCCGCGGCGGCGGCGAGCGTCCAGCGAATTCCGCGTCGTTTGAGGTTGTTCGTGTCCATGGCTTCCCCTAGATCGGTTGGATGGCGCCCGGCTGTTCGACCTTCTCCTCCGAGGGAACTCGGCGCAGGAGGTCCTCAGCGAGGTCGCCCTCCGCGGCAAGCTGCCCAACGGGGCCGAAGAGGAGGTACAACGGTGGCACGACGAACAGCGAGAAGAGCGACGTCGTCACGAGACCTCCGAGCGCGACCACGGCGAGCTGATACGCGACCTCCTGTCCCGGTACGTCGCCGAGCACGACGAACGGCGCCAGCACGGCTCCCGTCGCCAGCGCCGTGGCCACGATCGTTCCGAAGCGCTCCTCGGCTGCGCGCAACAGGAGGGCGGGGCTCAACGTCTGACCCTCCTCTACCTGGAGACGTCGATACCGGTCGACGGAGAGGACACCGGCGCGGGCAGCGATCCCGAACAGGAGCAGGAAGCCTGCGGCCGCGCCGAGTGAGAGCTCGCCGTCGCCGAGGAGCGCAGCCACCGCTCCTCCGGCGAGGGCCGTCGCGAGGCCGACGACGAAGAGAGCCGCGAGCCGCCAGCTGCGGAAAGCCGCCTGGAGGAGCAGGAGAATGGCGATCGCCGCCGCGACGACGAAGGTCAGCGCGCGCAGGTCGGCCGCTCGGCGCTCGGTGGAGGCGCTCAGGACTTCCGCGTGGTACTCGAGCGGGAAGCGCACCTGCTTCAGCCGGCGCTCGACGTCGTCGATCACCGCGCCGAGGTCGCGCCCTCTGACGTCTGCGGCCACGTCGATCCGGCGCGACGTCGCCTCGCGCCTGATCACGGTCGGCGTCGGAGCGATCCGAATGTCGGCCACGTCGGCCAGCCGCACCCGGCCTTCCGGACCGTCGATCATGAGGTCGCCGACGGCGCTCTTGCTATGGCGGAGCTCCGGCACGCCGACCACGAGCACCTCGAACACCTTCTGCGCCTCGAACAAGCTGCCGACCGTGATGCCCTGCACCAGGGTCGCCGCCGCTCGGCGGATTTCCCCCGGCTTGACCCCGTGGCGGCGCGCGGCGGCGAGATTCGGCTCGATCTCGAGGGTCGGCTCCACGACCCGCGGCTCTACCGTCGGGTCGACGACGCCGTCGACTCCGGCGATGGCGGCTCGTACCTCGTTCGCTTTCCGGCGCAGCACGTCGAGCTCAGTGCCATAGACGCGGACCACGAGCGGCTCGTCTTCGCCTCTCAGCGCAGCGAGGGGGTCAACGCGGTCGTCGTCGCCCACCTTCCCGTCGCCGACCGAGCCCGCCGCGCGGATCCGGTCGCTGGAATAGGTGACGAGCTCGCTGTCGATCCCGGGGTAGCCGCCGACGATTCGCCGGATCCGTCCGACCGCCCCGTCGTAGTCGGTGTGGGAATCGAGACTCACCCAGACGTCGCCGGAGCTGACGCCGCCGTTCCTGTCCGACATGACGGCGCGGCCGACGTGGGCACCGACGTTTCGCACGCCCCTGACCGACCGCAACTCGCGGCTCATGCGACCAGCGATGCGAGTCATCTCCGGGCGTGAGACTCCCGGCGCACCCTCGACGCGAATCAGGAGCTCGCGCTCCTTGAAACTCGGCACGAGCGAGCGCTCGAGCGACGCCGAAACTCCGACACCGACCAGCGCTATCGCACCGGCGGCAGCGAGTGCCGTGCGCGGTCGCCGGAGGACATGCGAGAGCCCGGCGCCGTACCGGGCCCCGAGTCGACGCAGCAAGGGCGGCTCGCGACGGTCGAAGCCGTTCCTGCCCAGCAGGACCAGGCTCAGCGCCGGCGTGAGAGTGAGCGCGACGGCGAACGCTGCGCTCACGGCCAGGATGTACGAGACGGCAAGCGGTTCGAAGAAGTCGTCGACGAGGCCGCCCAGGAAGAAGACCGGAAGGACGGCGACGAGCAAGACGAGCGTCGCGTACCCGAGTGGCCCCCGCACCTCGAGCGAAGCTTCGAGCACGACGGCCTCGGCCGATTTCTCGCTCCGCTCCTCCCGGTGCCGCCGCAGGCGGCGTCTGACGTTCTCGACCCCGACGACCGCGTCGTCGACGACTACGCCGAGGGCAACGAGAAGCCCGGTCAGCACGAGGGCGTTCATCGTCTCGCCGCGGAGCGCGAGCACCAAGAGGGCGGCAATCAGGGAAAACGGGATCGAGACCAGGCTGATCGCCGCCGCCCTACCACTGAAGAAGAGCGCCGCGAGGACGAGGACGAGAAGAAGCGCACCGACGAGTAGCGCGAGGGCCAGATTGTCGAGCGCGCTCTCGATGAAATTGGCGGGCCGGAAGATCGACGAGTCGAGGGCAATTCCCGAGAGTCCCGGCCGCATGGCGTCGATCGCGGCCTCGACCTCACGCGTCACTTCGAGTGTGTTCGCACCAGGAAACTTCTCGACTACCAGCATCAGCCCGGGGCCGCCGTTGACGACGGCGTCGCCGATGAGCGGCTGGTGGTCGACGACGACATCCGCCACCGCGCCCAGACGCACGCGCCTGCCCCCAGTCCCTTCGAGCGGAACCTGGGCGAGCCCTCGCGGGTGTGCGATCGGAAGGATGTGACGGACCTGGAGCCGCTGGTTCGGCGTGTCGATGAAACCGCCGGCACCCGGGGTCGACGCCGGCAGGAAGGTCAGCGGGGAGACGAGCTGCGCGTTCCCCGCCGTGCTGACGATCTGCTGGAGCGAGACGTCGTTGCGGCGGAGCCGCTCGGGGTCGACCTGAACCTGGAGCTCGTGCTCCCGCTGGCCCCAGATGACGACGTTCGCCACTCCCGGGACGCCCATCAGACGCGGCCGGATAGTCCAACGCGCGAGAACGCCCAGCTCAATCGGCGAGACCTCCTTCGAGGACAGCCCGATCATCACGACCCGGCTCGCCGACGACAGCGGCTGCAGCATGGTCGGCGGCTTGGAAACCTTCGGCAGGATGTGCGCCTGCAGCAGGCGTTCCTGCACGAGCTGCCGTGCGTTCAGAAGATTCGTTCCAGGCTCGAAGACCAGGACGACGGACGAGAGCCCGAGCACGGACTCCGACCTGATGACGTCGACACCGGCGACGCCGTTGAGCAGGTCACGCTCGAGTGGAACGGTGATGAGCTGCTCCACCTCCGGCGCCGACAGTCCGAGCGCTTCCGTCTGAACCTCGACGTACGGCGGCGTGAACTCCGGAAGCACGTCCACCGGTGCGTCGCGAAGCTGGGCGACGCCGACGACCATCAGCCCGACGGCGGCCGGGATCACCAGGAGCCGGAACTTCAGACTCGAGCCGACGAGCCACCGCGTCATCGACGTACCCGAGGGAGCGAGGAGGTCACAACAACTGGCGGCGTGGCTTGTGCGGCCACCGGACTTTCAGCGCACGACCTCATCCCGGGGCCTCGTGGGCCTCTCGGACCGCAGTCGGGTGATGTGGACATATTCACACGAAGCCGTTTCGCCTGGTAATGACACATATAGCGCGATTTGGCTTCGGCGAGAAGACCAGGGACACTCGACTAGTGGGCGGTTTTCGCCGCGCCCATAGTCCGCCGGAACGTGGACGCGCGGTTGACCCGAGTCACGGACGCGGTCGCCGAGGCCCAAGAGTCGTAGCTCGAAGGGACATGGGCGCTTCTAACGAAGAAGCGCCCATGTCCCTACACCCGCCTACTTCGCAAGCACATCGAAGCGCGGGTCTTCACGGATCGAGTCCAGATCCTCGTCGGTGCGGATGTTCTCCTTGATGCGGTCGTCCACCTCGACCGCCTGCTGCAGGTGCTCGATCGCGTCGCCCGTTCGCCCCAGGCGCGCTTCCATGCAGGAGCTCAACGCTCTCCTCCGGAAGGTTCTACTCGAGTTCGAGCGCTACTAGGAGGGCTTGGTGGAACGTCGCACAGCAGGCGTTTCGCCAAGCCCTCCTACTAAGTCGCTTCGGCGAGCAGGGCGTTTAGGTCGAGGGGCGCCCTCATCATCGCCACTCGGTCTCCGTCTCGCGGCCACTCCTCCTTCGGGCGATCGCGATAGATCTCGATCCCGTTCCCGTCCGGATCGTCGAAATAGATCGCTTCGCTGACGCCGTGGTCGGAGGCGCCGACGGAGATCCCGGCCTCG
>JBKKAR010000172.1:0-16731 GCA_046714355.1 Gaiellaceae bacterium | reverse complement strand
CCGAGTTCAACTCGGCCCCGAAGAGCAGCGCGAACGCCGAGTAGTTGAGCCACAGCAGGAGGATGATCCCGCCGGCCAGCGAGCCGTACGTCTTGTCGTACGAGCTCGAGAAGCTCGTGTAGACGGCGAAGAGCCCGGAGAGCAAGAGCCAGGAGACGGCGCCCACGAGCGAGCCCGGCGTGACCCATTTCCAGGCGCGCTGATCCATATTCGGGCCCGCGAAGTAGACCAGGCCGAAGAAGAGGAGGATCGCCGCGAAGGCGATCGGCCAGCGGAGGATCGCCCACAAGAGCTCGAAAGCGCTCCCGAGACGGGCCTGGTCTGCGATCGCCTCGCCGACGGGGCCGCCGAACACGATCAGCACGAACATCATGGCGAACGCGAATCCGCTGGCCACCACGAGCACGATCGACGTGATGCGCACCTTCCAGAA
This sequence comes from Gaiellaceae bacterium, assembly GCA_046714355.1. Lineage (GTDB taxonomy): Bacteria > Actinomycetota > Thermoleophilia > Gaiellales > Gaiellaceae > JACDAN01. The sequence goes on along the minus strand of JBKKAR010000172.1, from coordinate 16,298 downwards.
CGGCCGCGTCTCGAGCCGTCCGTAGGCGACGTTGACCGCCTTGATGACGGAGTTCATCGCGCCGCTCGCTGCCCAGACGGCGCCGAAGGCTCCGAAGACGACGGCGAGCGAGGACGCAGCGTCCTCTCCCGCTGCGCTCTTCTGTGCGGTGTCGATGGTGTCCAGGACCGCGCCGGGGGCGACGGCGCCTAGGAATTCCTGCAGATCGTCGTAGGCGTCGATCAGTCCGAGCAGGCCGATCAGCAGGATGACGGCCGGGAAGAAGGCGAGCAGCGAGCTGAACGCGACCTGCTGGGCGTAACCCATGCAGTCGTCGGCCAGGAACTCCTTGAACGTTCGCTTGAAGACGGCCACCCACTCGCCGGCGCCGAGCCGGTGGGGCCCACTCGGAACATGCCCGACTTCGGGCTGATCAGTCGCGGTCGACAAAGGAGAAGCGGCCGAAACGGGCCTTTTCCTTCCCCTCGCGACCTCGCCGAGCGAGCAGTCGCATCGTCGCGCCGATCCCGCCGGCGAGGAAGAACCCGGCGCCGGCGGCGGCGGCCGCGACGACCGGCAAATTGGCGCGGAGCTTGGAGCCGATGTCCGTGGCGTCCTTCACCTCGGCGCGGAGCGAGTCCACTGCCGTCGCGAGGCCTTCGCGCTCGGCCTCGAGCTCGTGCCGGATCACCTCGGGGGTGCGCGCGTTACCGGTTGCCATTGCTCTTCAGGGCCTGGGTCGTGAGCTTCGCCTCGTCGATCGCCTGCGTCGGGACAGGCGGCGTCCCGCGCTGCACCTTCTTGAGGCCGACGAATGCCAGGGTACCGGCGACCGCGAAGAGGAAGACGGTGACGATGAGGAGGGACAGCCAGACCGGGAGGAACGTCGCGAGCGCCGCGGTGATCGTCGCGAAGAGAAAGCCGAGGCCGTAGACGAGGACGAGGAGCGCGCCGAGGAGGAGCCCGATTCCGAGGCCGAGCGCCGCGAGCTTCTTCTTGACCTCCATCGCGGCGAGCTCGAGCTCGAGCCGGGCGATCGCGCTCGCGTGCTCGGCGACCCCCTTGGCGGCCGCGCCGAGGCCCGGGCCGGCTGTCTCAGTCTCTTGGGTGGGCATGGCCTCTCCAGTCGATGACTTTGGCGAGCACGATGCCGGCCACGAGCGCGGCGCCGACGACGAGGAACGGGCTCGGGCCCCTGCCCTTCTTCTTCGGCTTGGGCCGCTTGCCGAGTTGGGGCGCGCTCGGAGCCGTGGGTGCGCCGCTGCCCGCCGGCTGGTCGGTCGGCGCCTGCCCCTTGGCGCGAGCCGCGATCAGGCTCGGCTTCAGCTTCCGCAGGAACGCAGCGTCCTCGGCGAGCGGCTGGGCCAGCTTGGCGGCGATGCCGCCCTCGGCGGCAGCGCGGTCGGCGAGCTCCCGCAGTCGGTCGGCGGCCCGATCCACGACCTTGTCGACCTTGGTCGTCATTTCTTCACCGGAGGTTCTTCGCCGGTCACCAGGCGGTAGACCCGGGAGGCCGCGACTCGGGCGCCGATCGCCGCGGCGGCGCCGAAGAGGCCGAAGATCAAAGTCCAGAGGAGTTTGCGCAGCATTGCTAAGTGAAACTTACCGCCCAGCGGGAACGGGAAACCTTGGAAACTCCGCGTATGGAGCCCGACGCGCGTCCGTTCGGCAAGGCGGAGCGCCAGCGGCTGGTCGCGAGCCTCGTCTCGCGGCGCCGGATCGGCACCCAGCACGATCTGCTCGCGGCACTCGCAGCAGAGGGGTGCCGCGCGACGCAGGCGACCGTTTCGCGCGACATCAGGGAGCTAGGGCTCGAGAAGACGAGCGACCAGCTCGGTCGCCCTCGCTACGTCCTCCCGCAGGATGGGCGCCGTGCCGATCCGCGCGAAGCGCTTGCCGCCGTCCTCTCGGCGTTCGGGCTGCGCGCCGTCGCGGCGCAGAGCATCGTCGTCGTCCAGTCCGAGCTGGGCTCAGCTCCGGCGATCGCGCGCGCCCTCGACCGCATCGAGCATCCGCTGATCGTGGGCACCCTCGCCGGCGACGACACCTGCCTCGTCATCGCGGCCGACCGGGCGGGAGCCGCGGCGGTCGCGAAGGAGCTGGCGGCGATCATTGGTTGAGCGCGCTGCGCCCTAGGGATCCTCGCGATGCTGCGTTGCGGGCGGTCAGTCGGGCCTGAACTGCTCGGACGGCGGCTGAACCTCGTGATCCTCGAGGTTGTCGACGGCGTCCGCCGGGAGATCGAGCTCCACGGTGCCTTCGGTGATCGTGCGAACCCACTCGGCCGCGACGTATTTCGGCTTGCTCATCAGGCCAGTCGAGATCGAGAGGCCGTTGAAGATGTCCGTCCCGGTGTCGCCGACGATCTCCTCGACCTTTCCGACGTCGGTCCCGTCGGAGGCGACGACCTTCCAGCCGGACTCGATCAACAGCCAGGAGACCGGGTCGCTGCTCAAACCGCTTTGCCCTCGACGTACCAGACCGGCCCCTGCGTCAGGACCGGCTTCGTGTCGGAGAGCGTGCGCAGGATCTCGACCCGGGCGCCGATCCCTTCCTCGTCGAGCCGCTCGAAGCAGCGGCGCGTCATTCCGGACGCCGCGCCGTACCCGTACGTCCCGACGCGGAAGCGGAAGCCGGCGGAGTCGCCGTATCGAGCCGGGTTCACGGGGCTCAAGAGCAGAGCGCCTCGATCGAGGAAGTCGCTCGAGGCCAGCTCGACCTGCGCGTAGAGATCCGTCCAGTCCTCGGGAAGCCCCGCCACGGCAGCGTCCCACTGCTCCGCGGCCGGGGGCCAGCCGACCCGTGAGTCCGCCGCGACTTCGGGAGCGCCCTGCGACGACGTGACGAGCTCCAGTGTCCCCGTGATCTTCTCGCGGTCGACCCGTTCGAGCAGGCGCCGGGCCTGGTCGAGGCGTCCCCCGCGCCGGGGGACGGAGAAGCGAACCTGTCCGCCGACTCGGCCGGGAGCGAAAGGTATGAGCAGCGAGGCGGCCCGCTCGGCGCGGCCGGCGTCCTCGACGTTCAGGACGAACCGCGCATCGATCCAGTCCGCCGGCAGGCGGGATTCGAGCTCCCGGTACTGCTCGGCGACGCGCACGCGGCCGAGTCTAGACTGAGAAACGTGGCCAAGGTGGAGAGGAAGGGGGCGGTTTCGCCCGAGCTCCTGCGCGAGTTCTTCCGCGAGATGCTGCTCATCCGACGCTTCGAGGAAAAGGTCGAGGAGCGCTTCCGCGCGGGCGAGCTCCCCGGGTTCCTCCATGTCGCGATCGGACAGGAGGCGGTCGCCGTCGGCGTCTGCCGCGCGCTCGAGGAGGGCGACGTGATCGCATCCACCCACCGGGCCCACGGCCACACGCTCGCGAAGGGAACGCACCCGAACGAGCTGATGGCTGAGCTGTACGGGAAGCTCGAGGGCTGCTCGCACGGCTACGGCGGATCAATGCACCTCTACGACGTCGAGCGCGGGAATCTCGGCGCGAACGCCGTCGTCGGCGGCGGCCTGCCCGCGATCGTCGGCGCCGCACTGGCCTTCCAGTTCCGCGACGAGCCACGCGTCGCCGTCGCCTTCTTCGGCGACGGGGCGACGAACATCGGCACCTTTCACGAGGCGCTGAACCTCGCGCAGCTTTGGAACGTCCCCGCCGTCTTCGTCTGCGAGAACAACCACTGGGCGGAATCGACCCCGGCCAAGCAGCACATGCCGATCGAGGACATGACCAAACGCGCCGAGGCGTTCGGAATGAAGGCGGCGAAGGTCGACGGCCAGGAGGTGGGGAAGGTCTACGAGGCCGCCATGAAGGCGGTCGAGTACGCGCGCTCCGGGCGCGGGCCGGTTTTCCTCGTCGCCGAGACGTACCGGCTGACCGGCCACTACATCGGCGACCCGCAGGTGTACCGCCCGAAGGGCGAGCTGCAGCACCTCAAGGAGACACAGGATCCGATCGACAAGCTGCGCGCGGAGATCGAGCTCTCCGACGAGGAGTTCGAGGAGCTCGACGCCGAGGTCACGGAGCTCGTCGAAGGCTCGGTCGAGTTCGCCAAGAGCGGTACGGACCCGAAGCCGGAAGACGCGCTCAAGAACGTCTATGCGTAGTGGCTGAGCTCTCGTATCGTGAAGCAGTCCGCGATGCGCTCGCAACCGCGATGCGCAAGGACGAGGACGTGTTCATCATGGGCGAGGACATCGCCGAGATGGGCGGCTCCATGGGCGTCACCCAGGGGCTGCTCGACGAGTTCGGCCCGGCACGGGTGCGGAACACGCCGATCTCCGAGATCGGGATCGTCGGTGCCGGCATCGGGGCGGCGATGCAGGGCATGCGCCCGGTCGTGGAGATCATGTATGAGGATTTCCTGTCGCTCTCCGCCGAGCAGATCGTCAACCAGGCAGCCAAGCACCGGTACATGTCCGGCGGGCAGCTGAAGGTGCCGCTGACCATCCGGACCCAGGGGGGCGCAGGCTGGTCGCCCGGCGCGCAGCACGCTCAGCAGCTCGAGGCCTGGTTCGTCCACATCCCCGGGCTGAAGGTCGTCTTCGCGTCGACCCCGACCGACGTTCGCGGCCTCCTCTACACCGCCATCTACGAGGACAACCCGGTGATCTTCTTCGAGCACCGGACGCTCTATGGCCTCAAGGAGGAGATGCCCGACGAGCTGGAGCCGATCCCGCTCGGCAAGGCCCGTGTCATCCGCGAGGGCGAGGACGTCACCGTCGTCGCGACGGGCCGGCTCGTGCACGAGGCCCTCGACGCGGCCAAGCAACTGGAGGAACAGGGCGTCTCCGTCGAGGTCGTTGACCCGAGGACGCTCCAGCCGCTCGACGAGGAGACGATCGTCGAGTCCGTCAAGAAGACGAATCGCTGCGTCGTCGCGCACGAGGCGGTCACGCGGATGGGCTTCGGCGCCGAGGTCGCCGCCGTCGTCCAGCATCAGGCGTTCGACTGGCTCGACGCGCCGATCGAGCGCGTCGGCGCGAGGTTCACGCCGATTCCCTTCGCGCCGATCATGGAGGAGTTCGTCGTGCCGCACGCCAAGGACGTGCTCGAGGCGATTCAGCGCACGGTTCAGCGCGATGGCGACTGAGGTCAAGCTTCCCCGGCTCGGCCAGGGCATGGAGTCCGGGACGGTCGTGCGCTGGCTCAAGCAGGAGGGCGACCGGGTCGAGAAGGGCGAGCCGCTGTACGAGCTCGACACCGAGAAGGTGACGCAGGAGGTCGAGGCCGAGGCGTCCGGCGTCCTGCTGAAGATCGCGGTGTCCGAGGGTGAGGTCCCCGTTGGGCAGACGGTCGCCGTCATCGGCGAGGAGGGCGAGCAGGTTGCCGAGTCCAAGCCCGAGTCCAAGCCCGAGTCCGAGAGCGACGCCGCGGCCGACGAGACCGAGGTCGACGAGACCCCGCAGGAGGAAGGCTCGCGCGGGCCGGCGCGGGATGCGGAGCGCGAGGAGGGCAAGGAGGCATCCCGGGGCGGCACGGGCGAACAGATCACCGAGATTCGGGAGCCGCAGCAGGACGGGCGCGTGAAGGCGTCGCCGCTCGCCCGCCGGATCGCCCGGGAGCGAAGCATCGATCTCGCGCAGGTGCGCGGGACCGGGCCTGAAGGCCGGATCGTCGCCGAGGACGTCGAGCGTGCGGAAGTCGCGCCCGGCAAAGCGGCACCGCCGCCGGCTCCGGCCGCTGCAGCGCCCGCCGAGGTGCAGGTCGAGCCGCTCACCTCGATCCGCAAGACGATCGCGCGCCGGCTGACCGAGGCCTGGCAGGCACCCGTCTTCCAGATCTCCATGTCCGCGGAGATGACGCGGGCGCTGGAGCTCCGCGCCAAGCTCGTGGAGCTGGCGAAGGACGGTCCGAAGCCGACGATCTCCGACGTCTTGACCAAGGTCAGCGCGTCGGCGCTCATGCGTCACCGGCGGCTGAACGCGCACTTCGTCGGCGAGGAGGTGCACCTCTATCCCACAGCCGACGTCGGGATGGCCGTCGCGACCGACCGGGGCCTCGTCGTACCCGTGATCCGGGGCGCCGAACGGCTTTCGGTGGCCGAGATCGCGGCTCAGCGCGTCGATCTCGTCGAGCGTGCCCGGAGCGGGAAGCTCCAACAGGCTGATCTCGAGGGCGGCACGTTCACGATCTCGAACCTCGGGATGTTCGGCGTCGAGCACTTCATCGCCGTCCTCAACCCGCCGCAGGTTTCGATCCTCGCCGTCGGTGCCGTGGAGGAGAAGCCGGTCGTCCGTGACGGCAAGATCGTCGTTCGACCGCTGATGAGCCTGACGCTGACCTGCGATCACAGAGCCGTGGACGGGGCGGTCGCCGCCGAGTTCCTCGCCACAATCCGCTCGATGCTCGAAGAACCGGGCCTGGCGCTCTAGAGTCACACCATGAGGGTCTGGTACCGCGTCCGGAACCTCGATACCGCGCGTGCCTGGTACACCGGCAAGCTTCGGTTCGAGGAGACGTATTACGACGAGGACGGACGCTGGGCCAAGCTCGAGCGGGGCAGCATGCAGATCGCGCTCGCCGAGGGCGAGCCGGAGGAGGGCGGGGTCGCCACGATCGACGTGGACGACGTGAAGGCCGAGGCCGACCGGCTACGCGGCGACGACGTCGAGGTCGGCACGGTGCTCGAACTACACGACGAAGTCCGACTCCTGGACGTCTACGACCCGGACGGAAACCGGGTGCAACTCGTCCAAGAGCTCCGCCGGTGATCCGCCGCGGCAACCGGCAGGACGTCCGGTTCCTCAAGGACATGCTCCGCCACGCCTTCTACTGGCGGTCCGGCGGCACCGTCGAGGACGCGTCGCTTTGGCGCTACGTCTCCGGCTGGGGGCGGCGCGGCGACTCGTCGGTTGTCGCGCTCGAGGGCGGCTTCCCGATCGGCGCCGCCTGGTACCGGCTCTTCTCCCGCGACGAGCCGGGCTTCGGGTTCGTGGACGAGCAGACTCCCGAGGTCTCGATCGCCGTCGTACCGAGCCGGCGGGGAAGGGGCATCGGCTCGGAGCTCCTCGACGCTCTGATCGAGCTGGCGAAGGAGCAGGGCCATGGAGGCCTCAGCCTGTCCGTCGCCGTCGAGAGCCCCGCGATGCACGTCTTCGAGAGGCAGGGGTTCGACAAGGTCGAGAAGACCGACGGCTCCTGGACGATGCGGCTCAACCTCCAGCCGAGCTAGCGCGTCCTACACCCGTTCGACACGTACACGAACGGCGAGACGATCGCCGCCTGCCCCTAGAGCCGCAGCACGAGGGACTGTCCCTAGGGCCTGGCTCGCGCGGCCATGGAGTTCGTGCCGATACGGTGACGGGAGCGAAGCGATTTCGGCGCTCGCGTGGCGCTACCCGGCCGGAACGGGCATCGTCGCCGGGCGGCGCGCAGGCCGGACCGGCCGAGAGGGACACCCGAGCGGCGAGGCCTACCTCTGCCCGCCGTCAGTAGGATCGAGTCGCAAATCGACCGAGGAGCAGAAACCGATGGAATGTGACGTTGCCGTCCTGGGAGGCGGCCCGGGCGGCTACACGGCGGCGATCCGCGCCGCGCAGCTCGGCGCCAAGACCGTCTGCATCGAGAAGGAGCCCGAGCTCGGCGGCACCTGCCTCCGCGTCGGGTGCATCCCGACGAAGGCCTGGGTGCAGACGGCGTTCGCGATCAAGGAGGCCGGGGAGACCTTCGCCAAGCTCGGCGTGCAGGTCGGCGAGCCGCAACTCGACTTCGGCACCGCCAACCAGTGGAAGGACGGCGTCGTCAAGCAGATGACCGGCGGCATCGCCCAGCTCCTGAAGGCGAACGGTGTCGAGTGGGTCAAGGGCGCCGGCCGCTTCAAGGACGCGAACACGATCGCGGTCGAGGGTGGGGAGGGCGTCACCTTCAAAAGCGCCGTCGTCGCCACCGGCAGCTTCCCGATCCGCCCGCCCATCGAGGGCCTCGACTCCGCGCGCTGCGTCGACTCGACCGGCCTCCTTGCTCAGACCGAGATCCCCAAGCGCCTCGTCGTACTCGGCGGCGGGATCATCGGCTGGGAGTTCGCGTCGATCTTCAGTCGCTTCGGCTCCGAGGTCGCGATCATCGAGATGCTCCCAAAGCTGATCCCTCAAGAGGACGACGACGCCGCCAAGGAGCTGGCCAAGCAGTTCGGTAAGCGCGGGATCACGCTCCACCTCGAGAAGCAGTGCACCAAGGTCGAGGACAGCGGATCAGCCCTGACCGTCCACTTCGGCGAGGGCGAGACCGTCGAGGCCGACCTGATGCTCGTCTCCGTCGGGCGCGCGCCGCTCGTCGAGAACCTCGGCCTCGAGGAGATCGGCGTCGAGCTCGACCGCCGGAAGGGCATTGCGGCCGACGAGCACCGCCGCACAACGGTCGAGCACATCTACGCCGTCGGCGACTGCGCGGGCTACTGGCAGCTCGCCCACACCGCCTTCCGCGAGGGCGAGGTCGCCGCGGAGAACGCGATGGGCCACGAGGCCGTCGTCGACAACCGCGCCGTCCCGCGCCCGATCTACACCGACCCGGAGATCGCCGGCGTCGGCCTGACGGAGGCAGAGGCCCGCGAGCAGTACGGAGACGACGTCGAGGTCGGCGTCTTCCCGTGGGTCGCGAACGCCCGGGCAGTGATGCAGAACGAGACCGTCGGCTGGGTCAAGTCGATCCACGAGAGCCGCTACGGCGAGCTCCTCGGACTGGTCATGGTCGGGCCGCACGTCACCGACCTGGTCGAGGCCGGCGTCGTCGCGCTCGACGCCGAGGCCACGGTCGAGACGGTCGCGGACGGCATGGCCGCGCACCCGACCCTCTCCGAGGCGATCAAGGAAGCGGGTCTGGTGGCCCTTGGCCGGGCGATCCACCTGCCGAACCGGAAGCGGGCTAAAGCAACGGCATAAGCCGAATATCGGCGTATCCGTCGAACCCCGACGTTCGTTTCTCCTCTGTGCGGGGAATGCAACGCAAGAAACTAGCGATCGTGGCATCTATCCAAGAGGGAAGATGAGCAACGCCGCGCTTCTCACCCGGCCCAAAACAGACCGCGCATTCGAGCGGCTGTACCGCAGCCACGTCCACGACGTCTATCGCTACGTCCTGGCCGTGCTCCGCAATCCCGCTGACGCGGAGGACGCGACGCAGGCCACGTTCCTGAGCGCCTACCGGGCCTTCCAGCGCGGCCAGCGTCCGGAGCTGCCGCGGAACTGGCTCCTGAAGATCGCCCACAACGAGTGTCGCCAGCGCTTCCGAATGCTGGCGCGGCGGCCCAAGGAGGTCGTCTGGGACGAGCGCGTCGCCGCCCCGGCGGTCGACGAGGCCGTCCCGACCGCGGACGAGATCCGTCAGGCGCTCGGTCACCTGAGCTTCAACCAGCGTTCCGCGCTCGTCATGCGTGAGCTCGAAGGACGGTCCTACGGCGAGGTCGGCGAGATCCTCGACCTCTCCCACTCGGCCGTCGAAACCTTGCTCTTCCGTGCCCGCCGCGCGCTGCGCGAGCAGATGGACGGAGGCCTGACCTGCGGCGACGCGGAAGCCACGCTCTCCAAGCGTCTTGACGGGACCCTCGCACCCGTGGAGCAGCGCGCACTGAGGGCGCATCTCCGCGAGTGCCGCGAGTGTGCCGCTCTCGAACGCCAGCAGCGCGCGCAGCGCGCGGCGATCAAGCGGCTGAGCGTCGTGCAGCTCCCGCCCTCGCTGGTCGGGTTCTTCGGCGGCGGCGCGGGGTCGGTCGGCGGCGTGATCGCCGGCTCGGGGATGGCCGTCAAGGCGGCAGCCATGGTGGCGGCGGGCGTGATCGCGGGAGGCGTCGGCCATCAGGTGGTCGAGGCTGTCGCCGCCAACGAGCCGCCCGGGACGTCCCTCCCGGCGCTCCAGCGGATCCCGCTTACCCTTCCGAAGCTCTACGGAACGAGTTCGACGATCTTCAGCGACCGCGGAACTGCCCGCGGAGAGGATCGCACCATTGCGACAGGTGCCCCGCGCTCCGCCGCCCAGCTTCGTAGCGCGGTTCGCAACGCGCTTGGGCGGCCTCGCGTCGGCGCCGTGTCCGGCGATACGGCCGCCTCACCGGGCAGCCCGGGAGCGGTCACCCCGGCGCCGCCGCTGAGCGCGCCGGATCCCGTCCAGGGAACCGTGGATGCAGCGAAGGAGATCACGAAGGTCGTTCCGATCCCGAAACCGCCCCTCGTGCCACCGCCGCCGCCGCTGCCGCCGGTGAACACCCCGCAGCCGCCCGTCCAGCTGCCGCTGCCGCCTCCTCCTCCGCTGCCGCCGCTTCCTCCGCCGCCCCCGCTACCGTGATCGGAGCCTGAGCGAATCCGGCACGGCGGCGGTGCCAGGATCGAAAATCGTACGGGGACGGATCGCAAGTAATGGGGTCACGTGGCATCCACAGAGAGATGAGCCTCCTGCTCGAGCGGCGTCAGGAGCGGGCGTTCGAGCGCGTCTATCGCAGACACGTCGGCGACGTCTACCGGTACGCGCTCGTCGTCCTCCGCGATCCCCAGGACGCCGAGAGCGTCACGCAGGCGACCTTCGTGAGCGCATATCGGCGCCACAGGCGCGGCGAACGGCCGAGAAAGTCGCACAACTGGCTGCTCGGGATCGCGCACGACGTCTGTCGGCGGCGTTCGGAGCGCACGGAGCCGGATCGGCTCAACGAGCTCTTCGCGGACGAGGCAATTCCCACGCCGAACGACATCCGGCGTGCGCTCGACTCGCTCGGCTTCGACGAACGGGCCGCGTTGATGATGCGCGAGGGCGAGTGCCGAAGCTACGCCGAGATCGCGGAGCTCCTGGACCTGAGCGACGGCGAGGTGGAGACGCTCATCTTTCGCGCGCGCCAGGCGTTGCGGGAGCAGTTCGAAGGGTCGTTCAGCTGCCATCAGACTGAGCGGGCGATCTCGCGGCAGCTCGACGGCAAGCTCCCGCGCTCCGAACGAAAGGTGCTGCGGGCGCATCTCAAAGCGTGCCCGGACTGCGGCGAGTTCACAGAGATCCAGCATCGCCAGCGCGCGGCGCTCCGTTCCTTCGAGCGAGCCCCGGTTCCGGAATCCCTTCGCTCTTTCCGGGGCCGTTCGGCCCCGCGTCGGCCTCTTCGCCAGGTGCGCGGCTGTCGCCGCGATTCTCCTCGTGGCAGTTGGGTCGATCGCTTCAGGCGTCGATCCGCGGCAGTGGGGCCGCGACGCGACGCGGATTCAGCCGGCCGACGCCGCTCCTTCGCAGGTCGTACGGAAGAAAATTGCCCCACGAGTGGCCAAGCTCGCTCGAGAGAAAACGCCGTCACGCCGGCAGCCGCGTCGGTAGGCTCATACCGATGGGAATCCTGAACAAGCGAAACGCCGTACTGGGCTGGGGAGCTCTCCAGGTCGGGAAGCGGATCGCGAAGCGCAAGGCGAAGGGCGCGTTGCCGGGCCGGGTGGACGATTCCATGCGCCCGAACAAGGGCGCGATCCTCTCGGCGCTCGCAGCCGTCGGTGGCGCACTCTGGTTCTGGCGCCGTGGCCGCGGCGACGACGAGACCTCGTAGAGCCCCCGCCGCCAAGGAGCAGCGTCTCTAGGAGACGGCCGTCCTGCTTCGCCGTCCATTCGCGCATGAACATGACCATCGATCCACCGCGGACGCGGCGGTTGAGGTGAATCCTCGGAGTCGGTAAGGATTGTCTGAACATCGATGAGGAGAGTGGGAATGAGAGTCGAGAAGTCAGTAGCGGCCGTCACATGGATTCCGTCCGAGGCGATCGAGGGGATGCCGAAGCTCCCATTCGAGCTCGGGATCACGCACTACGACCAGCCGCCGCCGGACCGCCTGGCGCCAGGCCAGCTCGAGGAGCTGCACGACGCCGATCGCTTCCGGGAGGCCAACCAGCTCCGAGCGTGGATCGAAGTCGACGACGGCAAGATCGTGGACTCCGGCTACTCCGGCGGCGCGCTCGTCGGGACGACGCACGTCAAGGTCGGCCCGAAGACGATCGGCTTCCCCGGGGTCAAGTACCCGCTGATCCAGGCCGAGCCGGAGGTCGGGCCGGACTGGGTGAAGTTCGTCCAGAGCGCGGGCGGCCGGATGGGGCTCCCGGCTCCGCGCCGGGTGAGCGGCAAGCCGTTCTTCCAGGTCGCCTCCGCGTCGGCCTGGACGACGCTGCAGCTGATCATCTACGCGGACGGGACGTCCAAGCAGGCCTTGGTCGGCGCCTCGCCGTTCCCGCGGCACTGGATCTACGACGACGGAGGGAGCCTCGTCGAGAAGAGCGGCGAGATCGACTTCGAGCGCTGGTGGCGCGAGTCGTACGGGCCGAACACGCCCTGGGGCGGAGAGGAGGCGCCGACGCTGGTCTCCGCCGTCGAGTCCGAGCTCGAGCGCGAGCTGTCCCAGATGATCATGACCGACTCGAAGAACCTCGAGCGACGGGAGGTGAAGGAGGGAGACACGCTGATCGAGCAGGACGAGCCCGGCACGAGCCTCTTCCTCCTCCTCGACGGGATGCTCGACGTCGAGGTCGACGGCGACACCGTCGCCCAGGTTGGGCCCGGCGCGATCGTCGGCGAGCGGGCGTCGCTCGAGGGTGGAATGCGGAGCTCGACGCTTCGCGCGGCATCAAAGGTGCGCGCGGTCGTCATCCCGCGGGAGGCAGTCGACGCAGGCGAGGCTGCGGCGCTCGCTTCCGGCCACCGGAAAGAGATGTCGTAGAAAGGGTCGCCCTCGTCACGGGCGCCAGCTCCGGGATCGGCCTGGCGATCGCGGAGCGACTCGTCGACGAGGGATTCGCGCTCGGGTACGCCACCCAGGCGCGGGGCGAGGAGGAACGGGAGGTCTGCGAGCGGCTGTCCGCGCGTGGGCGGGTCGAGTGGGTGAGCGGCGACCTGGCCGATCCGACCGTGCCTGCGCGGCTCGTGGACGAAGCGGCCTCGGCATTCGGCCGTCTCGACGTCCTCGTCAACAACGCCGGGATCACCGTCTCGAAGCCGGCGCTGGAGCTGACCGCGGACGATTTCGACGCGATCTTCTCGGTGGACGTGCGCGCCGCGTTCCTCGCTTCCGTCGCAGCGGCGCCGCTCATGAGTGAGCGCGGCGGGGTGATCGTGAACATCACGAGCGTCCACGAGCACATCCCGCGGCCGGGCTTCGCTCTCTACGCCCCGGCGAAGGCGGCGCTCGGGATGCTGACGCGGTCGCTCGCCGTCGAACTGGCGCCGTCGATCCGAGTCGTGTCGGTCGCGCCGGGCGCGATCGCCACAGAGGGGAACGACATCGACGCGAAGCGGCTCATGCCGGAGATCCCGCTGCGCCGCGCCGGGCTGCCAGAGGAGGTCGCCGGCCTCGTCGCCTGGCTCGTCTCGGACGAGGCCGGTTACGTCACCGGCACGAGCTACCTGGTCGACGGCGGCATGGCGGAGCAGACGGTCGACAAGCCGGCGGGCTAGGCGCCGCCGAGGTGCGGCGCGAGCGCGATCCAGTCCCGCATCGACCTTGTTGACCGCGAGTCCTCGACGATCCGCCGGACGAAGGTGTCGCGGTCGAGCATCGGCCTCCGCTTCAGCACCGAGAGGCGATGCTTCCGGACGCCTTCGGCGAGCCGCTGGAACTCCTGGAACGACGGCTTACGCCGCCCGCCCGCGGACACGAGGCCGGACTGCCACCCCGCGGCGCGGGCCTCGTCCCGGACGAGGAACCAGAGCAGCATGTCGATGCGCGGATTGCGCCGGGCGATCGTGTACGCCTCGCGCATGTACTCCGCCTGCCGTTTCCAGGAGACGCCCCACGTCCAGTCCGGCGGGTTCGTCTCGTATCCGTACTCGGTGATCCAGATCGGCTTCTCGGCGTAGAGGATCGTGACCTCGTCGATCAGCTTCCCGATGTTCGCCATCGTGATCGCGCGCGGGTCGCGCGGAGCGGCGCCCGGCCGGTACGCGGGGTCGCCGGCGTACGGGTGGTGCGCGTAGGCGTCGAAGTTCCGCATCCCTGCCGCCTTCGCGGCGCGGAGGAAGCCGATCGGGGAGGTCGAGGGGCGCTTCGTCGCCGGTGCGTTGTTCCCCCGCGGCGAGGTGACGCCGCAGGCGACCTTCTGGCCGCGCATAAGCGTCAGGTGGATGCCGTCGTAGATCGCGTTGCAGATTCGCGCGTAATCGCGCGCGCTCTGAATCACCCAGCGCCCCTGCACCTTCCGCCACTGCGGCTTGAGGCCGAGGGGGAGGTTGGGCTCGTTCCACGCCGTCCAGAGGGAGACGCGTGGGAGGATCGTCCCGTCGGGCCGTGCGTACCGGCCGCTGTAGCGGAAGGCGGCGGCGTAGGCGAACTCCTTCAGGCGCTCGAAGTTCTGGGGCGCCCGGTTCTGCGGCTGCCCCCCGTTCGCCCATCTGGGAGTCCCGAAGATCGTGAAGAGCACCCTGACGCCGCGCTGCGAGGCGACGATGACGGCGGCGTCGTACTGCCCCCACTCGTACGCGGGATCCTCGGGGTTCGTCCCGTCGTCGGGCCGCTCCCGGGCGACGCCGAGCACGCCGCCCCAGCTGAGGTTGATGCGGACGATCTGGGGCCTCAGGGCCCCCATCGTGGCCGAGAAGCGGGGCGTGTCCGAGATCGCCTCCGTCGTGTCGACGAGGCCGAGGTGGATCCACTCAGAGGCGCTGGCGGGAGCCGCGGCTACCGCCGCCCCAACAAGCCCGACGAGCAGCAGGCGGCGCATCACGAAAGAAGGTATCGGGTGGTTGTTAGGGCAGCTTGAAAGCGGGTAGGAGTAGAGAAGTCAACCGAAAGGGGTCAGTGATGGCCGAAGTCAAAGAATCCATCGAGGTGAACGTCCCCGTCTCGACCGCGTACAACCAGTGGACGCAGTTCGAGGAGTTCCCACAGTTCATGGACAACGTCGAGTCCGTGAAGCAGATCGACGACTCGCATTTGATGTGGATCGCCGAAGTGGGCGGGAAGCAGGAGCAGTGGCAGGCCGAGATCACCCAGCAGGAGCCGGACAGCCACATCGCCTGGCGGGCCACCGAGGGCAAGGAGAACGCCGGCGATGTCCGGTTCGAGAGCCTCAGCCCGGATCGAACCCGCGTCGAGGTCGTCATGACCTGGGAGCCCGAGGGCATCGTCGAGGCGACCGCCGCGAAGCTCGGGCGCGACAACAGCGCCGTCAAGGCCGATCTCGAGCGCTTCAAGGAGCTCATCGAGGGTCGCGGCCAGGAGACCGGCTCGTTCCGCGGCGAAGTCGTCGAGGGTCAACGGGTCGACTGATGGGCCTCGCGGACATGCTTCAGGACGCAGGCACGCGCGAAAAGCTGCAGGACTTCGCCAAGCGCTACGACCAGGGCAAGCCCTGGGAGGGCATCTCGGACGACGAGGCGAAGCAGAACCACGACCAGGTCGCCTCGCAGCTGGACGACTTCGAGTACGAGGAGTCGGCCCGCGAGTCGTTCGAGAAGCTCGAGCCCGACCAGCGGCGTGAAGTTGCCCGGTCGCTCGAGGTCGACGAGACGGAGGATTCCACCGAGCTCGCGCGGGCCACGAACCGCGTGCGCAAGGAGAAGCCCGACATGCTCGGGCAGCTGATGAGCAATCCGGCGCTCAAGGGCGCCGTTGCCGGCATCGCCGCCACCGCGGCGAAGAAGTTCCTCAAGTAGCTCGCTAGATGCGTGCGGGGCCGGGTGCCGCTTGGTTGGCGCCCGGCCACCTCACCTACACCCCCGGGCTCAGCTGCTGCTCATCGCGGCCATCTCGGCCTGCCACTTCTCGGCCCGCTCCGCCATCTCCTCGGGCGGGACGTCCTCGACGTGGGTGGCGATGTGCCAGACGTGACCGAACGGATCCGTGATCGATCCGAAGCGGTCACCCCAGAACATGTCTTCGGGCTGCGACAGCATCGTCCCGCCGGCGTCGATCGCCTGCTGGGCGACCGCGTCGACGTCCTCGGCGTACATGAACACGGCGCCTGTCGTGCTGCCGATCTCCTTCGGCGGCCTCGTGCTCGACTGCGGGTACGCATCCGCGAGCATCACGCGCGAGTCGCCGATCTCGAGCTCCGCGTGCCCGATCTTGCCGTCGGGCCCTTCCATCCGGACGCTCTCTTTGGCGCCGAACGCGCGCTGGTAGTACTCGATCGCCGCTGCCGCATCGTCCACGGCGAGATACGGGGTAAGGGTGTGGTAGCCCTCAGGGACGGCCTGTGCGGCCATGGTGCCTCACCTCCGTGCTGTTGGGGTCGAGTCGAGACTAGCGCTGCTCGGGCTGCGTTTGAAGCTCCCGCTCGAGCTCGTCGAGGGCGCCGCGGAGGATCTGGATTCGCTCGAGCACCGGCACCGCCTCGCCCGGCGTCAGCGACTCGCGCCGCTCGAGCTCCCGCGCCTCCTCGAGCGAGTTCA
>JBKKAR010000171.1:0-6247 GCA_046714355.1 Gaiellaceae bacterium | reverse complement strand
CGATGCGGCGGGGCCCATCGGACGAGCGGGGCCCGTTGCGGCGGGGCCCACTCGAGACTCAGAGCGGCTCTCTACTCGAGAGAATCAGGCGGGGCCGGGCGGCGGCCTCGCCTGAGTATTTCTGAGACACAGGTTTAGGTTTTTCGCGTGTCTGCCGAGAATGGATCTACGGCTCCTTCCGTGGGGAACTAACGGCAATTAGCACTCTGCGGTAAGAGTCCATGCGGCGCGCTTCGGCGCGCCGTTTCTATTTGCGGTTCGTGCGGGCTTCGGCCGTGGGCATCAGTGGATCGTTCTTCCCTCCATGCCGCCGGCCACGGTCACGATCTGGCCGGTGACGTGGCCGGAGAGCTCGTCCGAGGCGAGCACCACGATCTGGCGCGCGACGTCCTGGGGCGTGGCGACCTTGCGTAGCGCCATCGTCCGGGTCACGCGCTCAATGACCTCGGGATCGTTCACCTCGCGGCGCGCCATTGGCGTTCGCGTCCAACCCGGGCACACGCAGTTCACCCGGGCAGCCGACGCGACCCGCACGACCTCGTTCTTGAGGCTCAGCATGAGTCCATAGGCGATCGCGGACTTGGCGGCCGCGTAGTCGGCGTGACCAGCCTCGCCGAAGACGCCAGCGGTCGACGCGACCAGCACGAGGCTTCCGTGGCCGGTGCGCTCCACCGAGCGCAAGAAGCCGCGTGCGGTCAGGAAGGTCACGGTCAGGTTCAGGCGGAGCGTCTCCTCCCAACGCTCGAGCGGGAGCTCCCAGACCGGCACGTCGTCCTGCGGCCAGACTCCGGCGACTGCGGCGCAGGCGTCGAGCGTCCCTGCCTCGTCGAACAGGCGCCCGACTTCGTCTTCCCGGGTGAGGTCAGCCTGGACGAGCTGCGAAGCGCCCAGCCCCTCGGCCCGTTTCCGGCCCTGGTTGTAGTGGGCGACGACCTCCGCGCCCTCGGCCGCGAACTCACGGACACAGGCCGACCCGATGCCGCCGGAGGCTCCGGTGACCAAAACGCGCTTCCCACGCAGGCCGGTCTCCACGATGAGAACCTATAGCCATGCGAGTCCACATCATCAGCGACATGGAGGGCGTCGCCGGGATCGTCCGGGGCGAGCAGACCCTGGGCGGCCACGAAATGTATGAGGAGGGCCGGAAGTTCTACACCGAGGAGATCAACGCCGCCGTCCGGGGCGCGAAGGCCGCAGGCGCCAGAGAGATCGTAGTCATGGATCACCACGGCGCCGGCAAGGCGTGGAGCTTCAATTCCCTGGTCCACGACATGCTCGATCCGGCCTGCGAGTACGTCGTCCAGTCGACATGGACGCAGTACACCGAGTTTCTCGAGGAGGGCTGCGACGCCTGTCTGCTTGTCGGGATGCACGCCATGGCCGGAACGCCCGACGGGGTCATGAACCACACCGTCTCCGGTCGTGAGTGGCTCAACCTTCGATTCAACGGCGTCCTCGTCGGCGAGTCCGCGATCAATGCTGCGATGTGCGGGAACTGGGGCTGCCCCGTCCTGCTCGTGACCGGCGACGAGGCCGCCTGCCGCGAAGGCAAGGCGCTGCTCGGGGACGGCCTGACGACGGTCGCGGTCAAGAAAGGCATCGGGGCCCGCGCTGCCAGAACCCTGACGCCGATCCTGGCGCGCGAGGTGATCGAGGAGGGTGCCCAGAACGCGCTCAAGGATCTGAAAGCAGTCTCGCCCTACGACCCGGGCCGCCCGGCCGAGATCGAGGTCGACTTCATGCACACGCCGGAGGTGGAGAAGTACCGCGGACGGGCCGGAATCGAAGTTACGAGCCCGCGCTCGATTGTCGCGCGGGCCGAGGACTGGTGGACAGCCTGGCGGAACCTCTTTTTGGAGCCCTCGCTGCCCTAAATCATCCGCGATGGTTCAAGCTGTATGCGTGGATACGGTTCAGGCCATGAGCATGCGGATGGAGCCCACGGACGCTCAACTTGTGGCGCGGTGCCGCGCGGGCGACCACGAGGCGTGGCGCGAGCTGGTCGAACGCTTCTCGCGCTACGTCTATGCGATCGCGCTCCAGGCGTTCAATCTGCCTGAGCACGACGCGGAAGACGTTTTCCAAGAGGTCTTCGCGCGGGCGTACGAGCACCTCCACAAGCTCCGCGACGACGAGGCGATCCGGCCGTGGCTCGCACAGCTGACCCGGAGACTCTGCATCGACCGGCTCCGCGCCGGCTCCGCCGAGCTGCTCGAGGAAGACTTCGAAGTGCCGGACGCGGACGACACGATCGGGAAGCTCGACGAGGCTCGCGCCGTCCACGAAGCGCTCGCGGCCCTTCCGGACAACTGCCAGGAGATCCTCGACCGCTTTTTCACTCGCGACGAAAGCTACCGCACGATCGGCGAGGCGCTCGATCTCCCGTCAGGCACGATCGCCAGCCGCATTTCCCGCTGCCTGACCAAGCTCCGATCCGAGATGGAGGGAAGAAACCTCGGCGCTCCGGCGTCCTGAGGTTGGCGATCAACTATGGCTACTTACGACGAAGAGAAGCTTGGAGAGATCTTGGGGGCACTCCCACCCGCTCCGGAGGCCTGGCTGAGGGCCGCACAGGATCTGCCGCTCATGCGGCAGGGCCTCGCCGAGATCGTCCAGCGGGCCGACGCGGACAAGGAGTACCGGCGCCGGGTGATCGAGAACCCGGAGGCCGTGCTCGAAGAGGCCGACGTCGTCGCGCACGCCGACGCAGTCGAGATCCTGCGCCGCCGCCTCGACAAGTAGAGAATCCGCTCGTGGCGTCCACGGGCGACCTTCTCGACCTCCGGCTGCGCGAACTGCTCGACGCGATCGCCTCGGAGGAGCCCACGCCCGGCGGCGGGTCGGCCGCTGCTCTGGCGATCACCATGTCGGCGGGCCTCTCCGCGATGGTCGCTCGAGCCTCACCCGACTGGCCGGACGCCGGCGCGGCGATCGCTCAGGCAGAGCGACTTCGGAAGCGAACCGCGCCGCTTGCCCAGCGGGACGCCGAGGCATACGAGCAGGCGTTGGCATCCATGCGGCTGCCGGAGCGCGTGGAACCGGCCGTCCGAGACGCAGCCGTCGGCGCGGCGCTCTCACGCGCGGCCGAGGTACCGCTCGTGATCGCGGAGGCGGGCGCGGACGCCGCCTGTCTCGCCGCGATGGTCGCCGATCGCGGCGCGGCGGACCGCCGGGGTGACGCCGCGGCGGCCGCACTACTCGCCGAGGCCGGGACTCGCGCAGCCGCGAGCCTCGTCGCAATCAACCTCGCCGTCACGCCGGACGACGAGCGGGTGACGCAGGCGAAGGAACTTGCCAAGACCGCCTCGCAGGCGGCCCGCGAGGCGGTCAGCTCGACAGACGGGGCGTAACATCGAGCGATGGCCGAACCAGCGCCCGAGCGTTTGCTCCCCGCGTGGAGCCTCCCGGCCGGAACTGGGGAGTCGCTCGCGCTGCCGACGCAGTGGCCGGGCCGCGTCACGCGCGAGTGGGCCTGGGGCGGGTCCACCGGCAAGGGCGTCCGGGTCTGCATCCTCGACAGCGGGATCGAGCGCGACCACCCGGTGGTCGGGGAGCTCGCAGGCACCGTCGCCGTCGAGGTAGGTGAGGACGACGAAGTCACCGTCGTCGACGACGCCGAGGGAGACCTCTGCGGCCACGGAACTGCATGCGCGGGGATCGTCCGGTCGCTGGCTCCCGACTGCGAGCTCTACAGCGTTCGGGTTCTCGGCGCCGGGTTCACAGGCAGTGGCTCGGCGCTCCTCGGCGGCCTGCAGTATGCCGTCGAGCAGGGCTTCCACGTCATCAACATGAGCCTCTCGACCACGAAGAGCCATTTCGCCGGGCTTCTCCACGAGGTGGCGGACCGTGCCTACTTCAAACGGACGGTGCTCGTCGCCTCGGCGCACAACATGCCCGTCGAGAGCTACCCGTGGCGCTTCTCGTCCGTAATCTCCGTTGGCAGCCACGAGGAGACGGGCGCCGAGACCTTCTACTACAACCCCAGCCCGCCGGTTGAGTTCTTTGCCCGGGGCGTCGACGTGGAGGTCGCCTGGCTCGGGAGGACGCAGGCCCGGTCGACAGGGAACAGCTTCGCGACGCCGCACATGAGTGGCATCTGCGCCCTGATCCTCGGCAAGCACCCGGAGTTGACGCCGTTCCAGCTCAAGAGCGCGCTCTACCTGACGGCGTCGAACGTGGAGGGACTCGGTGACTGAACTCCGCGCGGCCGTTGCCGCTGGCGTGCTCGGCTCGGAGGATGCGCACCGCGCGCTCCTGCAGGCGACCGTGGAGGTCGCGCGCGGCATCTTCGCTGCGAAGGCGTCGACGATCTTCCTCTACGACGATACGACGGACGAGCTCGTGTTCGAAGCCGTGGCCGGCGAGGGATCCGAGGAGCTCCTCGGCCACCGGATCCCGTCCAGCACGGGTATCGCCGGCTGGACGCTCGTCACACGGCAGCCGCTCGTGCTCGAGGACGTCTCGCAGGACCCACGCTGGGGCGGCCGTGACATCGCCGAGCGGACCGGATACGTGCCCAAGGGGCTGATGTCAGTGCCCCTCCTCCACGAGGAGGAGCCGCTCGGCGTGCTTCAAGTGCTCGACCGCCCGCGGGAGGCGCGGTTCTCGCTCCACGAGATGGACCTGCTCGGGCTGTTCGGGAACCAGGCGGCGATCGCGCTCGACCTGCTCCGGAAGGCCCGGCGTGCGAAGGCCGTGCTGGACGACGCCGGCACCGATGCGGCCCTGCTGGCGCGGGTAGCGGAGAACCTGGAGGGGTTGGACGGCAAGCGCCGGGCCGCCGGTGTCGACCTTCTGCGCTCGCTCGAGGCGCTGTTCTCGTAGAACGAAAAAGGGCGGCCGAGGCCGCCCTTTCGTAGCGCCTGAAAATGCTTTAGTCGGCCTTCTCGACGTTGCCGAAGCTGTGACCCTCGACGTCCGGCGGCTCTTCCTGCGCGTCCACCGTCTCGACGTTGTCGACGTTTCCGATGAAGCCGTGTGCCTCCACGTCGTCGGTCTTCTCCTCCGCGCGATCCATGTTCTCGTTGGCCTCGTCCGACATCTGTTTCTCCTTTCGCGTCGTCGGTCTCTTCCGACCCACTAGACGGAGGCCGGCCCCTAAATCTTCCCGGTTCTACTCGAAAAACACAATTCGGCGTGGGATGCTCTCCCGCGTGAGAGCGCTGCGGGAACAACTCGGCGATGCCGCGCGCTCGTTCGGCAGGGTCTTTCGCAACCCGAACATCCGCCGGATCGAGGGGGCGTGGGCCGCATCGATCATCGCCCACTGGGCGTACGGGATCGCTCTGGCCGTCTACGCATATCGGGACGGTGGCGCCGCCGCGGTCGGCCTGATCGGCCTCGTCCGGTTCTTGCCGTCCGCAATCGCCTCGCCGTTCGCCGCCGTTCTCGGAGACAAGTTCCGTCGCGAACGCGTCATCGTCGGTGCGGAGCTGACGCGTGCCGTGCTCCTAGGGGCCACGACCGTCGTAGTCCTGCTGGACGGGCCGGCGGCCGTCGTCTATCTCCTCGCGGCTCTGGTCGCGGTCGCGTACTCGGCCGTCCGGCCGGCGCAGGCTGCGCTCCTTCCGGCGCTGGCGAAGAACCCGCAGGAGCTCACGGCCGCCAACGTCACGTCGAGCACGATCGAGAGCCTCGGAATCTTCGGCGGTCCGGCGATCGGTGGCCTCGTCCTCGCGGCCACGAGCCCGGATGTCGTCTTCGGCGGCGCCGCTGCCGCCTTCCTGCTCTCGGCACTTCTCGTCAGCAGAGTGCGGGTCGACGTTCAGCCCGAGCCGCGCGAGGGCCGCGGCGGCGCCCTGAAGGAGTTCGCCGCGGGGTTCGTCACGCTCGGGAAGGAGAAGGGACTGAGGGTGCTCGTGCTGCTGCTCGTCTCCCAGACTCTCGTCGCAGGCGCGCTGAACGTCCTCATCGTCGTCACCGCGCTCCAACTCCTCGATCTCGGAGAGGAAGGGGTGGGGTTCCTCAATTCGGCGGTCGGCATCGGTGGCCTGGTGGGGGCGATGGTCTCCGCGGCGTTGATCGGGAGGCGCTTGACGACGAACTTTCTCGTCGGGATCGTGCTCTGGGGGATTCCGATCGCCCTGATCGGCGTCTTCCCCGACCCGCTTCCGGTGCTGCTCTTCCTCGCGCTCGTCGGCCTCGGGAACACGCTCGTCGACGTATCGGCGTTCACGCTTCTCCAGCGGGCGGTGCCTGATCACGTCCTCGCTCGTGTCTTCGGCGCCGTGCAAGGCCTCTGGGTTGC
>JBKKAR010000170.1:0-6463 GCA_046714355.1 Gaiellaceae bacterium | reverse complement strand
CCTTCTGGAACGCCAGCACCGCCTCGTAGGTTCCAAAGCCGTAGCCGGAGTCGACCGAGCGCACGGCGTAACCGAGCGCGGCCAGGCGCCGCTTCAGCCCGAGGACGCCGGGGCCGTGCGAGCCGAGTCGGAGCGCCGGCCGCCTGATCCTCAAGGCGAAGCGCCGCGCAACCTGGACGAAACCGGGCGCCGGCTTCACGGAGAGCCGCAGCGCATGCCGCCCCGCGCGCAGGTTGCCGAGCCGCGCGCGGAACCTACCGGCGGACCCGACTCGAACCCGCCGCGTCCGCCCCTTCAGGCGCAGCGAAACCTTGCCCGCTCTCGCTGGGAGCAGCCGCCCGGTGACCATCGAGCCCCTGAGCCGGGCGCGGAGCAGCGGGCGTACGCTCGTCGAGATCTCCGCGGACTGGCCGACGAGCGTTCGCGCTTGGAAGACGCCGGGGTTGCGCGCCCTCAGTTCGAACGAGAAGGCGCCGTCCGTGCCGGCCTTGGTCTGCGCCACGACGGTCCAGCCGGAAGAGAGCCGCTGCACGAGGAAGACGTCCGCGAGCATCCCTGCCGAGCCCTGGAAACGCACGACGCCGCCGTAAGCGGCAACCGCGGGTTGCGCGGCAAGCGTCACGCCATCGGCCCCCAGCGCAGAGGCTGGTAGCACGAGCGCCACTAGGGCCGCGATCAGAGCGACACGCCGCATTCAGTGCTCATTGTGCAGGCGGACGTACGATTCATTTATGGCGACCGCCGAAGAGGGGCGCGAGACCGACTCGGGAATCGAGATCAAGCCGGTCTACACCGAGGACGACGTCCAGGGTCTCCACCTCGAGCCCCCGGGCGAGTACCCCTTCACTCGCGGCCCTTACGAGGACATGTACCGCGGCCGGCCGTGGACGATCCGCCAGTACGCGGGGTTCGGATCGGCCGAGGAGACGAACCAGCGCTTCCGCTACCTCCTCGAGCGCGGGCAGACCGGTCTGTCGGTCGCCTTCGACCTACCCACGCAGCTCGGCTACGACTCGGACGACCCACGCGCCGTCGGCGAGGTAGGCCGAACGGGTGTCGCGATCGATTCGATCGCCGACATGGAACAGCTCTTCGACGGGATCCCGCTGAACGAGGTCTCGACGTCGATGACGATCAACGCGCCGGCGGCGCTGCTGATGCTCCTCTACGAGCTCGTCGCCGAGAAGCAGGGCGTGGCAGGGGACCAGCTTCGTGGAACGGTGCAGAACGACGTCCTCAAGGAGTACTGCGCCCGCGGGAACTACATCTATCCGCCTCGGCCGACGATGCGGATCACGACCGACCTCTTCGCGTATTGCTCCGAGCGGCTCCCGAGTTTCAACACGATCTCGATCTCGGGGTACCACATCCGCGAAGCCGGCTCGACAGCCGTCCAGGAGCTCGCATTCACGCTCGCGAACGGGATCGCCTACGCCGAGGCGGCGGTGGCGGCCGGGCTGTCGCCGGACGACTTCGGCGAGCGCCTCTCGTTCTTCTTCAACGCCCACAACCACTTCTTCCAGGAGATCGCGAAGTTTCGCGCGGCCCGGCGGCTGTGGGCCCGGATCATGCGCGACCGGTTCGGCGCCACGAACCCGAAGGCGCTGGCGTTGCGCTTCCACGCGCAGACCGGCGGGTCGACGCTCACCGCGCAGCAGCCGGAGAACAACATCGTTCGGGTCGCGATCCAGGCTCTCTCGGCCGTCGGCGGCGGCGCGCAGTCGATCCACACGAACGGGTTCGACGAGGCCCTGGCGCTCCCGACGGAGCGTTCCGCCAAGATCGCGCTTCGCACGCAGCAGATCCTGGCCCACGAGGCTGGCGGGACGGACACGGCAGATCCGTTCGGCGGCTCCTACTTCATCGAGTCGCTGACGACCGAGCTCGAGGCCGCCGCCTGGGAGCTGATCGAGCGAATCGACGAGATGGGCGGCGCCGTCGAGGCGATCGAGCAGGGCTTCATCCAACGGGAGATCGAGGAAGCCGCCTTCCAGCACCAGCGGGACGTGGAGTCCGGCGAGCGCGTGATCGTCGGCGTCAACCGGTACCAGGAGGACGAGGGAGGGCCGATCGAGCTCCACCGGCTCGATCCCGAGGCTGAGCGGCGCCAGCTCGAGCGAACGGCTCAAGTGCGGGCCGAGCGGGATCCCGAAGCCGCGGCAAACGCGTTGGAAGAGGTGCGTCGGGCGGCGCTGAGCGACGAGAACCTGCTGCCGCCCATGCGCGAGGCGCTGCGCGCGCGGGGCACGGTGGGCGAGATCTGCGAGGTCCTGCGCGAGGAGTTCGGAATGTACGACGCGCAGCGCGCGTAGCTGGCACTTTCGGCGGGTCTAGGCTGGCGTCTGTGCGGATCCTGCTCGTCTCCCAGATGTATCCAGGCCCGGACGACCCGGACCTCGGCGCCTTCGTACAAGCTCTTGAGGAGCAGCTCGCGCAGCGCGGTCACGAGATCGAGCGGGCCGTGCTCGACCGGCGCTCGGGCGGGAAGGCTCGGTATCTCCGGCTCGGTCGCGACGCGCTGAGCACTGCGCGGCGCTTCCGTCCCGACGTTGTCTACGCGCACTTCCTCGTCCCGACCGGGCTGCTCGCCGCCCTCGCCTCCCGGGCGCCGCTCGTCGTCACGGCGCACGGGCGGGACGTCCGCAACGTCGGGGCATTCCCCGGGGTACGCGCTGCCACCCGCTGGGTCGTTCGTCGGGCGGCCGCGGTCGTCGCCGTCTCGGAATACCTCCGGCACGAGCTCGAGACGAAGGTGCCCGAGGCGCGAGGGAAGGTCGAGGTCGTGAACTGCGGCGTCGACCTCGACCGCTTCAGCGTCGAGCCGGCACCGGAGGGGCCAACGGGTTACCTCTGCGTCGGCTCGTTGATCGAGCGGAAGAACGTCGTCCGCCTGGCGGAGGCATTCGAGCGCGTGGGGTCGGGGACACTCACGTTCGTCGGCGACGGGCCGCTTCGCGGCGAGCTCGAGGGGCGGGCGGGAGTGAGAGTCGAAGGGCGGGTGCCGCACGACGAGATCCCGGCGCGGCTCGCGCGCTCCCACGTCCTCTGCCAGCCGAGCCTGATCGAGCCGTTCGGCCTCGCGCTCCTCGAGGCGATGGCGGCAGGCCGATCCGTGGTGGCGACGAGGATCGGGGGCCCGCCGGAGTTCGTGCCGGCCGAGGCCGGCACGCTCGTAGACCCGACCGACGTGGCGGACATCGCACGCGGCCTCCGCGTCGCTGCAGCGCTTCCGTGTCCGAACGAGGCCGCACGCCGAGCGGCCGGTGAGCACGACCTCAGGCGGCAGGCGGACCGAGTGGAGGCGATCCTGGAGCGAGCCGTTCGAGATCGGCGAGCCGGAGCTCGACGAGCGGCCTGACCGAGTCTTCGAGGCCCGCTTCGCGCGCCAGCTCCAGCGCTTGCTCGTAGCTACCGCGAACCTTTTCCGGGGCTACGCCCTGCTTGAGGCGGTTGTCCCCCGTGATCAGAAGTTTGTGGATCTGCTCACGCGCGTCGTTATCTGTCACAAAGTGCACCCTAACTTGTAAAATCCTCTTGAACCCTCATGGAAACCGCCGCAGAGAACCTCTCAAGCGAGATCCGAACCCTCGTCGCCGACGACGAGCCGCTCTTCGTCGAGATGCTCATGGCGATGCTGTCCGTGGAGGAGGGCATCGCCGTGGTCGCAACCGCGCGCGACGGGCGCATCGCGGTCAACCTTGCCCGCGAGCTCGATCCCGACGTGATCGTCATGGACGTGAGCATGCCGGTCATGGACGGGATCGAGGCCACCCGGGTGATCCGGGAGCAGGACCCACGCGCTTGCGTGATGATCCTCACCGGCGGCACGGCGCCGAACGACGTCGACCGGGCCCGCAAGGCCGGCGCCGCCGCGTACCTCACGAAGGATCGGATCGCGACGGACCTCGTCGGCGAGATCCGCAATCTGGGCGCCAGGTAGCCGCTGGTATCCTCGGCGCCCGTGCTGCTCTTTCAGGTCACCCAGGCAGGACTCGTCTTCTTCCACTTCATGGTCTCGATCGCGCTGATCGTGCTCGTGCTGCTGCACTCGGGGCGCGAGGCCGGTCTCGGCGGAATGGGTTTCGTGCCGACCTCGCAGGGCGGGACGCACATCGTCGAGCGGAACCTGACACGCCTCACGATCGTCGTCGCCTTCGTCTTCGCGGCCAACACGGTTCTGCTCTTCCGCGTCCTCGACTGAGGCGGAGCCAGATCCCCGGGACGGGCTCGAACCCCGGCTAGACTGACCGGTGCGCGCTGGTGGCGGAATTGGTAGACGCGCAAGGTTGAGGGCCTTGTGGGCTTTGCGGCCCGTGGAGGTTCAAGTCCTCTCCAGCGCATCGGGCCCGGTGAACGCCGGGCTTTCGATTTTCTCTTGACGCCGTCCGGCGGGCGGGCTACCGTGATCGAACACACGTTCGACGAAAGGAGGCCCGATGGTGAGCGACCGACAGCGCGGGATTCTCGAATACCTACACGAGTACGTCGACCAGCACGGCTATCCGCCGACCGTTCGGGAGATCGGCGGGGCCGTCGGCCTACGGTCGCCTTCAACCGTCCACGCGCACCTCGCGCAGCTCGAGCGCGCTGGGCTACTGCGCCGCGACCCGACGAAGCCGCGGGCGATCGAGCTCACCGACCGGCGCCGGCACGAGCAGACGCAGGAGGCCGAGGTCCGGCGCCTCCCGCTTGTCGGCCAGATCGCCGCCGGCGGCCCGCTGCTCGCCGAGCAGAACGTCGAGGACTATCTCGCCGTCCCCGAGACCCTGTCCGCGGGCGGGGAGGAGTTTCTGCTGCGCGTGAAGGGCGACTCGATGGTCAACGCCGGGATTCTCGACGGCGACATCGTCGTGGTGCAGCGGCGCCAGGACGCCCGCAACGGCGAGATCGTCGTCGCGCTCGCCGGTGACGACGAGTCAGCGGACGAGGCGACGGTAAAGCGCTTCTTCCGCGAGGACGGACGGATCCGACTGCAGCCCGAGAACGACGCGCTCGAGCCGATCTATGCGCCGTACGTCGAGGTGCTCGGGAAGGTCGTGGGGGTCTTCAGGAAGGTCTGATGAGCGTGGTCTCCTCTCTCAACCGGACGCTGGATCAGGAGCTGGTCGCGCTCATGCGCGGCGTCAGCCTCGAATGCCTCGTATGCGGCGAATTCGTGCTGCGCTCCAAGGGTGCCCTGTGCTGCCCCGAGTGTGGTCTAAGGCTCCGGGGCGAGGAGACCCAGGAAAGCGAGATACAATTGGGCGTGCAGGCCGGGTGACCGCGGGCCGGCGCAAGCCGGTCCGAGGAAAGTCCGGACACCGCAGGGCAGGACGCTGGGGAAAGCCCAGGCGGCGAAAGCCGACGGAAAGTGGCACAGAAAGGAAACCGCCAGAGGCGAATCTCCGGAGACGCCTAGGGTAAGGGTGAAAAGGTGGGGTAAGAGCCCACCAGCGTCGTGGTGACACGACGGCTTGCCAAACCCCGTCCGGTGCAAGGCGAAGCAGGCTCCGTTGACGCGGCCCGCCGAGGAGCCGGGTGCGCTGCTCGAGTCGTCGGGAGACCGGCGGCCTAGAGAGATGGTCATCCAAGACAGAATCCGGCTTACAGGCCTGCTACGGAAAAAGCCCTGGAAACGGGGCTTTTTCTATACCTGCCGTTTCACCGGCGACTCGTCAGGCTAGCCCCATGGCGGGCCCAACGGCGGTTTCATGGAACCGCTCGGCGCGGTCGCCCGGCGTGGCCTCACGGGTTCCTGAAGGCGCTGCCGGGGGCGTGGATCGGCCGCGAGCACGGCGAGGTGCTCGGCGAGGCCGCGAAGCGCCGAGCGCGCGCCCGTTTCGCGAGCCTCGGCGCGGCCGGCACCACCGACTCGCACAACGTCGTTGGCGTCGTGCCGGGCCAAACGGACGAGTACATCCTCGTGACGTGCCACCACGACGCTCCGTTCGCGTCAGCGGTCGAGGACGCATCGGGTCTCTCTGTGCTCCTGGCTCTGGCGGAGGCCTTTGGTGCGACGCCTGGGCGCCTGCGCCGCGGCATCCTGTTCGCCGCGTCGTCGGGGCACTTCCACGGTGGCATCGGAAACCGCGTGTTCGTCGAGAGGCACCGTGACGGGCTGCTCGCGAAGACCGTCGCCGCGCTCGGCGTCGAGCACGTCGGGGAGGAGGCCGAGGCGGACGGTCGTGGCGGCTACCGGCTCACGGGCCGGCCCGAGGTGCGGGCGATCTTTGCCGAGCAGAGCCCAGCCCTGCTTCGTGTCCTCGAGGAGGAAGCTGACCGCGCTGGGCTCGACCGCGCGATCTGCACCGACGCGTACCTCTTCGGCCCCGAGCCGCCGTGCGACAGCGCGCCCTATTTCACGGCGGGCATCCCGTCGGCATGCCATATCAGCGGCCCTCTGTATCTCTTCGACCCCCACGACACGATCGACAAGGTGCGCGTTGCGGACCTCGTCCCCGTCGCGAGCTTCTTCGCGGGCGTG
>JBKKAR010000169.1:0-18735 GCA_046714355.1 Gaiellaceae bacterium | reverse complement strand
CGTCGATCGTTCCGACCATGTAGAACGCCTGCTCGGGAAGGTCGTCGTGCTTGCCGCCAAGGATCTGCTGGAAGCCGTCGATCGTGTCCTCGAGCTTCACGTACTTGCCGGGCGTCCCTGTGAACTGCTCGGCGACGAAATTCGGCTGGGAGAGGAAGCGCTGGATCTTCCTTGCGCGCTGGACGACGAGCTTGTCTTCGTCGGAGAGCTCGTCCATGCCGAGAATGGCAATGATGTCCTGGAGGTCGCGATAGCGCTGCAGCACCTCCTGGACGCGGGTCGCAGTCTCGTAGTGCTCGTCCGAGACGATTCCCGGCTGGAGCGCACGGGAGAACGAGTCGAGCGGGTCGACGGCGGGGTAGATACCCATTTCCACGATGGCGCGGGAGAGCACGGTCGTGGCGTCGAGGTGGGCGAACGTGTTCGCCGGCGCGGGATCGGTGAGGTCGTCGGCGGGCACATAGATCGCCTGGACCGATGTGACGGAGCCTGTGCGCGTCGAGGTGATCCGCTCCTGGAGCTGACCCATCTCGGTCGCCAACGTCGGCTGGTAGCCGACCGCGCTCGGCATGCGGCCGAGCAGCGCGGAGACCTCCGAGCCGGCCTGCACGAAGCGGAAGATGTTGTCGATGAAGAGCAGCGTGTCCTGCCCCTGGTCGCGGAAATACTCGGCCATCGTCAAGCCGGAGAGCCCTACCCGCAGGCGCGCGCCCGGCGGCTCGTTCATCTGTCCGTAGACGAGCGCCACTTTGTCGAGGACGCCCGACTCGCGCATCTCGATCCAGAGGTCGTTGCCCTCGCGCGTGCGCTCGCCCACGCCCGCGAAGACCGACACGCCGCCGTGCGCCTGCGCGACGTTGTGAATCAGCTCCTGAATGAGGACGGTCTTGCCGACGCCGGCGCCGCCGAAGAGACCGACCTTGCCGCCTTTCACGTATGGCGCAATCAGGTCGATGACCTTGATCCCGGTCTCGAAGATCTCGACCGTGGGAGAGAGCTCGCGGAAGCTGGGCGGATCTCGGTGGATCGGCCACCGCTCGGCGTCGGCAGGGAGCTCTTCCCCCTTGTCGATCGGGTCGCCGATCACGTTCCAGAGGCGGCCGAGAGTCGGCTGGCCCACCGGGACGGTGATCTTGTCACCCGTGTTCTCCACCTCGAGGCCGCGTGCGAGGCCGTCCGTCGAGTCCATCGCAACCGCGCGGACCCGGTCGTCGCCGAGGTGCTGCTGCACCTCTGCGATCAGCTCGCGACCGTCGAGGGAGATGCGGAGGGCGGAGTAGATCTCCGGCAGCTCGTCGGGGAAGACTGCGTCGATGACGACGCCCCGGATCTCGACGATCTTGCCGATTTCTGAGGTACTGGTAGGCATTCGACTCCGAATGAAACGTCTGAAGAGGTTGGATCCGCGCGCCCGGGGCGCCGGCGGCGGCAAGTCTAGCTGACCCGGACTCGGCGCCGATACTAACCAGGCGGTGTTCCCCACGTCTAAAGGTTGAATGCGAATGCGTGCGATTTTGCCGGCCGACTGCGCTGGGGCGTGCCAGCAGCTCTCCCTGAGGATGGACTCCGAGCTCTCGGAGTTCGAGACCGTGCTCCTCGAGGCACATCTGGGGCGTTGCGCCGACTGTCGCGCCTTCGGCCAGAGCCTCACCGGCCTGACCGCGACGCTGCGGGCGATCCCCCCCGAGAGACCGATGGTCACTTTCCAGCCTCCGCCCCGAAGCAACCGCCTCGAGGCGCTGTTCTCCGGGTCGCTTCGCGTCGCTTCGGCAGCGGCGGTTTTCGCCGTCGTCGCCGTGACCGGGCTCATTGCCCTGCAGGGCGAGCCGAATTCGGTGTCCGGCGTGAACATTCGCGAGGCTCAGGCCTTCATGGAGTTGCATGAGCGTCGGCTCGTGGCGCTCGAAGGCTTGGCTCAGACGCAGGTCCGCGCCGCCGTCCCGCGCGGCCTCGCCGCGGCCGAGAACGCCGGGCCGATCGCAGCCAGAATTGCAGGCTCCAGACCTGCACGTCTTGTCCCAGGTACGCATCGAAATCCAGGAAGGAGGTAGGGGCACGGACTGACAGCTCGACGACCCCGCGGGGGAAGCCGCACGTCGCGGCTGCACCAGCGAGTGCCGTCGAATCGAGTTAGGATACGCCGCTTTCTCAGCACGAAGGTCTCAGCCTTGTGATCGCTTGTAAGGGAGGCGGGACCGACAACTAAGGAGGACAAAGCAGTATGTCAAAGCGCTTTTTGTGGGCCGCACTTGTCGGGGCCCTCGCGGTAACGGCGATCGCAGGATCGTCGACCGCGATGACCGGCAAGACTGACGGCTCGAATGCAGCACAGGTCTTGAAGATGTCGATCGGCTCTGAGCCGCCGTCGCTCGACCCAGGCCTTGCGACGGACACGACCTCGTCGAACATCATCCTCAACATCATGGACCCCTTGGTCAAGCTCGGTAAGCCTCCGGCACTGAACGCCGTGCCCGCGGCCGCCGCGAGCTGGAAGATCAGGGGAGCCACGGTCACGCTGAACCTGCGTAAGAGCGTGCGGTGGACAAACGGCCAGCCCGTCGTCGCCCAGGACTACGTCTATGGGTGGCTACGCACGATCTCACCTGAGCTCGGCGCGGACTACGCGTACCAGTTCGAAGGCATCAAGGGCGCAAAGGAGTACACCGCCTGCGATCCGAAAAAGGCGAACTGCAACGCGCTGCGGGCGAACGTCGGGGTCAAGGCCGTGGGTAAGTACACGCTCCGCGTGACCCTCGTCTCGCCGCAGCCCTGGTTCATCCAGCAGATCTCCCACCACTCGTTCCTGCCACAGCACAAGGCAACCATCGATCGGTACGGGAGCAAGTGGACCGAGCCGCAGAACATCGTCACGAACGGGCCGTTCAAGCTCGCCTCGTGGCGCCACGACGCCTCGATCACGCTCGTCAAGAACACGAAGTGGCGGAACGCCAAGAGCGTGAAGCTGAATAGGGTCGAGCATCAGATCATCGTCGACGCCACTACCGCCGAGAACGCCTTCAGCGCCAAGAACATCGACCTCCAGACCACGGGCGTTGCGTCTGTCAACATTCCCAAGTGGAAGAGGACGCCGTACTGGAAGGTGTTCAAGGCTCTCGGTACGTACTACTACGGGTTCAACACCAAGAACATCCCGGACGTGAACCAGCGGCGGGCCATGGCCATCTCCATCGACCGCTCGCAGATCGTCAAGTACATCACCAAGTCGGGTCAGATTCCTGCGAAGGGCTTCACGCCCTCAGGCATCGCCGGCGGCCCGACGATCCTCAGCAAGAGCACGATGCCCGCCACGGCACAGCTGACCAAGGCCAAGGCGGCGCTTGCAAAGGCGCGGAACCCGAAGAGGAGCATCCGGCTCTACCACAACAACGCGCCCAATCACGTCAAGATCGCGACGGCGGTCCAGAACTTCTGGAGGCAGCTTGGCCTCGACGTCACGATCCGGCCCATGGAGTGGAAGCAGTACCTCCAGTTCCTGGGCCCGCCGCCGAACGCGGACGTCGACGTGTACCGGCTGGGCTGGATCTACGACTTCCCGGACGCGTACAACGGTCTCGTCCTGTGGAAGTGCGACTCCGGCAACAACAACACGAACTGGTGCAACAGGAAGTTCGACTCGTTGGTCGATCGGGCAACGAGGACGCCGAACACCGCGAAGCGCCTAGCCCTGTACCAACAGGCCGAGAACATCCTCACCGGCCCGCAGGGCCAGCTTCCGATCATGCCGATCTACTTCTACACGTTCCACGTTCTCCAGCGGGAGAACGTGAAGGGCTTCATCGAGAACCCCACCGGCCAGTGGGACCTCGCGAAGGTGTCGATCAGGTAGCAAGCCGTCCAAGCGACGACAGGGCAGGGCGCCTCGGCGCCCTGCCCTTCTCGCTTTCGCTAGCGCTCTAAACGGGGGCTGATGCTCAAGTTCATAATCAGGCGAGTCGCGTGGACGATCCCGGTGATGCTCCTCGTCATCTTCATGACCTTCCTGATGATGCGCCAGATCAAGGGCAACCCGTTCCAGGTCACCGAGCGGCCGGTAACCGAGGCGACGCAGCGGAGCCTCGACCGCCAGTTCCACCTCGACCAGCCCTGGTACATCCAGTACGCCTACTACGTCAAAGGCGTCTTCACGGCCAACCTCGGCCCGTCCCTGGTGCAACGAGACCGGGACGTCAACGACGTGATCAAGGACCACTTTCCCGTCTCGCTCAAGCTCGGCGGGCTCGCGATGTTCTGGGCGGTGCTCGTCGGAATCCCGTTAGGAATCATCGCCGCGCTGAAACAGAACACGAAGTTCGACTACGCCGTCATGGCGGTCGTCAACGCGGGGTACGCGTTACCAAACTTCCTGATCGCGACCCTGCTCATCTACTTCTTCGCCGTCAAATGGCGAGAGCACACCCCCTTCCCCACGAACGGCTGGGGAGGCTGGGAGACCTGGGTCTTGCCCGCCGCTGCGCTCGGGCACGCGCCGATGACGTTTTTCGCGCGGATCGTGCGCGGGTCGATGCTCGAGACGCTTCAGCAGGACTACATCCGCACGGCGAAGGCGAAGGGCCTGCGCTGGCGGCGCGTCGTCGGGCTCCACGTCCTTCGTAACTCGCTGATTCCCGCGGTGACCGCGGCCGCACCGCTCCTGGGCTTCCTGATCACAGGATCGTTTATCGTCGAGTTCGTCTTCG
This sequence comes from Gaiellaceae bacterium, assembly GCA_046714355.1. Classification (GTDB taxonomy): domain Bacteria; phylum Actinomycetota; class Thermoleophilia; order Gaiellales; family Gaiellaceae; genus JACDAN01. Next base: position 14,038 of record JBKKAR010000169.1, on the reverse strand, counting down.
GCATTCCCGGCATCGGCCGCTACTTCGTCAACTCCGTCCAAGCGCGCGACTACTCGGTGACGATGGGGATCACGATCCTGCTCTCGATGATCATCATTTTCGCGAACCTCCTGGTCGACATCCTCTACGGGTACCTCGACCCGCGGACCCGGGACGTCAGAACCTGATGGTCGTCGACCGCCGAGCCGACTTCGAGGCCAGCCTCACCCGCACAGCCGAGTTGCGCGGACGCGAGGCAGGCGCCGCGCTGCAGCGCGCGTCGCTCCTGCGCGACGCCCTGCACCGGTTTCTCAGAAATCGTGCCGCCGTTGCCGGCGCCATTGCATTCCTCGCCATGGTCGTTTTCGTCACCATCACCCCGTGGCTGAGCCCGCACGATCCCTACGCGATCGACTTCGGGAAGGCATACCTCAGCCCGAGTTGGGACCACCCCTTCGGGACTGACGACTTTGGCCGTGATCTCTTCATCCGGACGGCGCTGGGCGGACGGGTCTCGATCCTGATCGGGTTCGGCGCCACGATCGCGATCATGCTCGTGGGCATTCTGTACGGCTCCCTGTCCGGCTTCGCCGGCGGAGCGCTCGACAACGGGATGATGCGCTTTCTCGACGCCCTCTACGGCTTGCCGTACCTCCCCTTCGCGATCCTGACGCTGGCCATCTTCGGGACGGTCAACTTCTGGACGATGGTCGTCGCGCTCACCGTCGCCTCGTGGTTCACGACGGCCCGCGTGATGAGAGGGCAGATCATCACGCTCAAGGAGAACGACTACGTGCGAGCCGCGAACGCGCTGGGAGCACGGTGGTACCGGATCCTCTTCCGGCACCTGCTGCCGAACACGCTCGGCGTGATCCTGATCTTCGTGTTCCTCGAGCTGCCGGGCGTCATTCTCGGCGAGGCCTTCCTGTCGTTCATCGGCCTGGGGATCAGCGCCCCGAAGGCGTCCTGGGGAACACTGGCGCAGGAGGGCTACGCCTCGTACCTCGCCTACCCGTACATCATCATCATCCCGAGTCTTTGCATCGGCTGGCTGATCCTCAGCGCGTTCTTCGTCGCCGACGGCCTGCGAGACGCGCTCGACCCCCGAAGCCAGGAGGCATAGATGCCGCTCCGTCCTGCAAGCGCCCCCGGGCGGGTGCGCTGATGGCCCTGCTCGAGGTCGAGGACCTCCGCACCTACTTCAAGACGCGGGAAGGCGAGGTCCGAGCCGTGGACGGTGTCTCCTTCTCGCTCGAGCACTCGAAGATGCTTGGGATCGTCGGCGAGTCAGGTTGCGGCAAGTCGGTCACCGTCCTCTCGATCATGGGCCTGGTTCAGACTCCGGGGCGCGTGGTCGGCGGCAGCGCGGTCTTCCAGGGCCGAGACCTCGTCCAGCTGAAGGGCCGCGAGCTCGAGGACGTCCGCGGGCACGAGATCGGCATGATCTTCCAGGACCCGATGACATCGCTGAATCCGACGCTGACGATCGGGACGCAGCTCACGGAGACGCTCAGACGCCACCTGGGGATGAACAAGAACCAGGCGCGGAAGCGCGCCATCGAGCTCCTCGAGGAGGTTCACATCCCGAATGCCGCGAGGCGACTCGACGACTACCCCCACCGGTACTCGGGCGGCATGCGCCAGCGCGTCATGATCGCGATCGCGATCTCCTGCAACCCCAAGCTGCTGATCGCAGACGAGCCGACGACCGCACTCGACGTCACCGTGCAGGCGGGCGTCCTCGACCTCTTGCACGAGCTTCGGAGCATCCACGAGATGGGTGTGATCATCATCACGCACGACATGGGCGTCGTCGCCGAGACGGCGGACGACATCATCGTCATGTACGCGGGCCAGATCGTGGAGCAGGCGACGGCTCTCGACCTCTTCGATCGTCCCGAGCATCCCTACACCGAGGCGCTCCTCGAAGCGCTTCCGCAGGTCGAGGGTGAGGGGATCCGGCAGGGTCGGCTCCGATCGATCTCCGGCCGTCCGCCCGACCTCCTCGATCCGCCACCTGCGTGTCGCTTCGCTCCTCGCTGCGCGTACGCGGGGCAGGACGACTGCGCAACAGTTTCGCCCGAGCTCCGTGAGATCCGCCCGGGACACTGGGTGCGGTCCGAGCACCCCGCGTCAGAGCGCGCTACTGCGCCCGTGGGTGCCCGATGAGCGTGCAGACGGACGGGGCGGGAAGGGCGAGCTCGAACAGCGAGGCGCTGCTCGTCGTCAAGAACCTGAAGAAGTACTTTCCGATCAAGGGCGGCGTCATACTCGACCGAACCGTGGACTACGTCAGGGCGGTCGACGACGTCTCCTTCACGGTTCGCGCGGGGGAGACGCTCGGCCTGGTCGGGGAATCAGGGTCGGGCAAGACCACCACCGGGTTCTGCGTGCTCCAGCTGCTGAAGCCGACCGAAGGCTCGGTGCGCTTCGCCGGCAAGGAGCTGACGACGATGAGCAGAGGCGACATGCGTGAAGTCCGGCGCGACATGCAGATCGTCTTCCAGGATCCCTACGCATCGCTCAATCCCCGGATGACGGTCGGAGACATCGTCTCCGAGCCGCTACTCGTCCACAAGATCGGCAACCGGAAATCCCGTCGCAGCAGCGCAGAGCGGCTGCTCGAGGTGGTCGGCTTCAACCCGGACTTCATCAACCGCTATCCCCACGAATTCTCGGGCGGCCAGCGTCAGCGGATCGGCATTGCCCGGGCGCTCGCGCTGAACCCGAGCCTGATCGTCTGCGACGAGCCCGTGTCTGCGCTCGACATCTCGATCCAGGCACAGATCCTGAATCTGCTGAAGGACCTCCAGAACGAGTTCGGGCTCGCCTACCTGTTCGTGGCCCATGACCTCGCTGTCGTCAGGACGATGAGCGACCGCATCGCGGTCATGAACGGCGGCAAAATCGTCGAGGAAGGACTCGCCGAGCAGGTCTACACCAACCCGAAGGATCCGTACACGCAGGCGCTCCTCGCCGCCGTTCCCATTCCCAACCCCCGTAGGATGCAGGAACGACGAGCAGAGCGGCGCAAGCACAAAGAAGTACTTGCGGAACCTGTCTGACCCGCGCCTCCGACGCAATCTGAAGGCAGTTGCGGCCCTGATCGCCGTGGCCGCGCTCGTCTTCGTGGTGGTGAAGACGATCCGCAGCGAGCCGGAGTCTGCCAGCCGGTTCGAGACTCCGGGCGAAGATTACTGGGCGTACGCGGCGAGGATGCCCCACCGGCGTAGCTACACGGCGTCGGCCGAGCTCGACGGAAAGGTCTACGTCGCCACCGGCATGGTCGGGGAGAGCGGACGCCCACTCGACCTCGTCGAGCGGTTCGATGCGCGCAAGAACGAGTGGACATCCCTGCCGACGCTGCCGGAGGCCTTCAGTGCGGCCGGGGCGGCGAGCCTCGACGGTCGCATCTGGGTGGTCGGCGGGAACTCCGAGGAGGCGAGCGGCCGCCAGGTGTACTCGTACGACGTGGGCAAGGCCCAGTGGGTCTCCGAGGCTCCACTGCCTGCCCCCCGCACCAATCTTGCGGTCGTGGCCCTCGGCGGCAAGCTCTATGCGACCGGTGGGCTCGATCCCGTCGAGGCCACGCGAACCGTGTTCGTCTACGACCCGCGCGCCAAACGGTGGTCGGAAGTCGCCCCTCTGCCGAGAGCCCTGCATGCTCATGCTGCGGTGGTTTTCAGCGGCGAGCTCTGGGTCCTCGGTGGTCGCCTCCGTTCGGGGAAGGTCGTTAGCAATGTGTGGATCTACGACGTGAAGAAAAACACCTGGCGCGCCGGACCAGCGCTCCCGGAACCGCTCGAGACGCTCGGGGCTGCCGTCACCGGTGACCGGATCGACGTGGTGCTCGAGTCCGACTACTTCATCTACGAGGGCCAGACGGGAGCCTGGCGCCGCGGCCCCAGCCAGAACATCCCTCGCCACGCACTGGCTGTCTACTCGATCGGCGGAGTCCTCTACGCGATGGGCGGCTGCATCGTTCCCCAGCTCGAGGACAGCTCGGTCGTCGAGAAGATCGCGCTGTCGCCGAAGGCCTAGGCCGTCAGCGCGTCGGCGCCGGCGACGACTTCCAGGATCTCCTGCGTGATCTCCGCCTGCCGCGCGCGGTTCATCGCCAGCGTGAGGCTGTCGATCAGCTCGGCCGCGTTCTTCGAGGCGTTCCGCATCGCGGTCATCCGCGCTCCCTGCTCGGAGGCGGCGGACTCGAGCAGCGCACGGTAGAGCTCGGTCTCGACGTAGACCGGGAGCAGCCGTTCGAGGATCTGCTCCGGCTCCGGCTCGTAGATGAAGTCGCCGACGAGGGCTGCCGCATGCTCATCTTCAGCCTCGAGGACGCTCTCGGGGATCGGGAGGATCTCCTGCTCGACCACCCGCTGGACGAGCGGCGACTCGAAGTGGTTGTAGACGATGATCACACTGTCCACCACTTCTTCCGAGTAGAGATCGGTGATGCGGTGCGCGATCGCCTGGGCGTCGGAGTACGCGGGCCGGTCGCTGAAGCCGATCCAGGCCTGCTCCAGCTCGTAGCGGCGGAACCGGAGCGTCGACGAGCCCTTCCGCCCTGAGGCGAGCCAGCGGACGTCGACGCCGTCCCGGCGCAGCCGCCGCTCGACCGTGAACACATGGCGCAGGATCTGGGCGTTGAACGCCCCCGCGAGACCACGGTCGCCGGTCAGCGCGAGGATGGCGGCGGTGCGCACCTCCCGCCGCTGAAGCAGCGGCAACCCACCCTTGCGGGTCTGGACCGAAGAGCGCGCGGTGCCGATCATCAGCTCCATCATCCGATCCGCGTACGGCCGCATCGACTCGATCCGCGCCTGGGCCCTACGCAGGCGGGCGCCGGCCACGAGCTCCATCGCCTTCGTGATCTTGCGCGTGTTCCGGACCGAGCGGATCCGGCGATTGATGTCCTGGACAGCCGCCATCTAGGTCGCCGGCTCCTCCTCCTTGACGACGAAGGACTGCTTGAACTTCTCGATCTCAGCCTTCAGCCGTTCCTCGAGCTCGGTGGGGAGATCGCCTCCGTCGCGAAGCTCTTTGAGGACCGCTCCCTCGGTCCGGAGGTACTCCCGGAGCTCCCCCTGGAACCGTGAAACATCGGCGGTCGGGACCTCGTCCAGGTGGCCGTTGACCGCCGCCCAGATCGCCACGACCTGCTCCTCGACCGGCCACGGCTCGTACTGCGGCTGGTTGAGGGTCGCGACCATCCGCTCGCCGCGGGCGAGCGTGCGCTGCGTCTGCTGGTCGAGCTCGGAGCCGAACTGCGCGAAGGCCTCGAGCTCGCGGTACTGGGCGAGGTCGAGCCGGAGGCGGCCGGCGACCTTCTTCATCGCCTTCGTCTGGGCATTGCCGCCCACACGGGAGACGGAGACGCCGACGTTGATCGCCGGCCGCACCCCGGAGAAGAAGAGGTCGGACTCGAGGAAGATCTGCCCGTCCGTGATCGAGATCACGTTCGTCGGGATGTAGGCCGAGATGTCGCCCGCCTGGGTCTCGATCAACGGCAGCGCGGTGAGCGAGCCGCCGCCGAGCTCGTCCGAGAGCTTGACCGCCCGCTCGAGCAGCCTCGAGTGGAGGTAGAAGACGTCGCCCGGATAGGCCTCGCGGCCCGGCGGCCGGCGGAGGAGCAGCGACATCTGGCGGTAGGCATCGGCGTGCTTCGAGAGGTCGTCGTACATGCAGAGGGCGTGCCGGCCGTCGAAGAGGAAGTGCTCACCCATCGCGCAGCCCGCGAAGGGCGCCATCCACTTGATCGGCGCGGCTTCGGAGGCGGAGGCCGTGACGATGATCGTGTAGTCCATCGCCCCCTCTTCGCGCAGCCGCTCGTAGACCTGAGCGACCGTGGACGCCTTCTGGCCGATTGCGACGTAGATGCAGATGACGTCGCCGCCACGCTGGTTGAGGATCGTGTCGACGAGGATCGCCGTCTTGCCGGTCGAGCGGTCGCCGATGATGAGCTCCCGCTGGCCTCGGCCGATCGGAACCATCGAGTCGATTGCCTTGAGGCCGGTCTGGAGCGGCTCGGTCACCGGCTGGCGCTCGATGACTCCCGGGGCCTTGAACTCGAGCGGGCGGCGCTCGGTGGTCTCGATCGGCGGCCCGCCGTCGAGGGGGTTGCCCAGTGGATCAACGATTCGGCCGATCAGGGCGTCCCCGACAGGGACGCTGGCAACCTGTCCGCTGCGGCGGACCGGCTCGCCTTCCTTGACCTGCTCCCAGTCGCCGAAGAGTGCCGCGCCGACGTTGTCCTCCTCGAGGTTGAGCGCGATCCCTGTGACGCCGTGCTCGAGCTCGAGCAGCTCCAGCGACACGGCGTTCTCGAGCCCGTGGATGCGTGCGATCCCGTCGCCGATCTGAAGGACGGCGCCGACCTCTGCGAGGTCGGTCTCGACGTCGTACTGCTCGATCCGCTCTTTGAGAATCGAGGTGATCTCTTCTGGACGTAGGCGCAACTCAGCTCCTTCCGGTTCCGGTCATCTGTCTGCGTAGGCCTTCGAGCCGGGAGCGCACGCTTGCGTCCGCGCGGTGCGACCCGGCCTGGAGCACGAATCCTCCGATCAACTTGGCGTCGACGGAGCGCGTCGCACGGAGCTTTCGACCCGAGACGCGCTCGATCTGCTCGAGGATGCTCTGCGCCGCGTCATCCGAGAGCTCGACGGCAGTCGTCAGCTCGACGTCGAGGATTCCTTCCTCGGCGGCGACGAGCGCCTCGAACTCCTCGACGATTCCCTCGAGATCGTCGGTCCGCCCCTTCTCGGCGACGAGCAGCAGGAAGTTCCTGACGAGTTCGTGGGCGTCCCCAAGGACCGCCCGCAGCGCGTCGACCTTGATCCTCGAGTCGAGCTCGGGGTTGGTGAGGAGACCGTGGAGCTCCGGGACGGAGTCGACGGCATCCGTGAACTCGCGCAGCTCCGTGCGCACCTGTTCCAGGCTGTCCTGCTCCTTCGCCGCGTCGAAGAGCGCGTTCGCGTAGATGCGCTGGGCAACTGCCATTACTTCCGGGAGCCCTCCAGGACCGAGAAGTCGAGCTCGCCGATCGCCTCGTCGATCAACCGGCGGTGATCGGCGTCGGTGAGGACCTTGCCCGTCACCTTGCCCGTCGCGGCAAGCGCGAGATCGGCGACCTCGGAGCGGATCTGCTCCAGGGCTCGCCGAGTCTCGGCCTCGATCTGTTTCGTCGTCTCGTCGAGGCGCCGCTGTCGGTCGGCCTCGAGCTCGTCGCGCAGCCGATCACGCTGGGAGTCGGCGACCTTCCTTGCCTCGGCGAGGATCTGCTCGGCCTCACCACGAGCCTGCTGCATCATCGCGCGGTGCTCCTCGAGCAGGCCTCGAGCCTCCGAGCGAGCCTTGTCGGCCTCCTCGATCGCCTCCCTGATTCTCAGGCGGCGAGCGTCGATCGCGGCCTGGACGGGGCCGAACACCTTCCATTTCAGGAACGCGAAGGCGAGCCCGAACGTGATCAGGGTCCAGATCATCAGGCCGGGAGCGACCTCGATCAGCGGGTTGGCGGCGAAGACCTGCATCGCTAGACCAGGACGAAGGCGAGCAGCCCGCCGATGAGGCCGTAGAAGACGACGGCCTCGGTGAGCGCGAAGCCGAGCCACTGGATACCCGTGAGCTCACCGCGGAGCTCGGGCTGCCGAGCGACGGCCTGGATCATCGAGCCGAAGATGTTTCCGATGCCTACGCCGGCGCCGAGCGCGCCGAGGCCGATGCCGAGTGCGAGCGCCACGGCCTTGCCGGCGTCAACCCCGTCTTCGGCAGCAGCGAAGACCATTGCTGCAAACGTCATGTTCGTATTCCCTCCTTAGTGCTCCGGCTCGATGGCCGAACCGATGTAGATGGCTGTCAGGGCGGCAAAGATGTAGGCCTGGATGCCGACGACGATCAGGATCTCAAACAGGTAGAAGGCCCACGCGAACGGCACGGCGACCACGGCGAGAAACACGTTCTCGAGCACGAAGATCAGTCCGATGAACGTCAGGATCAGCATGTGGCCGGCGAGCATGTTCGCGTAGAGCCGCACCGAGAGCGAGACCAGGCGCATGAACTGGCCGAGGATCTCCAGCGGGACGATCAGCGGGTACATCGGCTTCGGCACGTCGGGGATCCAGCTCTTGAAGTAGCCGGCGACGCCGTTGTGCCGGATGCCCTCCACGTGCGTGAAGACGAATGTGAGCAGGGCGAGGGTGAGGGTCACCGAGAGGGTCGAGGTGGCGGCGTAGATCCCAAGCGTCGGGAGCTCCACGCCGAAGAGCTCGAACTTCTCGTCGGAGAGCGGCAGTGGGATGAAGCCGATGAGGTTGACGACGAAGACGAAGATCAGCAGCGAAGCGACGTATGGGAACCAGCGCGCGATCGACTTGGTCGGCAGGCCCTGCTCGGCCACCTGCGTCTGCGCGATCTCGTAGATCCACTCCCCCGCCGTCTGCCGGTTGCCCGGGTCGGTGCCGAGGCGCCAGCGCATCAGGAACCAACCGAGCAGCATCGTCAGGAGCGAGGCGAGGATCAGGTAGGCGACGGCCTTGGTGATCGAGAGGTTGATCGGGCCGAGATGGATCGGGATCCAGTCGTGGAGGAGCCACTCGTGAGACGGGTCGAAATCCTCTTCCTTCCCGCCCTCGACCGTGGATGCAAAGGCGGTCCCCGGGAGCGTCAACGCCAGGCCGATGACTGCGGCGAGCGCTCGCGTCATCACCGGACCGGGCTTCCAAAGTAGGCGAGGACCGAGAGGCCCAGCTCGAGGCTGTACGCAAGCGCGTAGAGGAGGCCGGCCGAGACGCCGACTTCTGCGTTCGATGCTGCGACGGCGATCACGACCACCATCACGGCGACCGGACGAAACATCATCCCGACTCCCCTCACGCCTGAGGCGGCGAGATTATCGGCGCCGAGCTGGAGGCGTGACAGGAGTAGGCCGAGCGCCTGCGCTCCGACCCAGAGGATCGCGGCGAGCGCCCAGCCCCGGAGAGACCAGCCTGCGACTGCGAACACGGGCAGCGCGAGCGCGATCACGGCTGCCCCGGCAGCGACCGGAGCCACGCGGCTCGGGATCGGTCGAGGGGTCGCCCAGACGTCCTTCACGAGAAGACTCCGCGGTAGCGGCGGTAGACAGCGAGGACTCCGGCTGGGATGCCGAGCACTGCTCCGACGAGTGCGCCGATCGGCCATGCGCCGGCGAGCCAGCCGGCGAGGGCCCCGATCCCGATGCTGAGAGCGGTGGTTCCGAGGAGAACGGCGCCTGCCCCAGCCGGGTCGAGAGACTCGCGAGGGGCGCGCTCCATTCCGGGGCGAGCATACCAGAGCTTGTAACAGCCGAAACCCGCATGGTTTCTGGCAAAACGCGGAGGTTTGTGGCTAGGCGGAGCGGCGTTCGGCGTCGGCTCGCGCCTGCTCCTCACGCCGTCGAACCCGCGGATTCGCGAGCTTGATGATCTCGAGGAGGTAGGCGATGTACACGGAGGCAGCGAGGGCGGCCAGAGCCACGGCACCGGCGATCAACGAGTTGGACAGATCCCAGTGGCCGCGCGGGCGCGGAGGCAGGAAGCGGGTCGCGAGGGCGGCGGCGGCGAGCAACACGCACCAGCCGTACATGTACGCGACGGCGCGGGTTTGCGAAAAGCCGATGTTCATGAACCGGTGGTGCAGGTGCGTGCGGTCGGCCCCGTAGAGCGGCTGCTTGTACTTCAGCCGCTTCGCGAACACGAACGACGTGTCGATGATCGGGATCGCAAGGACGAGGAGCGGGAGGACAAGCGTCGCCAACGCGGCGGTCTTCACCAGGCCTTCGACGGCAAGGGTGGCCAGGAGGAAGCCGAGTAAGAGCGCACCGGAATCCCCCATGAAGATCCTCGCTGGGTAGAAGTTGTGGCGCAAGAAGCCGAAGCACGCGCCGGCGACGATCGCCGCGAGAAGCGCCGCGTCGGGCGCGCCGAGGGAGAGGCCGATGACGGCGAAGGTCGATCCCGCGATCGCGCAGATCCCGGACGCTAGACCGTCCATCCCGTCGAGGAAGTTGACCATGTTCATGATCGCGACGACCCAGACGAGGGTCGCCGCGCCCGCCGTCCACTCGGGGAGCTCCTGGCTTCCGAAGCCGGGGAAGGTGAAACGGTCGACGGTGACGCCGAAGCCGACTGCGACGCCGGCTGCGGCGAGTTGGCCGGCCAGCTTCGCCCACCACGGCAGGCCGCGGAAGTCGTCGATTGCACCGACCGTCGTCGCGATCGCGGCGCCGAGCAAGATCCCGCGGAAAGGGCCGTCCAGCGCGAGAAAGGCGAGTGCCGGGACGAAGATCCCGAGGAGAAGCGCGATTCCGCCGAGGCGCGGGACCGGGTGCGTGTGCACTCGCCGTGTCTCGCCCGGCTGGTCGACGACACCGAGGATCCGGGCAAACCGGCCGACGCCCGGCGTCAGCAGCAGGACGACGGCGAGCGCGAGGAGGAATCCCCAGACGACCTCGGGGTTGTCGCGGAGAGTGTCCACCTGCCTTACTTCGTGCCGTAGAGGCGGTCTCCGGCGTCACCCAGGCCGGGGACGATGTAGCCGCGCTCGTTCAGCCCTCGATCGACAGAGGCGGTGACGATCCGGACGTCGGGATGCACCGAGTGCACGCGCTCGATGCCCTCCGGTGCAGAGACCAGGCAGACCAGGGTGACCGAGCGCGCGCCTGCGTCCTTCACCTTCGCGATCGCAGCGACGCTCGAGTTGCCGGTCGCCAGCATGGGATCGAGGACGAGCGCATCTCGTTCGGCGAGGTCGGTCGGCAGCTTGACGTAGTACTCGACCGGCTCGAGCGTCTCCTCGTCCCGGTAGAGCCCGATGAACCCCACCCGCGCGCCGGAGACGAGCGAGAGGACGCCGTCGAGCATTCCCATTCCCGCCCGGAGGACCGGGCAGACGGCGACCTTCTTTCCCGAGATCCGCTGGACGGTCGTGCGCTCGAGCGGCGTCTCGATCTCCACGTCCTCGGTCGGGAAGTCCTTCGTGGCCTCGTACGTGAGGAGGAGCGTCACCTCGTTCGCGATCTTCCGGAAGTGGACGGTCGGCGTGTCCTTGTCGCGCAGGTACGAGAGCTTGTGCTGCACGAGCGGGTGCTTGACCTCGATCAGGCGCTCGGTGGCGACGCCGGTGCTCACGTTGCGTAGCTGGTGAAGCCGCGGAATCCGGCATAGAGCGGGTGCCGGTCGCAGAGTGCCTTCGCGCGGGCCGCGAGCGCCTGCACGTCCGGGCCGTCGCCGAGCGCTTCCACGATCACCTGGCCCACTTCGCGGAACTCCTCTTCTGCGAATCCGCGCATCGTGGCCGCCGGCGTGCCGATGCGGACTCCGGAGGCGACGGTCGGCGGCCGTTCGTCGAACGGAACCGTGTTGCGGTTCACGGTCATGTTGACCTCGGCGAGCCGCTCCTCGGCGTCCTTGCCGGTCCAGTCCGTCTTGCGCAGGTCAAGCTGGAGCAGGTGGGTGTCGGTCCCGCCGGTCAGCACGTCGAGGCCGCCCTCCATCAGCGTTTCCGAGAGGGTGTCCGCGTTCGCGCGAACCTGTCGCTGGTAGTCCTTGAACGCCTCGGTGGCGCCGATCCGGAAGCAGGTTGCCTTGGCAGCGATCGTGTGCTCGAGCGGCCCGCCTTGCATCCCAGGGAAGACCGCGCGGTCGACGGCCTGCGCGTACTCCTCGCGACAGAGGATGAAGCCGGCGCGCGGCCCCGCCAGCGTCTTGTGGGTGGTGGACGTGACGAAGTCGCAGTGCTCGACGGGGTTCGGATGCAGCCCGGCGGCCACGAGCCCTGCGAAATGGGCCATGTCGCAGAGGAGGAGAGCGCCGACCTCGTCCGCGATCTGCCGGAACCGGTCGGTCTCGACCGTTCGCGGGTAGGCGGATCCGCCGCAGACGATCATCTGCGGGCGGTGCTCCTTCGCGAGGCGCAGGATCTCGTCGTAGTCGACCATGTCGGTCTCCCGCGAGACGCCGTAGTGGGCAATCGTGTAGAGACGGCCGGAGAAGTTGACCTTCAGGCCGTGCGTCAGGTGGCCGCCGTGAGCGAGCTCGAGCGAGAGGATCGTCTCGCCCGGCTTCAGCGCCGCCATGTAGACGGCCATGTTCGTCTGGGCTCCCGCGTGCGGCTGAACGTTGGCGTGCTCGGCGCCGAACAATGATTTCGCACGGTCGATCGCGAGCTGCTCGATCTCGTCGACGACCTCGCAGCCGCCGTAGTAGCGCTTGCCCGGATAGCCCTCGGCGTACTTGTTCGTCGGGACGGAGCCGACCGCCTCGAGCACGCTCGGCCAGGTGAAGTTCTCGGAGGCGATCAGCTCGATCTGGTCGCGCTGGCGGTCGAGCTCGCGGCCGAGAAGCGACGCGATCTCGGGATCGATCTCGGCAAGACCGGCGGCGCGGAGCTGATCGAGCGAGTGCTGGGCGATGGCCATCAGGCCTCCTTCGACGACGTCGCCTCGATGCTAGACCACCGAGGCGACGATCCGGAGCGCCTCGGCAGCGGGGGCAGCGCCCTCGCGGAGGATCCGCGGCTCGGCGCCGGTGAAGTCGAGCACGGTGGACGGTGTCCCGGGCAGCGCGCCGCCGTCGACGAGCGCCGCGACGGCTGCGCGGAGCTCCTGCGGCACCTCCTCGAGCGTGCGTGGATCGGCTCCGCCGGTGAGGTTTGCGCTGGTCGCGGCGAACGCGCCGACGCGCTCGAGCACCTTGCGCCCGGGCCCCTCGAGCTCCGGGATCCGGATCCCGATCGTGTCCGGCCGAGAGCCCGTCAGCCACGGGTAGCGCCCCGCGGGGTTGGAGAGGACGAGCGTGTACGGGCCAGGGAGAAGCGAGCGTGCGATCGTGCCGGCGCGGCCGCGCAACTCCGGCACGCGCTCAAGGAGGACGTCGAGATCGGCGGCGACGAGCGCGATCGGCTGCGCGCCGTCCCGCCTCTTGACGCGCGAGAGCTCGCGGACCGACTCCTCGGACTCGGCGCTCGCGACGAGACCGTAGACCGTGTCCATCGGGATCACGGCGAGCTTGCCGGAGCGCAGCGCGGCGACCGCCTCGTCGACGGTCGAGCTCATCTCCGCGCCTCGACGACGCGGTCTCGCCCGGTCAGGTCGCGGGTGATCGTGCCGTCGCCGTACTCGAGCTCTGCGAGCAGCTCCAGCGCCTGCGGAGCCTGTCCGTCCCCCACCTCGAGCACGAGCCACCCGTCCGGGCGGAGCACGTCCCGGGCGGCGCGCGCGATCGCCTCGGTCGCGCCGACCCCAACGAGCGCTACGTGCGGCTCGTACTCGCGCACGTCCGGCATCAGCTGGTGCAGGTCTGCCGGCTCGACGTACGGTGGGTTGGAAACGACGAGGTCGTACGGCCCGCCGGGAAGGCCGTCGCGGAGATCGTGCTCGAGCAGCTCGAGCTCGAGACTCAAGCGCTCAGCGTTCGCGCGGGCGAGCGCAAGCGCGTCTCGCGAGAGATCGATCGCGGTCACGCGCGCCCCCTCGTGCTCGTCCGCGATCGCGAGCGCGATCGCGCCGGTGCCGGTCCCGACGTCGAGCACCGCCGGCGCGTCGAGCCCGCGCAGCCGTTCGAGACAGCGCTCGACCACGATCTCGGTCTCGGGGCGAGGGATTAGCGCCCGCGCGTCGACGTACAGCGTCAGCCGCCGGAAACCCCACTCGCCGAGGATGTACGCGACCGGCTCGTGGCGGGCGCGCCTGCCGACGAGCGCGCGGTACAAGGCGAGCTCGGACTCGTCGAGCAGCCGGTCGAAGTCTGTGTAGAGCTCGATCCGGCTGCGCCCGAGCGAGTGTGCGAGCAGGAGCTCCGCGTCGAGCCGTGCGGTCTCGGAGGTCTTCGCCAGGTGTTCCGTGGCGAGGCGCAGGACCTCGCCGATCGTCATGCCGTGGCGGTCTCGAGCGCGCGGCGGCGATCCTCTGCCTGGAGCGCGTCGGTGAAGTCGTCGAGCCCGCCGGGCAGCACCTTCTCGAGATTCAGCGTCACCTTGACGCGATGGTCGGTGACGCGGCTGTCCGGATAGTTGTAGGTGCGGATCTTCTCGGCGCGCTCGCCCGAAC
>JBKKAR010000168.1:0-16778 GCA_046714355.1 Gaiellaceae bacterium | reverse complement strand
CAGACCCCGCGTTCGAACATCTTCGTCAGGCGATCCAGCTCGAGGAGCGCTTCCGGGAGTCGGCCCGGACCGACGAGGACTTCGCCGCCGTGCGCGACCGCCCGGAGTTCCGCGACCTCGTCGAGGCGGCCGCATGACCGACGGTTACTCGGTCGCGAGCTTCGCCGAGATGGAAGAAGTGACCGGGCCGGAGGCCCCGCGTTGGGCGAGCATTCGCCGACACTTCGGCATCCAGAGCTTCGGCGTCAACGCCTGGACCTCCAAAGAGGCCGGACAGACGGTGATCGGCGAGCATGACGAGGTCGGCGGGGGAGCGGGAGAGCACGAAGAGCTCTACATCGTGATGTCCGGCAAGGCCGAGTTCACCGTGGATGCCGAGACGGTCGACGCTCCCGCCGGGACGATCGTCTTCGTCCGCGACCCGGCCGCGAAGCGGAAAGCGGTCGCGGTCGAGGCGGACACGACCATCCTTGCCGTGGGCGCCAAGGCGGGCGAGCCGTTCGTCCCGTCGAACTGGGAGCGGTCGGCACCGGCGTTCGCCTACTTCGCCACGAAGGAGTACGACAAGGCGATCGAGGTGCTCTCGAAGGCGCTCGGGGACTATCCGGACGACGCCGCCGTCCTCTACAACCTGGCCTGTGCGGAGAGCATGGTAGGCATGACAGCCGATGCTCTCGGCCATCTCCGGCGGTCGGCGGAGCAGGGCGAGCGCTTCAAGGAACTTGCCCGAACGGACACGGACTTCGATCCGATCCGAAGCGAGCCCGAGTTCGACAAGATCGTTCGCTAGCGACTAGTCGTCCGAGTCGTCGCCGCCGGAGCCGCCCGAGCCCTCGCCGCTCGAGTCGTCGTCGCCGCCCCGGCCACGTCCTCGGTTGCGTCCGCCGTCGTCGTCGCCCGTCGCCGTCCCGGTCGTCGTTCCAGTCGTCGTCCGGCGGGTTGTGTCCGGCGTGGTGGCGGTGCGCGTCTTCTTCTTGCGCGCCGTCGTCGTCTGGCCGGTGGTCCGAATACGGCGTGTCGTCGCGGCGGGCGCGAGGTTCTCCCGAGCGTCCAGGCTCGCAACCGGGAGCGCGACCGTGTCCCGCGCGATCACGTGCGCGGCGAAGCCGAGCCCTGTCGCGAAGACCAGGCCGAGGAGGGCGATGAGCGCGATCCGCACGAGTCCAGGCTAGACGCGGCCGGGTAAAGCCTCGTCCAAGCTCCTGTTCGGAGTTTGCAAAGTCCCCGGGGAGGCGGCGGGCAGGCGGATCTCCGCGCGGGCGCCGCCGTCGGGTCGATTCGCGATGCGGGTGCTCCCGCCCCACCGCCGTGCCAGAGTGGCGACGATCGCCAGGCCGAGGCCAGTGCCGGCCGTCGCCCGGCCGCTGCTCCCACGCGCGAAGCGCTCGAAGACCTGCTCCTCCTCCCCCGCCCGGAGCCCGGGCCCCTCGTCCTCCACCGCGACCACGATCTCGCCACCTTCACGATCGCACTGGAGGGTGATCGTCCCGCCTCCGGGCGAGTAAACGAGGGCGTTCTCGATCAGGTTGTCGAGCACGATCGCGAGATCCTCGTCAGAGGCGGCCGCGACACCGGGGTCGCGGCAGTCGAGCCGCAGCCGGTGGCCGCTCTGGGTGCCGCGCTCCTCCCACCGCTCCAGCGCCCGCTCGAGCGCATCGGCGACGGAGACCGCCTGGCGCGCCGGCGGCCGGTCGCCCTCCCTGGCGAGCGTCAGGAGCGCGGTGAGCAGACGCGCGAGGCGATCCACCTCTCGCTCGGCCGCTTCGAGCTCTTCGGAGAGCTCGGGCCCGGCCTTCAGCGAGGCAGCCTCGAGGCGAAGGCGCAGGCCCGTCAGCGGGGTGCGGAGCTGGTGCGACGCGTTGGCGACGAAATCTCGCTGGGCGGCGAGCACTTGCTCCAGCCGGTCGGTCATGTCGTTGAACGCATGCGCGACGTCGCGGTGCTCGCGCGAGCCCTCGGGATCCGCGCGGGCGCCCAGGTCGCCCGCCTCGACACGACGGGCGGTCGCCGCAAGCCGCTGGAGCGGGCGGGCAAGCGTGCCCGCGAGAAACCACGCAAAAGCCAAGCCGAGGACGAGCGCGATCAGCCCGATCCCGACGAGCCCGAGCACGTCGCGGCGGACCCGGCGGTCGATCGCATCCACGCTCTGCGTCACCCGGACCGCCCCGCCGACGTCGTTGCCGACGACGATCGGGACCGCCGTGTAGAGGAGCGATTCGTTCAGTGTGTCGCTGAACCGGCGACCCTGAGCGATCCGCCCGTCGAGCGCAGCCTGGATCTCGGGCCGGTCGCGGTAGTTGCCCTGCGCTCCCGCGGAGTCGGCGAGGAGCCGGCCGTTGCGGTCGACGGCGATCACGCGGCCGCCCGACTCCCGTCCGGCTTCTCGCACGATCCGCTGGAGGTCGCGGGTGTCGCCGTTCCTCAGTTCTCCGGACGCGCTCGCCGCGACGAGCTGCGCCTCGGCGGCCGCCTGTGCCTTGACCTCGGCGTCCACCCGGCGCGAGACGTTCAGTACGAGCGGTACCTCGAGCGCCACGATCACGAGGATGAGGACGTAGGCGAAGGCCGCCAGCAGCCGGGTCCGGAGGCTCAACCCACGACCTCTTCGGACTCCGCGAACCGGAACCCGACCCCGCGAACGGTATGGATGTAGCGCGGCGCGCTCGAGTCGTCCCCGAGCTTCTTCCGGAGACCGCTCACATGAACGTCGAGGGTCTTCGTGGAACCGAACCAGTTCGTGTCCCACACCTCGTCGATCAGCCGTTCCCGCGTTACGACCGAGCCGGCGTTCTCCATCAAGAGGCGCAGGAGATCGAATTCCTTGCGGCTGAGCTCGAGCTTGTTGCCCTGGAACGTGGTGCTGCGACGGTCGGCGTCGAGACGAACCTCGCCGATCGCGATCGCGCCCGCGACCCGCCGCTCGCCCGCCTCCGCCGTGCGCCGCAGAACGGCCCGCACCCGCGCGACGAGCTCGCGGGCGCTGAACGGCTTGATGACGTAGTCATCCGCTCCCAACTCGAGTCCGGCCACGCGATCGGCCTCCTCACCGCGCGCGGTCAGCATGATGATCGGTACCTGGGAGTCGCGCCGCAGCTCCCGCGCGACGTCGAACCCGGACCCGTCGGGCAGCATCACGTCGAGGAGAACGAGATCGGGCCGCACCTGCTTCGCGAGGTCGAGCGCGGCTGCGGCGCTGCCGGCGACCGACGTCTCGAAGCCCTCGCGACCGAGGGCTTCCGAGAGCGGCACGGTGATCGATTCCTCGTCCTCGACGAGGAGGATCCGGCGTCTCTTTCCGAGTTGCATGGGTCTTCGTATACCCGAATGCGCCGAGGCGGCCCCGGGGAGAGCCGGAAGACCGCCTCGACGTGCGGGGGCTCAGTTTCGAGCCGCCTAGTCGTCCGAATCGCCGGAGCTGTCCTCCGACCCGGAGTGGTCCTGGTCTTCGTTCTCGTTCTCGTTCTCGTTCTCGTCTTCGACCTCGCCACGATCGTCGTCGTGGTCGTCGTCGCCGGCGCTCGGGCCGCGATTCGGGCCAGAACGGTCGTCGTCGCTCCGGTCGTCGTCATCGCTGCTCGGGCCACGATTCGGGCCGGAACGATCGTCGTCGCCGCGGTCGTCGTCGTCCCGGCCGGTCGTGGTGCCCGGAGCCGGAGTGGCGCCCGTGCACCGCGGATCGTTCGCGTGCTCGGCCTCGTCACACGGGCCGCTGATGTCCTCGCCCGTGGTCGTGCCGACGGTCGTGGTCCCGGCCGTCGTCGTGCCGGTCGTGGTGGTGGTCTCGTTCGTGGTCGTGCCGGTGCTCGTGCCGGCGGAGACGTCGGACGAGCTCCCCGAAACCGCGCCACCCGCAAGGGCACCACCTGCCGCCAGCAGCACGAGTGCCGCAAGGCCGATGATCAGCTTGTTCATTACTCCTCCTTTGCTCATGGCCTCAGGTTCGCCCACGGCCGCCCAAGAGCCGGACAAGCCAGACCAACAGGAAGGGAAAGCCTTGGTTAAGAGTTGTCGCCCGGGAGCCGAACCCCGGCCGCGAGACGGCGCAGCGCCGGAACGGGGTCGGCAGTCGGCCTGGCGACGACCAGGACGGCGCCGTAGCCCTCTCCGGCGAGAGCGTCGACCAGTAGCTGGAGCCCGAGGGCAAGCGCAAACGCCTTGTGCGCTCGGTCGCCGCCGAACGGGACGAGCTCCTCATCGGAGGCGAGACCGGCGATCACATCGCCGTAGGTGACCTGTCCCATCGAGACGTCGGCGACGATCGGCGCGCCGTCGGAGCTCGGGACGGCGATCGAAAGCGGGTTCGTCCCGGCGAGCGGAGGACCGCCGTCGGGATGCCCCAGCCGGGCGGGGGAGGTCGCCGTCAAGGCGGCGACCAGACCGGCGTCAGCTAGGCGGCGCGTCCAGTAGCCCAGCATCCCGGTCGGGAAGCAGTGCGAGGCGACGACGACCCGGGCGTGCTCCGGAGGCGAGGCCACCTGGGAGTCGCAGATGGCGGCCAGCGTCAGGTAGCCGACCGCGCCGCGACCGTCCCAACGCTCAAAGCCTTCCTCAGTGACCACGCGCTCCGGACGGGCGGTCGGATCGACCTGCTGCGTCGCGAGCCACTCCACGCGCGAGAAGCCGTGACCGCGCTTGCCACGCCGCTCGGCCTCGAGGAAGTGGTCGGCCAGCACGGCGGCATCAGCCTCGCCGAAGCCGAGATCGAGCAGCTTCGGTAGAACGTCCTCAGTCAGCATGCGCGGCTGCGAGGGGGAGTGGCTTGGTGATCCCAAGGCCCTCCTCGCGCTGCGTGGCTGCGATCGCCTCGGCCAGCCGAACGATCTCCACCGAGGCCTCCGCCTCGGGATCGGCCCAGACGAGCGGCTCGCCGAGATCCGCGCTCTCGCGGAGCCGGGGATCGAGCGGGATCCGGCCGAGCAGCGGGATCTCGAGTTCCGCCGCAAGCGCCTCGCCGCCGCCGGAGCCGAAGATCTCCTCGCCGCTCCCGACCAGGGCTGTCATGTTCTCGACGGCGCCGAGGAGCCGCATGTTCGTCGTGCGCGCCATCTGCGCTGCCCGAACAGCGACCTGCTGAGCTGCGGGCTGCGGCGTCGTCACGACGACGACCTCCGCGCGCGGCAGGAGCTGGCCCAGCGAGATCGAGACGTCGCCGGTCCCCGGAGGCATGTCCACGAGCAGCGTGTCCAGCTCGCCCCAATGAACGTCCGAGAGGAACTGCTCGAGCGCGCGGTGGAGCATCGGCCCGCGCCACATCACCGGCTCGTTCTCATCGAGGAAGAACCCGATCGACATCAGCTTCAGCTCGCCGCGGACGGGTGGGACGATCATCCGGTCGACGACGACGGGTCGCTGGTGGACGCCGAGCATGTGCGGGATCGAGTGCCCGTAGACGTCGGCGTCGAGGACGCCGGTTCGATGTCCGAGCCGATCGAAGGCAGCGGCGAGGTTCGCGGTGAGCGTAGACTTGCCGACGCCGCCCTTCCCGCTCGCCACGGCGATCACCCGAGTCGAGCGGTCGATCGAGATCCCCTTCGAGCGGGGCGAGACGCCGCCGCGAAGGCGTGCGGTCAGCGCCGCTTTCTCCTCCGGGCTCATGACATCGAACCCGAGCGAGACCGTCTCGATCCCGGGCAACGGGAGGAGCTCGCGCTGCACCTGCTCCTCGAAGCTGTGTCTGAGCGGGCAGCCGGGCACGGTGAGCGCGATCGTGACGGCGATGTGGCTGCGGTCGACGTTCACGTCGCGCACCATCCCGAGCTCGGTGACGGGCTTCTTCAGCTCGGGGTCGATGACCCGGGCGAGGGCCTCGGTGATCTGATCCGGCGTTGGCTGCATCTGGAGAAGACCGTAGCAAGGGGCGACCTGTCGACCGCTTGACTGAAGTCGATCAACCTCGTAGCGTCCGTGCCAATGTTCGATTCCCCGGCGCTCGACGTCGCGGTCGGCCTCATCTTCCTGTATGTCGTCCTCGCGCTGGTCTGCACCACCATCAACGAGGCGATCTCGACCATCGTAGGGCTGCGGGCGCGCTTCCTGCAGCTCGGCCTGCTGAATCTACTCAGCGCGGCGCCGTACAACACGGAGGCCGGGCTCTCGACCGTGAGACAGCTGTACGGCCACCCCCTCGTGCAAGGTCTCATCCGACCGGGGCGAGGCCCCGATCCCTCTCTCGACCCAACGAGAGTGAAGAAGTGGTTTCGCCGCTCGCCCTACCCGTCGTACCTTCCCTCCCGAACGTTTGTCGCGGCAATTACGGATCTCGCGCGGGAGGCGCCGAACCGTCTCGCCGACGCAGATCCAGCGGAGGCGGAGGCTGCTCACGCACGTATAGAGAACGCGTCCGAGGGGCTCGAGCGCTCGCTGGCGTCCATTCCGAACGCAGCGCTGTCCGAGGCGCTGCTCGCCCTTTATCGGTCCGCCGGACGGGAGGCGGAGAGGTTCCATCACGCCCTCGAGGAGTGGTTCGACGACTCGATGGAGCGCGTCTCTGGCTGGTACAAGCGCCGCATCCAGCTCATCCTCCTCCTGATCGGCACCCTCGTCGTCCTTGCGCTCAACGCCGACTCCCTCGCGTCCGGGCGCGTGCTCTGGCGGGACGACGCCATCCGGGCCGCGGTCGTCAAGCAGGCGGAAGCGGCATCCCAGCAGACACTCGACGACGTCAAGCTCGAGGACGCCGCGAAGCAGCTAGACCTGCCGCTGGGATGGACCCTTTCCTTCGGAGACGAGCCCACACAGCTGCCGAATGATTTCTTCGCCTGGCTCGCGAAGTTCGCAGGCCTCGCGCTGACTATCGGGGCGATCATGCTGGGCGCCCCGTTCTGGTTCGACCTGCTAAGCAAGATCATGCGCGTCCGCGCGACCGGCGCGCCACCGCCGGCGAGCGATGCCCGACGCTCGGGCGAGGCTGAGGAGCCGCGCGCGGGGCCGCAGACTCGCGGAGCTAGATCACATGACGAGGATCCTTGAGAGGCGCTCTCTTAACTCCTCCGTCGCCGCGGCGGTGACGAGTGACCGATGCGCGGTGTCGAGCGGCGACGCCTCCCACGGCCTCGCGTCCGCGTAGCCGATCGAGAGGCCGACCTCCCTGACGAGGAGCTGCGCTGCCGCGGTGTCGACGGCACGCGTCTCGCGCAGCGAGCAGACAGCGTCCACCCGCCCGGCGGCGAGCTGGCAGAGCGAGAGCGCGAGCGACCCGGTAATCCGGAAGCGCTGCGCGAACCCTGTAAGGGCCTCCGCATGATCCGCGACGGAGGCGGCCAGCGTGCCCTCCATGGCGAGGATCTCGACCGAGTCCTTGGGACGTACGCCGCCGAGCGGCTT
Organism: Gaiellaceae bacterium; assembly: GCA_046714355.1. Classification (GTDB taxonomy): domain Bacteria; phylum Actinomycetota; class Thermoleophilia; order Gaiellales; family Gaiellaceae; genus JACDAN01. Next base: position 9,455 of record JBKKAR010000168.1, on the reverse strand, counting down.
GCCGTCGAGCTGGGCGCCCTCCCCCCGGATCGCCGTCCACTCCTCGCCCGTGCCGAAGTCGTGGACAAAGCCGAAGACGACGTCGGCCATCGTCGTCCCCTCAGCCACCGCAATCGACAGGCAGAAGTTGCGCAGACCGCGCTTCGCGTTCACGGAGCCGTCGATCGGATCGAGGACGACGAGGGTCTCCGACGAGCCGTAGGCTCGCTCGCCCAGCTCCTCGGAGACGAGCGTGAACTCCATTCCGCCTCGATGCAGTTCCTCGAGCCGGTCCACGACCGCCCGTTCCGCCGCGTCGTCGACGACGGTCGTGTCGTCGCCGCCAACGCCGGTCGCGAGAACCGGCTCGCGCTCGACTCGCGTCGGCAACTCCTCCAGCGCCAGGCGGACACCTGCGGCCGCGGCCCGGCAGACCTCGAGCCAGGGCGTCACTCGAGCGGCAGGAACAGCAACCCCGAAAGGAGCTTGGGATAGAAGTAGGTCGTCTTCTGCGGCAGCGTCTCGCCGGCCTGGGCGAAACGGAAGACGTCCTCGATGCGCGTCGGGCGGACGATGAACGCGCCCTCCGCGCGCCCCTGTTCGACGGCTGCGACGGCTTCCTCCACGGACGGTGTATAGCTGACCGGCCCGGGCGCCAGCGACTCGACGAGCTGGACGTCGAGCGCCCCTTCGTCTCCCTCGACCAATACTGCGCCCCCTTTTCGATAGACGACGGCGGCGGCGCGATCGGGCGGCTTCGCGTCCAGCTCCGCCAGAGCCTCGTCGAGACCCTGTGTCGGGCTCGTACCGTTGATCCGCTCCGCGATTCGATGGGTCGGGAAGATCATCAGCCCGGAGTCCTCGGTGGAGACGAGGACGACGAGGATGTGCTCGGCGCCGAAAGCGATTGCCGTCTCGTAGCGGTGGTGGCCGTCGGCGATCAGGAGTTGCTTGTCGGCGAAGAAGTCCGTGATCGCTCCCGGCGGGAGGCGCCACAGCCTCGCGCCCTCCACGTCCATGTCCGGTGCCCGGGTCGGATGCTCGTAGGGGGGCTCGCCGTCGTAGAGCAGGAAGATCGGCTCGGGGTGGGCCTGGAGCGCTTCGAGGAGCCGCAGTCGCCCCTCCTTCGGTCCCGCGTGGGTGCGCTCGTGCGGCAGGACGACCCGGTTTTCGTACGGCTCGACGCGGAGGGCGGCGACGAGCCCGCGCCGGGTCCGCTCGACTCCGTCCGGCCCGGCGTACTGCTGCTCGAGCGCCCAGAACGAGGGCTCCTGATCCCGGACGAGCGCGCCGTCCGAGAGCCACTCCCGCCACAGGTGGGCGGCGTCCGCTTCGTCCTCCGGGAGGGTGAGATGGACGACGTTGAACGGGCTCCGGGCCATGAGCTCCTCGCGCTGAGCCGCGTCGAGGACGTCGTAGGGCGGCGCCACCAGCTGCTCCAACGGGCCGGCGACGGACTCGTCGTAGCGGACGGCCCGAATCGGCTTGACCACGGCCACGGGAGGCACCGTACCATCCTGCTTCCGGCCTAGACTCGGGCCGTGAGCACGATCGCCGACCTCGCCGAGAACCGTGTCGTCGAGGGCACCTACGCGGTTGCCCGGAAGGAGCGGCGGAGGACGAAGACGGGCTCCGACTACCTCGCCCTCGAGCTCGTCGACCGAAGCGGGAAGATCGAGGCACGCGTGTGGAACGACGTCGAGCTCCTCGACTCGCGGTTCGGCGAGGGCGACGCCGTCCGGGTGCTCGGCCGGGTCGACAAGTTCCGCGACCGGCTCCAGCTCGACGTTCGCGCGATCGAGCACGCCGAGGGTCAGGACGCCGCCGAGCTGACGCCTGCGATGCGCCGGGACGCCGACGAGCTGGACGGCTTCCTCGAATTTCTCGCCGGCGAGATCGCCCACGCCGGTCTGAAGACACTCGTCGGGCGATTCCTCTCGGACGAGCCACTCCGGGCGCGGCTCCGCGAGTTGCCCGCTAGCCCGGAGGCACACCACGTCTACGCCGGCGGCCTCCTCGAGCACACCGTCGCCGTCGCGACGCTCTGCCGCGAGACCGCGCAGGTTCATCCCCGGCTCCGCAGCGACCTGCTCGTCGCCGCGGCGCTCCTCCACGATGCGGGACGGACGCTCGAGCTCGGTCGCGGACCGTCGTTCCGGCCGACCGAGGAGGGCCGGCTGCTCGGGCACGTCCAGCTTGGGATCCGGCTGATCGAGTCACATGCCGGCGGGCTCGACCGAGGCGCGCTCGCCGAGGTCGTCCACGCCGTCGCCGTCCACCACGACGGCCGCGCGGCACGGACGGCGGAGGCAGCCGTGCTTTACCACGCGAATCAGCTCGACGCCGTCGCGGCGACGCGACCCATTCCGGACTAGCCCGTGCTGGCTGCTGCCTGCGCGCTCGGGGCGAGCATCGCCTGGGGCGTCGCCGACTTCTTCGGAGGGCTCAAGAGCCGCACGGTCCATCTCCTCGTCGTTCTCCTGCTCGCGCAGGTCTCGGGCCTCCTCGGGATCGCTCTCATCGTCGCGGTGGCCGGGAACGGCCCGCCCGGCGCGTCCGTCCTCTGGGCAACGGTGGCCGGCATCTTCGGCACGCTCGGGCTGGCGGCTTTCTATCGCGGCATGGCGGTTGGTTCCATGAGCGTCGTCGCGCCGATCGCCGCCGTCGGTGCCGTCGTTCCGGTCACCTTCGGCATCGCGGCGGGGGACGACGTGTCCGCTGCACAGCTCGCCGGGTTCGCTCTCGCGCTTGCGGGTGTTGCCCTCGCGTCCTTCGAACGACATCAGGGCGGGGACGTCAGGGTGGCGGCCGGCGTCCCTTGGGCGCTCGCCGCGGTGATTGGCTTCGGCGGCTACTACGTCCCGATGCACGAGGCGAGCGAGCAGGACTTCCTCTGGGCGGCGCTCGTGTTCCGCGCCTCGGTGGGCGTAATTACGTTCGCGGCCTGGCTCGTGCTGCGCCCTTCGCTCGCCGCAGCCCGCGGCAGTCTTGGGACGATCGCGCTCATCGGGGTCATGGATACGGCCGCGAACGCGCTCTTCGCCGCGGCCTCCAGCCAGGGAGCCGTCAGCGTCGTCTCCGTTCTGTCGACCCTCTACCCGGTGACGACGATCGCGCTGGCAGCGATCGTCCTCTCAGAGCGAATCGACCGCCTCCAACGGCTCGGCGTCGCTGCGGCGCTCATCGGCGTCGTCTTGATTTCCGCCGGTTAGGGCGAACCCGAGAGCTGCCACCGCCTCGGGGACGAGCCGGTAGTACGCCCACGTTCCGCGGCGCGTGCTCTCCACGAGACCGGCCTCGCGCAGGATCTTCAGGTGGTGCGAGATCGTCGGCTGCGAGAGGCCGAGCGGCTCCAGGTTGCAGACGCAGCACTCCTCCGCGCTCGCGAGCTGGTTGACGATCGCGAGCCGGGTCGGGTCGCTCAACGCCTTGAACTGGGCGGCGAGGCGCTCGCGTGCCTCGGTCGGGAGGAGGGGCGCGCCCGGAGCGCAGCAGGGCGATTGAACGAGTTGCAGGTTTTTCATCGAAGATCGTCGATATATGGTATCGACATCCATCGATGAAAGGAGGCGCCGTGTCCTGCTGCGATTGCGAGTGCAGCGACTGCTGTTGCTGCTAAAGCGCTAGGCGAAGTTCCGGCGGGAGAGCAGGAAGCCAAGGGGAATCAGGCAGGCAAGGAACACGTAGGGCCCCAACGGCTCGATGCTCGCCTGCTGAACCTGGATGACCGTCTTTCCCTCGCCGATCATCTCGCGGGCAGCGCCGATCGCCTGTTCGATGTCGCCTTCGTCGAACGCTCGGCCGCCGACAACGCTCGCCAGCCGCTGGGCAGCGGCGGCGCTGCCCGGATCCGGCTCATACGGCTCGGGAGCGCCCCCGCGGCCGTACACGCGTTCATCCGACCGCCAGACCCGGACGAGCAAGAGTTCGACGCCGCCTTCCGTAAACGCCTCCGAGAGTCGGCCCGAGTCGTAGTCAGTCGTCTCCGCATCCGTGAACACGACCGCCAGCCGCCGTCCCGGGCCGCGGAAGAAGTTCCGGCTCGCAACGGCGCCCAGAGCGCCGAAGTTGGTAGCAAGGACGCCGCCGCCCTCCGACGACGGCGGCCGGTCTACTCCGAGCGACAGGCGGAGCGCCGAGTCCACCGTCTCTCGGCTCGTCGTCGGGAAGACCAGTGGAAGAACGCGATCGCTGAGCGATGCGAGCCCGACCGGGACGGTTGGAAGAGCATCGCGAAACCGAATTGCGGCAGCGCGCGCACGGTCGAACCGCGTCCGGGCATCCGGCTGAGCCCGGGCGAGCATCGACCTGGAGTTGTCGACCACGAAGAAAGCCTGCGCGTCAAAGCGAACAGACTGCTCGCGCGTTCGTTTGACGACAGGCTGCGCAGCCCCGATTCCCACGAGCACTGCGAGCACTGCGATGACGGCCACGAACATTCGCTGCGATCCCCCAGGCGGCGGAAGGCCGAGGATGCCCCTGACGCGTCCCGCACGCTGCTCGCTCCGAACGAACGCCGCGAGCGGCACGGCGGCGGCGATCGTGACCGCTCCGGCGATGGGGCTGAGGAACGAGACGTTCAGTAGCCCTGGCCTCGCCGGGGGCCGGTGGCGCCCGGGGCGCTTCGCCCCCGCCGCTCCAGTGGGTTCTCCTCGCGGACGAAGAGGCGTGAGGGGGGCGCCGGCAAACGGAGGAGCAGCTCGAGGTTGTACTTGGCCTCCTCGTTCATCGGATCGATCGCAATCGCTCGTCGGAAGTCCTCCATGCTCTCCTTGACCAGCCTGGAAGCGTCCTCGGCGTCGTCGGTCGACTGATGGTGGGTGAGCGCCCCGGCGAGACTCGCGGCCTTGGAGCGCAGCGCCGCCGGCAGACGTCCGTGTTCCACGGACGCGAGCACGGCGTGCGCGTCGGCGACGAACGTCGGGCGGAGGAAGTCGTACGGATTCCACCGGCGGCGGGCATCCATCTGGAACGCTTCCAGTGCGTGCCGGAAAAGGAGGTCGTCCTCGACGCCAAACGCGCGCTCCACGAAGGGGAGCATCGGGTCCACTGTCCACTCGTGCTCACCGGTCCGCTGGCCCACGAACCGCACGAAAGCCAGGTCGTCCTTGGCGAACGAGCGCTCGACCGCGAGAGCGTCGCGGGCGAGGAGAGCCGCGAGTAGGGCCAGCCCGAGGAGGCACGCGATCGGCACGATTTGCGCGAGCCTTCGAAGCGCCCGCCTCATCCGTCGCCTTCCATGCGCTCAGGCGGTCGCCAGGCGAGGCGGCCGCAGAAGTGCTCGTTCGCCGCGAGCAGCATCAGCAGGAGCAGCGCGAGCCCTGCGAGGCCCTCTGGAACACCGGCCCGCGCACGATGACGTTGCCCGGCGAGCCGCGAGGGGGCGAGGTCGGCTCGGTCGACGAACGCCTCTTTGCCGACCAGCCGCTCGAAGAGCGCGCGGTCGTCGTCGTAGGGCGAAATCGCCACCAGGTGCAGCGGGATCTCCCTGCGCTCGTACGTGGCCAGCTCCTTGACGAGGTCGGGCAGGTCGAGCAACGAGTCATCGAGGTCGCTGATGAGCAGCACTCCGCGATCGGCCTGCCCGTGACGGTCGAGCACCTGACGCGCGAGCTGTAGCCCGGTGGAGATCCTCGTCCCAGCTCGAAAGCTCTCTGCCCACGGAGTGGCAGACCGCCGCTGGATCTCCTGGAACTCAGCCGAGCCAAACTCGACTCGGCGAGTCCCGGGGGCGCACGGAGCCGACGTGCTCACGATGCAGAGGTTCGGAAACGGGGTCAAGGCTCGGAGGAATCCGCGAAGCTCGCTCGAGGCGGTTCCGGGGGGAATCGCCTCGTACGCGACGTTCGAGAAGACGACGAGACCAAACTCTTGGCCGGTCGCCGCGAGGTACTCGAACGGATCCCTCAGCCGCTGGTTCGGATTTCCGATGCTGGCGGAGAGGTCGAGGGCGACCATGCCGCTGCGCCCGCCCCGCTCCAGGGAAACTGCAGAGCTTCCTGGGACCCGTGCCAGCGAGGCCGCGGCGAGTAGCGTCGAGACGAGAGCGACCGCGAGCGCCCAGCGCACGATGGCGGTCCGCCTCACCGGCCCGGCCAGGTCGTGAACGTCGGCGAGCGGGATCCCCTGGCTGCGAGGCATCAGTGTCCGTTCTCCGACATCCGGCGCCGCACGTCGTCCGACAGTGCTCCGACCCCCGTCGGGGCCGGTCTGTCCGCCGACCAGGCGAGTTGACTGGCGGCGTGGGCGAGCGTCGGGTCCCGGGTGCGCCGCAGCTCGACCGCGAGCCGTTCGAGCGCGCGCCGGCCATCTTCGGGCCTGCCGGATTCCGCCGACTTCTGCGCGAGTGCCAACGCACGCTCCAGCGCGGACTGTCGATCGGCGCGCTTCAGACCCAGGCGAGCGCGTAGCCCGACGAGTGGAAGCAGCCGGAGAATCAGGACGGCCGCCCCGGCCGCGAAGAGGGCGGACAGGATCACTGCGACGAGAGCGACTGTCCGGGGAGCTACGCGGTACGACGCAGCCGGAAGATCCCGGATCTCCGCGCGCGGCACTGCGGTGTCGGCCTCTTCGGGATCGATACGGCCCGCGACCCGAATCGGCGGCCAGGGGAGGCTGATCGTCTGCGTCTTCGGAGCCACCCCAAGCTGCAGGTAGGTGACCTCGACAGGCGGAAACTCGACGTCGCCGACTCCCTGCGGCAGGCAACGAGCCGTCAGGCAGCCGAGCCGATACTCGTAGACCAGCCGGGTGAACCGGCCGCTCTCGGTGCGCGACGGTCGCATCGGACCTACCTGACGGTAGGCCCCGAACCCCGCCTTCAACCGGACCGTACCGGGATCAGCGCGGTCGCCGTCCACGACGAGGTGGATCCTCGCTCGCACGGTGTCGCCGAACAGGTGTTGCGAAGGCTCCAAGAGCGTCGTACCGACGATCGGCTGCCAATCGCGTCGCGGCCCGCCGGCGACCGGGTTGATGGCGGCGGCACCGGCGGCGAGTGTAAGGGCAGCGGCCACAGCCGCGGTGAGGCCGACAGAGAGTCGCCGGCTGCTCACCACGAGTCGCGCACTCCTTGCTGGCGCAGGGCCACCCACTGGAGAAAGCTCGTATAGATCGCCTCCCGGTCGCTCGTGGAGACGAGCACGGGATCGAGGCCGAATCCCTCGAAGAACGCGAGCGTGTCCTTCAGTCGCCGTTCGTTCGCTGCGCGCCGCTCTCGAGCTTCCTTGCGGCTGAGACGAACGAGCCGGAGCTTTCCGCTCCGCGCATCCGCAAGCGGCACGACGACCGACGACACGTCTGGAAAGCTCTGCTCCCAGACCGGATCCTGGATCACGACCGGCACAAGCTCCCAGGGGAGCTCGACGATGCGCGCCCATGCAGCCTCGCTCGGGGGCGAGAGAAAGTCGGACAGGATGAACACGAACGTTCCGGCCGGGAGCGAACGGCGCAGCGGGGCCAGATGCTCGAAGGCGAGCTCGATGCTGTCGTCTGGTGCGCCGTAGAGCGGATAGAGGAGATGCGACTCCTTCACCCGCCAGAAATCGGCCTTCGCGTGGGGCGGGCGCCAGAACGGGACCTCGGCGTCGTCGTCCTCGCTCGCCGTCGCTGCGCTCGCGTAGTCGAGGTAGCCGATCAACCCACGTGCCTTCGCGGCACTGTCGGCGATGATCATCCCGGCGCTGATCATCGCATCCGGCTTCGACAGCCAGGGATAACCCGCCGGATAAAGACTCATCGCCGGGCGGCGGTCGGCGATGATCACGACCCTCGGCGCCTCCTCCGCGTACCGCTCGCGAATAATGAACTCGTCCGACCCACGGGCAGATGAGAGGCGTGCCGAGGCGCCCCAATCGATGGCGCCGATGTCGTCGCCGGGGTGGTACGGACGGGAGCTGGCGACGTCGGAGCCGGTTCCGCGGCGAGCGCTGTGCACGGCGCCGAACGCGAGGCCGATCAGCCGGCGCCGGGGGAGGAGCGGAAACGCGAGGTCAGTCGCCGCGCTCACTCGTGAACTCGACGACCTCGCCGGTGAGCGCGGCCTGGGGCCGTGAGGCCAGCTCGAAGCACTGCTCCACGAACGTCTGCGCCGCCTCCTTCCGCCCGTGCTTGCGGATCTCGACCAGGAAAGTAGGGGTGAAGAGGATTCGGTGCCCGATGACGGGCAGGAAAAGGGCCTCGATGTCCTCGGGGACAACGTAATCGCGCTCGTTGAGGAGCGCCCACGCACGGGCCGCGCGCTCGAGTGCGAGGCTGCCGCGCACCGAGGCCCCGATCGCCACGCTCTCGAGACTGCGCGTAGCTCGAACCAGGTCGATGACCCACCGCTGGAGCAGCTCGTCGATGTACACGGAAGCGCTCGCCTGGTGGAGGAGTGCGATGTCCTCGAGGGAGACCACCGGTTCCAGCTCGCCGAGGGGATGACCACGCTGCTGGTCGCGCACGATCTGGAGCTCGTCGTCCGGATCCGGATAGCCAAGGGCGGTCTTGAGGAAAAAACGGTCGAGCTGCGCCTCGGGCAATGGGAAGGTGCCTTCGAGTTCGATCGGGTTCTGCGTTGCCAGTACGAGGAACGGCTGCGGGAGCTCCCGTGTGTTGCCGTCCACCGTCACCTGCGTCTCGGCCATGGCCTCGAGGAGGGAGGACTGGGTCTTCGGCATCGCCCGGTTGATCTCGTCGACGAGGACGATGTTCGCGAAGATCGGCCCGGGCCGGAACTCGAAGTCCCGTTCCCGCTGGTTGTAGACCGAAAGTCCCGTCACGTCCGTCGGCTGGAGGTCCGGCGTGCACTGGATCCTCGACGGCGTCGCGCCCTCGATGCTCAGGGCGAGCGCGCGGGCGAGAACCGTCTTCGCCGTCCCCGGGACGTCCTCCAGGAGGACATGGCCGCGGCAGGCAAGCGCGGTCAAGACCAGACGGATCTCCGACTGCTTTCCGCGGACGACGCGGTCGACGTTCTCGAGAACCTTGTTCGCGACGTCGACGGCCTGCCCGAGGGTCTGGTCGCTCTCCCTCCGCGTCGGTCGGGGGCTCGTCATCGACGACTCATGTCAGTTGGGTTTTGTTCATTTCGAGGTCCTTGCAGGGAAAGTCAACCCCTTAGACGTTAAACCTAACGTTAAGGACGTCGCCGTCGGCGACGACGTAGTTCTTTCCCTCCAGGCGCTGTAGCCCCCGGCGGGCCGCTTCCGCGTGGGAGCCTGCCTCCACGAGGTCGTTCCACCGGATGACCTCACACCGGATGAATCCCCGGGCGATGTCCGTGTGAATCGCGGCTGCCGCATCGAGCACAGTGTTGCCGCTCCGGAGCGACCAGGCGCGGGTCTCAGTGTCTCCTGCCGTGAAGAACGTGACCAGATCGAGCGCCGCCGCCAGCTTGCGTACGACGTCCTCGAGCGCCGAAGAGGCACCGTTCCGGAACTCCGCGGCGTCTGCAGGAGGCAGGTCGCGCAGATCGGCCTCGAGCGCGAGGTCGA
>JBKKAR010000167.1:0-16712 GCA_046714355.1 Gaiellaceae bacterium | reverse complement strand
CGTCTGAGCCTCGGAATCGGCCCCCGCGGTGAGCGGCGCACCGAGAGCGAACGCACACACCAGCACGATCGCAGTGCGCGGCCAGTCCCGGACGGGAAACGATGTTCGGCTGGGCCGGCGGCGCAGTGCTGCTTTCACGTGGAGAGGTTCCCGACTATAGGGGGCCCGGTAGCGTGGCTCGCCGCCAATCGGGGAGAAACTCCCTCACCACGCGCCCGGGCAGGCTGAGTTCCACGATCCCACTCCAGCCTTTCGGGCTCTACTAGCCCTTCGGCTAGGTTCTTAGAGTTGTGCGGTCGCTCCTCGGCGAGCTGATCCGGGAGTAGGACGTCGCCGCTCGTCGGCCCCGCGCCAAGTCGAAAGTTTGTACTGAACGTTGTACTGACCTGAGCGCACCCGACCGCGTCAAGGCGTGCGGGAGCGACCCCGAAAGGCCGCTCCCGTAGCCAAACGCACCACACTCAGCAGAGGAGGTGAGCTCGCGGAGGGGCAGGGTCGGGAGCGGCTTGACCGGCGAGAACGCGGGCGGGTACGGTCGCCTGGTCGGCTGCGGCGCCGTCTAACCGAGGAGGTCGCGATGGCTCGTGGCTTCGATTTAGCTACGGCTCCGAGCCCGTCGGCTCCAGCCGTCAACGCCGCAACGGGTCACCCAGGGCCGAGCGACAGTCGGCTGTCCACGTGCGGGCCTTTTGGCGTGACCGCGCCTACCAGGGAACCTACGACGGCTTCCGGATCATCGATGTCAGCTCGCCTGCGAATCCGAAGACGCTCAACGACTACGACGAGTGCTTCGGCAACCAGGGCGACGTGATCATCTGGGACACGGTCCTGATCCGGTCGTGGAACTCGCCCGCCCCCGCCGGCGCGACATGTGACGGCGAGCCGGTGCCGCAAGGGTGGGAGGGCGTCCACGTCTTCGACGTGAGCGATCCCGCCGATCCCGATCTCGTGGGTGCCGTCCGGACCACCTGCGGCTCCCACACGGAGACCGCAGTCCCGGACCTCGCGAACAACCGCCTGCTCGTCTACAACAATTCCTCCAGCGGCACGTGCCCGGGCATCGACATCCTCAAGGTGCCGCTCGACGAACCGGAAACGTCCAGCTTCATTCGCTTCGAGCCGGCAGGCCGGAGTTGCCACGACACCGGCGTGATCCTGGGCGACGCGATGCTCGCGGCGTGCGCCGGCACGGTGGCCGGGCAGCCGGGCCTGACCGTCTGGAGCCTGGGCGGGTCCCGCGGCGGTTCGCTCGAGGACCCGCTCCAGCTGTGGTCGGCCAACGTGACGAACACGACCACAGGCCATTCGGCGTCGTTCTCGTGGGACGGCGAGGTCGTGATCTTCGGCACCGAGCCTGGGGGCGGAAGCGCGCCTCGCTGCACCCCGACCGGGACGCAACTGACACCGACGACGGTGCAGACGGACGAGATGAAGTCGCTGTTCTTCTTCGACGCGGTTACGGGCTCGTTCCTCGGCAAGCACGTCCTGCCGCGCCCGCAGACGCTGACGGAGAACTGCACGATGCACAACTACAACGTCGTGCCGACCGACAAGCGTCGCGTGCTCGTCCACGGTAGTTACCAGTCGGGCATCGGCGTGTCGACTTCACCGATCCGACGAATGCCGTAGAAATCGGCTACGCCGATCCGGCGCCGCTTTCGCAAACGCAGCTCGTCCTCGGCGGCGACTGGTCGAGCTACTGGTACGACGGTCGAATCTACGAGTCCGATATCACGCGAGGGCTGATCATCTGGAACCTCAGCGATCGCGCAGTGGCGGGCGCGTTGAAGCTCCGGCATCTGAATCCGCAGACGCAGGAGTTCACGCTCGACTGACGCGCACAAGCCACGGAGAGGGCAGCTACCGCCCTCTCCGTGGCTCTACTTCACGACACCCGGAGCGTGCGCGTGTGCAGATCTTTGCGCGATCACGAGACCAGCCTCCCAGCCTGGAGCGCGCCCTCCGGTCGGCAGCGGGATCGTCGTACGCGCGTGTGCGAGGCCAGCCTGTTTATCGCGGGGAAGACGATCTTGACAACCGGCTACGGACGCGAGATCCTCGTTCGATCTGACACAAGGAGGGACGACGATGCCTGCTCCAAGGTTCCTCGCTCACGAGGGCAAGCCAGTCCCGGAGTGGACGCTTTCTCCTCGCGAGCTCCGCGGGCAGATCAAGAAGGCGCAGCAGGAGTTCGCCCGGTTCCCCGAGTCATTGCGGCTGCGACCGCTGCCGCGCATACCAAAGCGGGAGCTGTTGATCTTCCCGGAGCGGTTGCCCGCCGGCTTCTACGTGAAGCCGTGGCCGTACTTCTGCCGCTTTATCTGTCCACCTCGTTACCGCGTTCGGAAGAACCAGAGAAACCTGACGGCGACAGAGTGGGCGCGCTTTATCCACGCAATCGAGGCGCTCGCGGAGACGGGCGTCCCGTCGCCGAGGTATCAAGACTTCGTCGGGATTCATCAGCAGGCCATGGACACCCACCCTGGTCACGCCTGGGGAGCGCACACGATGGGTAGTCACGACGGCCGTAACTTCCTCACTTGGCACCGCGAGTACCTGGCGAAGCTCGAGGCGGCGCTCATCGGGATGAACCCGCTCGTGACGATCCCTTACTGGGACTGGGTCAACGATCGCGCGATCCCGCCGCAGCTCTCAGTGCCGAGCGACCTTGCCGAATGGGGCATCACGCGAGGGGCCTTCAACTCCGCGTTCCTGCCGAGCGCGTCGGTCATCAACGGGGTGATGGCGTCTGCCGACTTCACGACCTTCTCGACTGCTCTCGAGTCGCCCCACGGCTGGGTTCACAACGCTGTCGGCGGGACGATGGCAACCTCGACCTCGCCTGCGGACCCTGTCTTTTGGCTCCATCACGGCTTCATCGACAAGCTATGGGCGGATTGGCAGGTGACGCACCCGGCGCCGGGCGGTGATCCCCCGAACATGAGCGAGACGCTGCAGCCGCCGCCGATCATGACCCGCACCGTCGCGCAAGTGCAGAACGCTCGAACACTCGGATACGTCTACGCATGACCGAAATCTCCGGATACCCGACAACGTCAAGATTTGCAGCGCATCCGCGCCTCTCGGTCAGTCCTCGTCGCTTCAGACGAAGGAACGACCCCGGGAACGGGTTCGTTCCGGTTTCCGCCTCGCGACAGCCGAGGCGGAAGGACTCGTCCTTGCGACGGGGAAAGAAAGGCCCATGAGACTCGGATTGAGAACGCTGCTGCTCGTGCTCGCGGTAATCCTCTTCATCGTCTCGGCGCTGACCGAGGAGAACCGGTTCGACTTCATGGCCTTCGGCCTAGCCGTCTTCGCGGCCTCGTTCGTGATCGAGGACGTCGTCGGCGGCTTCAACACCAACCGGAACCGGTAGCCGAAACCGTACGCGGGCGCTCGCCAGCGGGCGGGCGTCCGCGTCGGCGTCCCGGCTAGCCGGTGAGCCGGAACAGGAGGATGTCCCTGCGTGGCCTCCTCGTCGTCCGGATGGCAGTCAGCGTGCCGCGCGCGTCGTCGTAGAGCCGTGTTCCGCCGAGGACTGCAAGCTCGTAGAGCTCGGTGAAGCGAATCGAGCCGCCGGCGACGATCCTGCCCCTGGGCAGCGAGATCGTCGCGGTGCAGGAACGCGCCCTCGAGGTCGTGAACGTGCAGACGTACTCGGCTTGTCCGATCGGGGCGCGCTTGATTCGCTTGTTGAAGAGGTTCAGGCGCACGATCTCCGTGTCGCCGGGCCCCCTGCCGGGCCGTCCGAGATCCACACGAATTCGACTGATCTCCCGGCTCGTGATGCGAATCGTGGCCGGTCCCGTCCCGGCGTCCGAGTTCCATCCGTTGAGCAGCGCGAGCGCCGCCAGGCCGAAGGCGGCCGCGAGCATGTACATCAGACGAGTCATAGTCCTGCTCCTTTCCTGGGGCCGCGTCATCAGTCCGCTGCGAGCGGAAGCTCGAGCGAGAAGACGGATCCTTTCCCTACAGCGCTCTTGAAGCTCATGCGCCCTCCGTGCGCCTCGACGACCGACCGCGCGATGGTCAGGCCAAGGCCGCTGCCGGGAATCCCGCTTGCACCTGCGTCGCCGCGGAAGAACTTCCCGAACACGCGCTTCTGCAGCTCTTCCGGGATCCCGAGGCCCTCGTCTCGCACACTCACACGCACGAACTGTTCGTCTCGCTCGCCAACGACCTTCACGATTCCCCCTTCCGGCGAGTACTTGATTGCGTTCGACAGGAGGTTGCCGACCACCTGCGCGAGTCGATTTGGGTCGCCGCGCACCGGCAGCGGCTTTGCCGGTAGCACGACGTCGAGCGTGTGCCTCGAACTCTGGCCCGAAAACAGCTGCGCCTGTTCGTCCACGACGGCTCCCATGTCGATCAACTGGCGGGCCATCTCCAGCCGGCCCTCCTCCAGATTCTCAACGTCGAGAAAGTCGTTCAACAGGGCGGAGAGCCGCCGACCCTGCAGATCGATGATCTCCAGGTAGCGCCGCTGGTCGCCCTGGTCGATCTCGCGACTGAGCAGCAACGATGTGAAGCCGAGGACGCTTGCGAGCGGGGTGCGGAGCTCATGCGAGACGATGCTCACGAGCTCGGACTTGCGCTGCTCGCTCTCCCTGAGTTTCGCGTTCTGCGCCTGCAGGTCCTGTCGGCTCCGCTCGAGTTCGCCGGCCATCCGGTTGAACGCCTTCGCGAGGGCGCTGACCTCGCCGGGCCCGTCCTCGGCGAGCCGCACGGAGAGATCGCCCCCGGCGAAGCGGCTGGCGGCGGTCGCGGCCGCGCGGACAGGCCGCGCTATCGAGCGTGCGAGGTAGAGCCCGAACAGCACGATGAGCAGGGCGCAGGCGACGAGTGCCGAGATGGCGAGGAGGATCGCCCTTCTGGACTGCGTCTTCGCCGATGAGGCGCTCGCCGAGGCCACGGCGTCCTCAGCGGAGAGAAGGTCTGTGAAGCGCGAACGAATCGCGTCCGTGCGAAGCCTGCCTTCCTCCGTCGCGATCACCGTGCGAGCGGCGGCTGGATTGTCCCGGGCGATTCCGACGAGCGGAACTGAGTAGTCCCGGATGTACTCCTGGATCGCAGTCCTGAGCTCGCGGGCCCGTCGTCTCTGCGCTGGGCTTTCCGACACGAGCCGCTCGAGGTCCTGGAGGCGGCGAGGAAGCGCGACGCGAGCTCGCTCCCACGGCTGCAGGAATCGGGGATTGCCGCTCAGCACGAGGCCCCGGAGGCCTGTCTCGAGATCGATCACGAGCTTCTCCAGGACGACCGTCACCGACGTCACGTCCTTGGAGTGCGCCTCGCGGCCCCTCGCGTCGTCGAGCGTCGAGACGGCGTGAATCAGGATCGCGAACCCCGAGGCGACGAGAACCGCCAGAACGACGCTCGCAGCGATCATCCGAGCCGAGAGCGACAGCGAGCTCACGCTTCCGGCTCCCCGAGGACCTCGTCGACGATCGCTGTGAGCTCCTCCGCCTCGAACGGCTTCGGGACGAACCGATCCGCTCCGGCGCTCAGGGCGGCATTGTCGGCATGCGTCCAGGCACTCATCACGATGATGTGGGTCTCGCCTGTCGGAAACTCGTGGCGGAGCCGGTCGAGAACTTCTAGCCCGCTCAAGCGGGGCAGCATCAAGTCGAGGATGATCAAGTCAGGTCGGTGCTCGCGCGCGAGCTCCACAGCCGAATCGCCGTCGCCTGCCTCCACGTAGAGATATCCGTCGCCGATCACGACCCGGATGAGCTGCCGCAGATTTTCATCGTCCTCGCAAATGAGGATCGTCTTGGCAGTGCCGGTTTGCACGCTGTGCCGCCTGAGCGTAGCTGCGACGCGCGAAAGGGGAAGGAGAACCGTGCCTGATCGACGGGACGCTCCGGCTTCGTAGGATCCGTGGGTGCTCGTGGAAACCGTCGCCGCCGCCGCGCTGATCTGCCTTGACCCGGGCCACGGCACGCCGCCGGCGATCGGGCGTCAGCGCGAACCGATCGGGCCCGGCTCCCGCGTGGCGAAGATCAAGGACGGCGGCGGGGCGGTCGGGGAGGCCGAGGTCGTCCTCGCCGTCGCGCGGCGGACGCGGACACTGCTCCTGCGGCGCGGGTACCGGGTCGCTATGACCCGCACCGGGCGGACATTCCGCGGGGGGAACATCGAGCGGGCGCTGTTCTGCAACCGCCGCGGCGCGGCGCTCATGCTGCGTATCCACGCCGACGGCTCGACCGACTCCTCCCGGCGCGGCGTCTCCACCCTCCACCCGGCCCGGCGCCGCGGCTGGACGGACGACGTCCACGGCCCGAGCTTGCGCGCGGCGCGGTCAATCCAGCGCTCCCTCGTCGCCGCGACCGGCTCGCGCGACCTGGGGATCGTGGAGCGCTCCGACCTGACGGGCTTCAACTGGGCGGATGTCCCCGTCGTCCTCGCAGAGACCGGCTTCCTGTCGAACCCGAGCGAGCGCCGACTACTCCACTCGAGCGCCTACCAGTGGAAGCTCGCCCGCGGCCTCACGGCCGGCGTTGCCGTGTTCAGCTCTCCGACTTAGGGCCGCGCATCCGGTCGACGGCGGAGCGGCCTTCCGCGTGCACGGTGCGGCGTCGCTCGTCCGGATCCGGCACCGCTTCGACGGCGTCCACGGTCGTCTCGGCCCCTTCGAACTCCTCGCGATCCTCGACGACCGCACGCGACTCGTCCAGCCGGGCGCGGAGATCATCGGCCCTCGGATCGACGGAAGTCTCGGACGCCGGAGGCCGGCGGCGGATCAGCCGCCAGAGCGCCGCGAGGCCGACCGCGGCTCCGCCGGTCAGGAACGCGAGGCGGCGGTTCACGAGGCCGATGCTACACTCGTCGCCGCTTCCTGCCTTGCCCACCGGTGCCACCCGAATGCGCCGGACCGCGGCCAGGCCGCCTGAGACCGAAGGAAGGAGATTCGGGACCGTGTCGCCCTACGAAATCCTGCTCATGCTCGATCCGGAGATCCCGGAGGAGCGCCAGTCCGAGATCGTCCAGCGGACCCGCGAGCTCGTGGAGCGCGCCGGCGGCAACGTCGAGACGCACGACGTCTGGGGCCGCCGCAAGCTCGCCTACGAGATCGACCACAAGACGGACGGGACGTACCACCTGCTGGCGTTCACGGCCGAAACCGAGACGCTCGAGGAGATCTCCCGCGTCCTGAAGATCACCGACGGAGTCATGCGCCATCTGGCCGTCCGGCGAAGTGAGCGACGTCCCCGACAGACGGTGGCGGCGTCCGCTCCGGCGCGGCAGGATAGAGCCGAGGCCGAAACCGTCGCACCGGAGGAGGAGTAACCATGGCCAACATCAATCGCGTCGTGCTCGTCGGGAACCTGACCCGCGACCCGGAGCTCCGGCACACCCCGAGCGGGACCGCCGTCTGCAAGCTCCGGCTCGCCGTCAACACGCGCCAGAAGGACGGCGCCACCGGCGAGTGGGGCGACAAGCCGAATTACTTCGACGTCACCGTCTGGGGCAACCAGGGCGAGAGCTGCTCACAGTTCCTGTCCAAGGGCCGCCCCGTCGCCGTCGACGGGCGCCTCGATTGGCGCGAGTGGGAGGCGCAGGACGGCACGAAGCGCCAGGCGGTCGAGATCATCGCCGACACCGTTCAGTTCCTCGGCAGCCGCGGTGACAGTGAGGGCGGCGGCGCCCGGGAATTCGTGCCCGCGGGCGCGGCGGCCGAGAGCGGCGCCGATTTCGGCACGTCGGGCGGAGACGACGACATTCCCTTCTGATGCCGAAAGCACGCAGAGAACAGCGGACCACCTCTTCGTCGAGGCGCGGGCCCAACACCGGGCCGATCAAGCGGCGGTCCTGCCAGTTCTGCCGCGACAAGGTCGAGGAGGTCGACTACAAGAACATCGCGCTGCTGCGCCGGCACGTGTCCGAGAAGGGGAAGATCCGCTCCCGCCGCATCACCGGGACCTGCCGGCGCCACCAGCGCCAGGTCGCGGTGGCCGTCAAGCGGGCTCGCGAGATGGCGCTCCTGCCGTACGCGACCACCTAAGTCAATGCAGGTCATCCTCCTGAAGGACGTGGACAAAGTCGGGCTGCGCGGCGATGTCGTGGACGTCGCGCGGGGTTACGCGCGGAATTACCTCCTGCCGCGGCAGCTGGCCGAGCCGGCCTCGCCAGGGCGGCTGGAGGAGCTGCGTAAACGCGAGGAGCTTCGCGCCCGCCAGGAGGCCACCACGCACGACGACGCCCGCGAGATCGCGTCACGGCTCGAGCAGGCCGTGCTCAGGTTCGACGTCAAGGCCGGGCCCACAGGAACGCTCTTCGGCTCCGTGACAGCCACCGACGTCGCCGACCGGCTCTGGGGCGACCATCGCATCCGGGTCGACCGGCGGAAGATCGAGCTCGGGGACCCCGTCAAGCGGGTCGGTCGCTTCGAAGTTCCGGTCGAGCTCTTCACCGACGTGTCGGCCACGCTCCAACTCGAGGTCGTCCCCGAGGGCGGAGACATCGCTCAGATGGAGGCCATGCAGGCCGTGGCGGATGCGGAGGAGGCTGCGACCGCCGCCGAGGCTGCCGCCACCGCAGAGGCCGAAGCGGAGGCAGAAGCGCAGAGCGAAGTCGTCCAGGTGGCCGAGGCCGCGGAGGCGGTCGAGCCCGAAGGTGCGATCGAGGCGGTCGCCGAGGAAGCCGAGTCGGAGTCGGAGTCCGCTCCGGAGGAGCCGACGGACGGCGAAGCAGTGGAGGCGGAGGATCCGGGAGACGAGCCGGTGGCCGCCGAGACAGAGCCCGAGCAGTAACGAATCAGTGACGGTTCGTCCACAGGCTTATCCAGAGCCTGTGGATTCGCACGCGAAAATGCCGCTCGCTGCGGGAAGTTCCTGGCGCGCTTAGCGTCCATTCGTGGGGACAACGTCCGCCAAGCCGTGGAGAATGTCGGGGAACATGTGTTCTTTACCCTGCAAATCGCCCTCAAAACGCCCTAGTAATAAGGGACAACGGGTTTGAGCTCGGCCCTTCCGACGGGTTGAATGCCGGCGTGGTCGTCCAGGTTGCCCAGTCGTCGCAGACGGCCCCGGTCCCGCCCCAGAATCTCGACGCCGAAGAGTCTGTCCTCGGCGCGATGATGCTCTCCCCCGGGGCGATCGGGGCCGTCAGCGAGATCCTCGACGCCAGCGACTTCTACCGGGAGAGCCACGCGAAGGTCTACCGCGCCGCGCTCGCCCTGTACGCGCGAGGCGAGCCAGTGGACGCGATCACGCTCGTCGACTCGCTGGAGGAACGAAGCGAGCTGGAGGATGCGGGCGGTCGCGTCCGGATCCACGAGCTCGCGGCGCTCGTGCCGGCCACGGCGAACGCGGCGCACTACGCACGGATCGTCCGCGAGATGGCGACGCTTCGCGGCCTGATCCGATCGGGCCAGGAGATCGCCCGGCTGGGCTGGGAACGACCGGGAGAGGCGCACGATCTCGTGGATCGCGCCGAGCAGGTGGTCTTCGAGCTCTCGCAAGCCCGGGTCACCGGCGAGTTCGCGCACATCGAGGCGCTGCTGAAGGAAAGCTTCGAGCGCATCACCGCGCTCTACGAGGCCGGCGAAGAGGTCACGGGCGTCGCTTCGGGCTTCCGGGACATCGACCGGCTGACCTCGGGCTTCCAGCCCGGGAACCTCGTCATCGTGGCGGCCCGGCCGAGCATGGGGAAGTCGGGTCTCGCCCTCTGCATGGCCGCGAACATCGCCGTCCGGAAGGAGGTGCCCGTTGCGCTGTTCACGCTCGAGATGTCGAAGTCCGAGGTGACACAGCGCCTGATGTGCAGCGAGGCCAAGGTCGAGTCGCAGCGACTGCGGAACGGCAAGCTCGCGGCGGACGACTGGCCACGCCTGACGGCGGCCTGCGACAAGCTCGCGAAGGCGCCGATCTACGTCGACGACACGGGTTCGATCACGATGATGGAGATCCGGTCGAAGGCGCGGCGGTTGAAGTCCAAGGAACCGAATCTCGGGCTCATCGTGGTCGACTACATCCAGCTGATGACGTCGGGCGCCTCGGTGGAGAACCGGGTACAGGAGGTCTCCCAGATCTCGCGGAACCTCAAGGTGCTGGCGCGAGACCTCGACGTCCCGGTGCTGGCGCTGTCGCAGCTTTCGCGTGCCGTCGAGCAGCGACACGACAAGCGTCCGATCCTGTCCGACCTGCGCGAGTCGGGCTGCATCGTCGGCGACTCGCGTGTGTACCTACCCGACGAGGGGGTCTACCGGCCAATCCGCGAGCTCGTGGGCAAGACGGGATTTCGGGTACTCGCGGTTGACGACCAAAGCTGGAGACTGGAGCCGCGTACGGTGACGAACGCTTTCTCGACGGGCCGGAAGCCGGTGTACCGGCTGACGACCCGCCTCGGTCGCACGATCCGCGCGACCGGCAACCACAAGTTCCTCGCGTTCGACGGCTGGCGTCGGTTAGACGACATGGCGCCGGGGATGCGCCTGGCCGTTCCCCGAGAGCTGCCGGGGCCGGACGCGCAGACGATGTCGGACGAGGAGCTCGCCCTGCTTGGGCAGCTAATCGGCGACGGCTGCACGCTTCCGCGCCACGCAATCCAGTACACGTCGAACGACCGGGATCTCGCAGAGCTGGTCGCCGGGCTCGCGACGGACGTGTTCGGCGATGCCATACGGCCTCGCATCGTTCGCGAGCGAAGCTGGTACCAGACCTATCTCTCATCCTCCCGCCGGCTGACCCACGGTGTCCGAAACCCCGTCGCCGCATGGCTCGACGAGCTCGGCGTCTTCGGTCTCCGCAGTTACGAGAAACGAGTCCCGGACGAGGTTTTCAGGCAGCCGACCGCCGCCATTGGGCTATTTCTGCGCCATCTGTGGGCGACGGACGGCATGGTCCGGACGGCCGACGGATGGACGAACTACCCGGTCATCCGCTTCGATTCGAGCAGTGAGCGGCTGTCGCGAGACGTGCAGTCGCTCCTTCTCCGCCTTGGCATCACGGCCCGGCTGCACTGTGTTTCGATGGGAACGAAAGGACGGCCTTCTCACCGAGTTGATGTGTCAGGTAAGGGCGACATCGAGCGGTTCCTTCTGTTTGTCGGAGGTCTCGGTCGGCAGCGCGCACGAGCCCATGCCGAGATCGGTGCCTGGGCAGGCGCAGCGAGATCGAACACGAACCGAGACACGATTCCTGAGGAGGCTTGGCGGTCAATCGTGGTGCCCGCCATGGCCCAGGCGGGCGTTTCGACGCGGGCCCTTCAGGCAGAACTCCGTACGTCTTACTGCGGCTCAACCCTCTACAAGGCCGGTATCAGCCGCAAGCGCGCTCTGCGGGTCGCCGAAATCGTGGACTCCGACGCAATGAATGACCTCGCGACAAGCGATGTTTACTGGGACGAGATCGTCACGATCGAGCCCGACGGAGAGGATGAGGTATACGACCTCACTGTCGACGATCTTTCTAGCTTTGTCGCAGGTGATGTACTGCTTCACAATAGTATCGAACAGGACGCGGATCTCGTCTTCTTCATCTATCGCGACGAGTACTACAACGACGAGACCGACCAGCAGGGAATCGCCGAGATCCACCTCGCCAAGCACCGCAACGGGCCGACCGGGACGGAGAAGGTGGCCTTCATGAGCCGGTACGCGAAGTTCGCGGATCTCGCGGCGGGTTAAGAAAAGGAGTCAGGAGTGAACGGCGGATCCACGCTACGCCGTTGATAACGACGTTGATGCCGGAGATCAGCTCGTGAAGATCCTTCTTGGCCTTCTCCGCGCCTCAGGCAGCTTCCGAGAAGGCTCGGATGAGTACGCTGGCGACGAGATCATCGGCGCAGTCCAGTCGACAATTTCGCCGGAAAGATGAAACGCGTTCGTGCCAGCCCGTGAAGCCCGCGAGGGCTACGACCTCGACGCCGAGGGACACCTCCACCAAGCAACACTGGAGAATCTTGACGGGATCGAACTCACCGAAGCGCTAACCACGTACGTCCGCCGCGCTCGCCGTGGAGCAGCAGATGGCGCACTTCTAGTCGGTACCGGCAAGGATCTCTTGGAGGCGGTCGCCAGACATGTTCTCGTCGAGATGACCGGCTCCTATCCACAGGCCGGCAATTTTCCAATGACCCTGCATCTCGCCTTCGATCGGATCGATCTAACGACACCGTCGCCATCAGTCTTGGACGGGCTTTCGCAGGATCCGCAAGAAGCCATTGAGCAGGCTCTTTGGCTGCTGGGCGTCTGCGTGAACCGCCTCAGGAACGCTCAGGGAACTGGACACGGCCGCCCATTTCCGGCCACGGTCACCGAGGAAGAAGCGAGCGTCGCCATCCAGGCTATGGGCCTCGTTAGCGAGCTGCTGCTCCAGAAGCTCCCGGTGCCAACGAAAAGTCCGTAGCCAACCGACCGGTCCGGCAAACTCCGTCTTCGTGCCAGCGACCGTCATCGTCGGGGCGCAGTGGGGGGACGAGGGCAAAGGCAAGATCGTCGACCTGCTGGCGCAACACTCGGACGTCGTCTGCCGCTACCAGGGCGGCCCGAACGCGGGCCATACCATCGTCGCGGACGGCGAGACCTACAAGTTCCGGCACATGCCCTCGGGGATCCTGTGGGGCAAGGAGTGCGTCCTCGGCGCCGGTTGCGTCGTCGACCCCCAGGTCTTCATCGAGGAACTGGACGACCTGGAGGCGCGCGGGCTCTCGACGGAGCACGTGCACCTGTCCGGCAACGCGCAGCTGATCATGCCCTGGCACGTCGCGCTCGACCGCGCGAGCGAGCGGCGGCTCGGAAAGCTCCAGATCGGGACGACGCGGCGCGGGATCGGGCCGGCGTACGGCGACAAAGCGGCGCGGCTCGGGATCCGCGTCCAGGACTTGCTCGACCCGAAGATCCTCCGCCAGAAGATCGAGGTCGCACTCGCCGAGAAGAACCACTGGCTGGAGCGCGTCTACGGCGCGGAGCCGATCGACCTCGAGGACGTCTCCACCCGGTACGAGAGCTACGCGCAGCGGCTGCGCCCGTACATCGCGGATACGTCGCTGCTCGTCGACCGTGCGCTGCGCGAGGGGCGGTTCGTCCTGTTCGAAGGCGCGCAGGGGACCCTCCTCGACCTCGATCACGGCACCTATCCGTTCGTGACGTCGTCCAACCCGATCGCCGGAGCGGCGGCGACGGGAATAGGAATCGGGCCGACGCGGATCGACGCCGTGCTGGGCGTCGCGAAGGCGTACCTGACCCGGGTCGGCGAAGGTCCGTTCCCGACCGAGATCGAGGGACCCGACCAGGAGCGGGTACGCGAGCTCGGCGGCGAGTACGGGACGGTCACCGGACGCGAGCGCCGCTGCGGCTGGCTCGACCTCGTCGGACTCCGCTATGCGGCCCGGCTCAACGGATTCACCTCGCTGGCGCTCACGAAACTCGACGTCCTTTCGTCGTTCGCAGAGCTCCCGGTCTGCGTCCGCTACCGCCTGCGGGACGGGTCCGAGACGCAGGAGTTCCCTGCTCACCAGAGCGACTTCCACCACTGCGAGCCGGTGTACGAGGTGCTCGCCGGCTGGGAGGAGCCGCTCGACGGGATGGACGACGTCTCGCGGTTGCCGGAAGCGGCGCGGCGCTACGTCGCGTTCGTCGAGCAGGCGCTCGAGGTCGAGGTCTCGCTGGTCGGCACCGGCGCCGATCGCGAGCACGTCCTCACCCATCGCGGGCTCGAGGCGATCGCGCGGCCCTAGCAATGAGGGCGCTCCTGATCGGCTCCGGCGGCCGCGAGCACGCGCTTGCGTGGAAGCTGCGTCAGAGCCCTCGTCTCGACGAGCTGCACGCGGCGCCGGGGAACCCGGGAATCGCCCGGCTCGGCGAGTGCCATCCCGTGCGCGCGGAGGACGGCGAGGGACTGCTCGACCTGGCGCGCTCGCTCGATGCCGACCTCGTCGTCATCGGACCTGAGGCCCCGCTCGTCTCGGGCGTCGCCGACGAGCTGCGCCACGCGGGCGTCGCGGTCTTCGGGCCGAGTCGAGAGGCCGCCCGAATCGAGGGGTCGAAGAGCTTTGCGAAGGACGTGATGCGGGCCGCCGGCGTCCCCACCGCCGAGACACTCGCGGTCGCGCGCCCTCCGTGCGTGATCAAGGTCGACGGGCTCGCCGCCGGGAAGGGAGTCTTCGTCTGTCCCGACCAGGCAACGCTGGACGAGGCGCTCCCGGCCGCCGGCCGTCTTGCCCAGCCGCTCGTGATCGAGGAGCTGCTGGAGGGCGAGGAGGTCTCGCTCTTCGCAGTGGCCGACGGAAGCGATGCGGTCGCGCTCGCTCCCGCGCGCGACTACAAGCGAATCGGGGAGGGAAACACCGGCCCGAACACGGGCGGGATGGGCGCCTACTCCCCCGTGACGGAGCTGAGTCGCGCGGCCGTCGACGAGCTGGTCGCAACCGTTCACCGCCCCGTGCTGGCCGAGCTCGCAGTCCGAGGCGTCCCGTTCATCGGCCTCCTGTACGCCGGGCTGATGCTGACCGAGGACGGTCCGAAGGTGCTCGAGTTCAACTGCCGTTTCGGCGACCCCGAGACCCAGGCGATCCTCCCTCGGATCCAGGGCGACCTCCTGGAGACGCTCGCGGCGGCGGCCGGAGGAGACCTCGGCGCGGCCGACCTGGGCGAGACCGAGCAGGCGGCCGTCACCGTCGTTCTGGCCGCCCGCGACTATCCCGAACAGGGAGATTCCGGCACGCCGATCGAGGGCGTCGAGGATGCGGAGGCAACCCAGGCGCTCGTGTTCCATGCGGGGACGGCGATTCACGGCGGAAGGCTCGTCACGAACGGTGGACGCGTGCTCGACGTCACCGCGCTCGGGCCCACGCTCGAAGAAGCACGCGCCGCCGCCTACGCCGCCTGCTCTCACATCTCCTTCGACGGCATGCAGTACCGTCGAGACATCGCCACGAGGACCGTTGACGTTGCGACCTGATACCGAGACAGAGGCCTTCGCACAG
Source organism: Gaiellaceae bacterium (assembly GCA_046714355.1). Taxonomy (GTDB): domain Bacteria; phylum Actinomycetota; class Thermoleophilia; order Gaiellales; family Gaiellaceae; genus JACDAN01. The sequence continues at coordinate 1,787 of JBKKAR010000167.1, read as the reverse complement.
CTCGTCGAATTCGGCGAGCGCGGCCCCCTCGTCGGGATCCTGGTTGGGTCCGAATCCGACCGGGAGCGGATGGAGCCGGCGATGCAGGAGCTCGACGATCGGGCGATCTCCCACGAGTTCCATGTCCTCTCGGCTCATCGCGACCCGCGCGCCGTCGCCGAGTACTCGTCCACGGCGGCGCTCCGCGGAGTTCGCGTGATCATCGCCGGCGCAGGCATGGCCGCCGCGCTGCCGGGGGTCGTCGCCTCCTACAGCGAGCTGCCGGTGATCGGAGTTCCGCTCCGCTCCAGCAAGAGCGTCGGCGACGGGATGGACGCGCTGCTCTCGATCGTCCAAATGCCGCCCGGAGTTCCCGTGGCCTGCGTCTCGGTAGACGGCGCCCGCAACGCGGCGATCCTCGCTGCCCGAATCCTCGCGCAGGGCGGCGGGCTGCCGCCGGCCGAGCTCTGAGCAGTGCTGGCGTCAGCCTGAGCCGCCTCTAGAATCGAACCGGTGATCGCCCGGTACTCGCGCCCGGCCATGGCTCGCGTCTGGTCGGACGAGAGCAAGCTCTCGCGCTGGCTCGAAGTCGAGCTGGCCGCGCTCGACGGCTGGGCAGCCGTCGGCGTTGTTCCGCCGGAGGCCGCGGCGGAAATTCGGAAGCGGGCCGTGCCTCCGTCGGCCGAGCGAGTCGCGGAGATCGAGGAGCGGACGCAGCACGACGTCGCCGCCTTCGTCGACGCCGTCGCCGAGCAGCTCGGCCCGGTCGGACGCTGGTTCCACTACGGCCTGACCTCCTCTGACGTCCTCGACACCGCGCTGTCCCTGCAGATCCAGGCAGCGGGGGAGCTGATCCTGGCCGGGGTCGATGCCGCCTCCGCCGCCGTCGTCGGACGGGCGGAGGAGCACCGCGGAACTTTGATGATGGGCCGGACTCACGGCGTCCACGCCGAGCCGACGACCTTCGGGCTCAAGCTCGCAGGTTGGGCGTTCGAGCTCGACCGCAACCGTGGTCGGGTCGGGCGGGCGCTCGACGGCCTGCGAGTGGGGAAGCTCTCCGGCGCAGTCGGGACGTACGCCGCGATCGATCCCGAAGTCGAACGGCTCGCATGTGAGCGGCTCGGGCTGGAGCCGGCACCGTCGTCGACGCAGATCCTCCAGCGCGATCGCCATGCCGAGCTGCTGTCCGTGCTGGCCGTGGCGGCCGCCTCGCTGGAGAAGTTCGCGCTCGAGATCCGCCACCTCGCTCGCACGGAGGTGCGCGAGGTCGAAGAGCCGTTCCGCCGCGGCCAGAAGGGCTCCTCGGCGATGCCGCACAAGCGCAACCCCGTGGTTGCGGAGCGGATTTGCGGCCTCGCCCGTGTGGTGCGCGCAGCCGCCGTCGTCGGGCTCGAGAACGTCGCACTCTGGCACGAGCGCGACATCTCGCACTCGTCCGCGGAGCGGGTCGTCATCCCCGACGCGTTCCTCGCCCTCGACTACATGCTCGAACGCCTCGCGTGGCTCGTCGACGGCCTGATCGTCCGCCGGGAGCGAATGCGCGAGAACCTCGACGCGAGCCACGGCCTCTACTTCAGCCAGCGGCTGCTGCTGGCGCTCGTCGAGTCGGGCCTCGAGCGGGAGGAGGCCTACCGCGTCGTGCAGCGGCTGGCAATGGAGGCGTGGGACGGCGGGCGCGACTTCCGCGAGCTGGCCGCGGCCGACGAGGTGGCCGGGCGCGTCGACCTCGCCTCCGTGTTCGACCTCGAGCCGTACACGCGGCACGTCGACGTCGTGTTCGACCGGCTGGAAGCTCTACGCAAGGAGAC
>JBKKAR010000166.1:0-10018 GCA_046714355.1 Gaiellaceae bacterium | reverse complement strand
CCGTCGGCCGCGCGCCCCGTTGGGCGTCCGCAGCCGCGCCCGCGCGCTAGGCGCCGACGCGGGGGCGCCTACTGAGGGGGGGCGGGCTTCGCCGGCACGCCCGTTTGCATCCTCGCCCGGCGCGCAGAACGCGTCGAGCGCCTCGTCGAACGCCTCGCTCGAGAGGACGGACGACTGCGCGTCGTCCAGCTCGCGGAAGCGGGGGTCGAGGCCTGCCTCGAAGGGATACGTCTTCAACAGCCGGTTGCAGAAGCCGTGGATCGTGGAGATCCAGGCACCGTCGAGCCCCCGCGCGAGGTCGGCGCGCCCCCGTCGCCGGAGCTCGGCGCGGATCCTGGCCCGCAGCTCGCCCGCCGCGCGCTTCGTGTAGGTAATGACGAGGATGGATTCGATATCGAGGCCTCGATCGCAAACCGCCTCGACGAAGCGCTCGACGAGGACGGCCGTCTTCCCCGTTCCGGCGCCGGCCGAGACGAAGACGCGGCCCTTCGCCTCCACGGCCGCCCGCTGCTCGGGGTTCGGCTCCCAGGTCATGCGCGTTTCACCCGGCACATCGGCCAGACCTCGCACCAGGAGGGACACTCGCCGCCCTTCGGGTCGTGCACCACGTCGCCTTCGCGGATCCGGCCCGCAAAGCGGCGCGCCGTGTCCAGAGCGCCCTCGACCTGCGCCCAGAACGCCTCCTCATCGAGGTAGTCGGCCTTGGCGAAGCCGGGCAGCGCGTCCTCCTTCGCCTCGGCGCGCAGGAGCCCGCGCGGGCCGCGGTCTCCGGCGAGCGGCCGGTACACGCCGCCGAGCGGCTCGATTCCCACGAGGTCACGGAGGACGAGCATGTAGAGCGGGATCTGGAGCCGGAGCTCCTTGTCGATGTCGCGCGCGGACGGCGCGCTCTTGCCCGACTTGTAGTCCTGGACGATCCCGCGGGCGCTGAACGGGTCGACGTCGATCCGGTCGATCTTCCCGGAGACGACGACGCCGTCGCCGAGCTCGAGCCCGCGCTGGAGCTCGGGCACAGAGCGCTCGGAGCCGAACGAGACCTCGAACTGCCGCGGCTCCAGCGGCAGCTGCGTCTCGGCCTCGGACCGGACGAGGCGCTCGAGATCCCGTGCAAGCGTCTGCTGGAGCTCGCGGCGCTGCAGCTCCGTCATCTCGAGCTTCACTCCGGCGAGCGCCTGGTCGAGGCACGCGCGCATGAAGCGGACGGCGTCCTCGACCTGCTCCGGGACGACGCGGTCGACGCCGAGCTCTTTGGGCAGACCCTTGAAGAAGCGGAAGAGCGCGGAGTGCGCAATCGACCCGCGGAGCTTCGCGTCCACCTCCTGGTCGATCGTCTTCGGATCGATGACCCGATCGAAGAACCAGGCCGACGAGCAGTCGGCGAAGCGCTCCAGCTCGGTGACGTTGAACACCGAGCGGCCGCTGAGCTCGCCGAGGACGAGCGGATGGGTGAGGCGAGTCTGGCGCGTGAACGCCCTGCGCGCGCGGTCGAGCTTCCGCTCCCAACCATTCGCGCGGGCGAGCCCGTCGGCGTCGTCGCGGCGCGCCTCGTCCGCCCACAGGCCGGCGAGGGCGCGGAGCCGCTCGCGCTCGGTCGGGGCCGCCTCCAGGCCCCAGGTGAGCGCCGAGAGGGGCCGCCGGGTCGTCGAGCGTGCGACGTCGTCGGACGGGAAGAGCCCGACGACCTCCTCCCAGAAGGGGCTCGCCTCCTTGGGGCTGCCCTCGTCCGATGCAGCCTCGCGGACGAGGTACAGCCGCTCGGTTGGCCGCGTGCAGGCCGTGTAGAAGAGGTAGCGGTCGCGGGCGTGCGCGTCGCCGCGCTTGAGCCGGTCGCCGATCCGCCGGCGCTCGTCATCGTCCAGGAACGGCGTCGCGGGCGAGCGGCGCGGCAGGCTGCCTTCCTCCAGGCCGAGGACGAACACGTGCTCGAAGCGGTGGGTGCGCGCGCGGGTGAGGTCGAGGACGGGTACGCGGCCGGCCTCCGCCGCGCCAGGCTCACGGACCGGCGCCCGCTCGAGCGCGGCGAGCACGTCCTCGCGCGACACCGGCGAAGCGAGCCGCTCCCAGCCCTCGAGATCCTGAAGGACACGCCGGCAGCCCTCGTACGCCCGCAGGTCGTCGCGCGAGGAGTCGTCGGCGGGCGGCCGCTCGACTCCATGCGCGGCACGGATCATCGACGTCGCAAGCGCGTGGACAGCCTCCACCGGGGATCCGCCGGAGCGCAGTCCGTCGAGCGCGGGAAGTCGCGCCTCGCGCAGCGTCTCGAGCTCCTCCTCGACGCGGTCGGACACGGAGATCGCGCGGCCGCGCAGCCGTCCCTCGACGTAGTCGACGCTTCCCCGGCGAAGCCCGGAGTAGGGCGAGCGGAGGTAACGGAAGAGCTCGGGCCGGCCGACGCCCAGCCACGCGAACCGGAGCAGGGCGAGCAACGCCTGTCCGAAGGGCGTCTGCGGGAGCCGGGTCGGCGAATCGATCGCGTAGGAGATCCCGAGCGTCGCGAACGCCGTCTCGAGTGGAGCTCGCCACCGGTCGTACGAGGGGACGACGACACCGATCTGGTCGGGCGCCGTCCCGTCGCGCAGGAGGTGGAGGATCTCCTCGCCCACCAGCTCGAGCGCGCCTCGCGTTCCCGCCCCCTCGAAGAAGCGGATCGCGCCATCGAGCGCAGGAGGTTCTCCATCGGCGTCACCGAAGAGCCCGCGCTCGAGGTGGGCGAGCGCGGGGTGCGCAACCTCCGCGTAGCGGGGGCCAAGCTCCGTGAGCGCGCCGTCGGCCAGCTGGGCGAGCTCCTCCGACGTCCCACCGAGCCACTCGAATGCGGGCCGGCCCGGCTCGTACGGAAGCGAGACCGTCACGTCCGCCCTCCCGGCAAGGGCCCGGAGGAGAGCCCACTCGGTCTCGGTGAGATCCTCGAACCCGTAGGCGAAGACCGGCTGCCCCTCCCACGCCTCGAGCGCGGTCGCCAGCCTCTCCGCGGCGGCGGCGCGGAGCTGGTGCCGGTCCCAGAGGCCGAGCCGGTCGAGCTCCTCGCGGTACGAGGCGTAGAGACGGCCGAGCGGACCTTCGAGCTCGGCCGGCGAGACGAGTCCGGACTCGACCTCGGCGATCGCATCGCGCAGCGCGTCCGCGAAGCCTGCCGAGCGGGCCGACTCCCCGAGTCCGTTGAGCGGCGTCTTCGCGACGGCCGCGCGGAGCGCCAGTGCCTGCTGGACGTCGGCCGCGACGGGCCGTGTGTCCGGGTCGCCCGCCGCAATGCGCTCGAAGACACCGTCGAAGGTGGAGATCGACCCGTCGAGGAGCGCGGGAGACCGTCCCAGCAGCTCGCGCTCCGCCCACTCGACGTCCGGACGGTTCGGCACGATGAGCAGAGGATCTTGGTCGAGCGCGTCCAGGTAGCGGTCGAGCAGCAACTCGACCTTGCCCGCGTTCGCCGGCCCGGCGAGCAGCGTCAACCCCATCGACCTATCGTAGACCTGGCCTCTGACGGCTCCGCTCGCCGTTTCAGAGGTGATACGGAACGAGCGGGAAATGCGTGAGGGCGGGGTCACCCCCGCCCTCTGAAGGCACGCTTAAGCCACTGCGGACTTTGGGCGCCGGCCTCTACGGGCGGCGGCGCGGCCGGGCATCTTGCTCGAGCAGTCGTCGCAGAGATCCGCCTGCTTCGCGCCGCGGCGGGCGTCGGAATACGAGAGCCGTAGGGTCGCGCCCTTCCCCTCGCCGACTTCCTTGCCGCAACTGTCGCAAACGAGCACTGTTTTCCGAGCCAAGAGAACGTCCTCCTTTTCGTTCGAGATTCAGCAGCGTACTTCAACGCCGCAGTTGAATTCTAGGCTGCCACGCGCGACCGTCGAATGCGCCACGAACGCAGAAGCGAGAGCAGCGCACGCTCTTCCAGGTCGAGGTCGATATCGCGAGCGCCGACGACACGCAAATGTCGGGGCCGAAAGTCGTCGATCGTGCGCCCGTCGAGATACTGCTCGACGACCGCTGGACTGACATAGGAGGAACGGGCGACAGCGGGTGTGTTTCCGAGACGCTCCCCGACCGTGCGCATCACGCCGGCGAGGACCCGCTTCGCCTCAGTTTCATTCTCGGGAAGCCCCCGCTCTGCGAGCGCGACGGCTGCGGTCAGCGTCCCACCCCACGTTCGAAAGTCCTTGGCGGTGAACTCCCCGCCCATTCGCTCCTGGATGTACTCGTTCAGCTTCCGGCCGGTGAGGGTGCAGAGGCGGTCGTCGGTACGGAAGCGGAAGAGGCGACGGCCGCCTTTCAGCTTCAGCAGCGAGCGCATTGCCTCCGCCAGTTCAGCGTCGACGAGCGCCGTCCGGACCCAAACTCGATGCTTTCCGCGGTAACGGAACGAGACACGGCTTCCCCGCACCGCCACGTGGTTCTTCGTCAAGGTGGTGATCCCGAAGGATCGGTACCGCTTGGCATAGCGCTCCGCACCGACGCGGAACCAGCCGAGGTTGATCAGTTTCACCGCGAGCGCGCAGGTCCACTCGGGTGTGAACTCGTCGGCATCGAGATCGTCGGATATCGCCTGCCGGAGCTCGGGCAGATGCTCGGCGAACCGAACGAGCTTGTCGTACTTCGCCTGTTCCTGCTGCGCGCGAAAGTCCGGGTGATACAGGTACTGACGGCGTCCCGCTCTGTCGACCCCCGTCGCCTGAAGCTTTGCGTTCGCGCGCGGCGAAATCCACACGTCCCGCCAGGCAGGTGGGATCACGAGCGCCTCGATGCGCTTGACCTTGTCCGGATCCGTGACGCGCTTCCCGCGTGCATCTTCGTAATGGAAACTCCGCCGCGCCCCGACTCTTCTCCATCCTCCCCGCCTTGCCATTGTCTCGATTCTGTCTCCAACGCTTCGCCGTTTGAATCCACGGAGGCGCCGAAAACGGCGCCTTAGCGCGTACGATCCCGCCGCCCATGGATACCGAGACGATCGTCGTACTGGAAGGGGACGAAACCGGCCAGGAGCTGCTCGAGGAGGCGCTTCGAGTCCTCGGCCCGGACGTCGTCGGCTTCGAGCTCGAGCTGCCCCGGTACGACCTCTCGCTCGAGTCGCGGCGAAAGACGGACAACAAGGTCGTCTACGAGGCCGCCGCGGCGGTCAAGGAGCACGGCCTCGGCCTGAAGGCGGCGACTGTCACGCCGGAAGGAAAGGATGACGTCGGCTCGCCGAACCGGATCCTCAGGGAGGAGATTGGAGGCCGCGTCATCGTCCGGACCGGCCGACGCATCCCGGGGGTCGTCCCGCTGGGCGGCGTCCACGCACCGATCTCTGTCGTGCGGATGGCGGTCGGCGACGCCTACGGGGCGAAGGAGTGGCGCGAGGGCAAGGGCGAGGACGAGGTCGCGTTCCGCACCGAGCGGATCGAGCGGCGCATCTGCCGGTCGGTCGCGGAGTTCGCGTTCCGCCTCGCCGAGAAGACGAGCGCGAAGGTCTTCGGCGGTCCGAAGTACACCGTGAGCCCCGTCTACGAGGGCATGCTCAAGGAGGAGATGGACGCCGCCGCCGAGCGCCATCCCGAGATCCCGTACGAGCCTCAGCTGATCGACGCGACCTTCGCGTACCTCGTCACTTCAAGCGGCGCGCCGCTCGTGATCCCGACCCTGAACCGGGACGGCGACGTGCTCTCCGACCTGGTGCTGCCCCTGTTCGGCTCGATCGCCGGCGCGGAGTCGCTCCTGGTCGCCTTCGACGACGACTACGTGCCGGACGCGGTCATGGCCGAGGCGGCTCACGGGACCGCGCCCGCGCTGAAGGGCAAGGACGTCGCGAACCCGATGGCGATGATCCTCGCCGCCGCCTCCCTCCTCGGCTATGGCGAGGAGAGGGCGCAGCAGGCTGGGCGTGCGATCCGTGAGGGCGCCCTCGAAGCTGTCGCCGACGGAATCCGGACCGCGGATCTGGGCGGGCACGCCGGCACGAGCGAGTTCACGGACGAGGTCATCCGCCGGGCGAAGCAGAAGCTCGACGTCTGGTCGAGTCTCTAGGCGGCGCGCATCTGGGCGAAATCGCCCTCGGCCCAGGCGGCGAGGAACGCCCGAACCACGGCCGGGTCGAATTGCGAGCCAGCGCATTCGCGCACCTCGGCGAGTGCGCGGTCGTGCGGCAGGGCCGCGCGATACGGGCGCGTGGAGGTCATAGCGTCGAAGGCATCGGCGACGGAGAGGATCCTGGCGCCAGGCGGAATCTGCTCGCGCGACCGGCCGCTCGGGTAGCCGGCCCCGTCCCAGTGCTCGTGATGGAAGAGGACGTACGGCAATGCCGGCCGGAGGGAGGCGAACGGACGGATCAGACGGGCTCCCGCGAGAGGGTGGCGGCGGATCTCGATCCGCTCCCGATCGTCGAGCGGGCCGGGCTTGTGCAAGACGGCGCTGTCGAGATTGAGCTTGCCGACATCGTGCAGCTGGCCGCCGAGACGAAGCGCCCCGAGGCGCGAGCTGCGCCAGCCGAGCCTGCGCGCGATCACCTCCGCGATCACGCTCACACGAGCGGAGTGACCCCGCGTGTAGGGGTCTCTCGCCTCGATCGCATGCGACAGCGCGGTCAGCACCACGCGAGGCCACTTCAAGAGCACGCTTAGGATTCCTCCGCCGTGAGGGTCGCCGTTCCGAAAGAGACAGCCCCGGGCGAACGCCGGGTGGCGCTCGTCCCCGAGATCGTCAAGCGCCTCGCGGGCGGTGGATTCGAGCTCGCCGTCGAGCGCGGCGCCGGCGAGGCCGCCGGTTTCGCGGATGCGGAGTTCGTGGAGGCCGGCGCGAGGATCCTCGGCCGGGACGAGCTCTTCCGCGACGCCGAGGGCGTGGTGAAGGTTCAGAAGCCGTCGGTGGAGGAGGTCGAGCTCCTCCCGCAGAGCTCGATCCTGATCGCCTTCCTCCAGCCCCTCACCGACCCGGAGGGCGTCGAGCGACTTGCCCGCCGGGGAGTGACGGGCTTCGCTCTCGAGTCGATCCCGCGGATCACACGCGCACAGCCGATGGACGCCCTCTCGTCCCAGGCGACCGTCTCCGGCTACAAGGCCGTGCTCCTCGCCGCCGACCGCTTGCCGAGGTTCTTCCCGATGCTGATGACCGCCGCGGGCACCGTCGCGCCGGCGAAGGTGCTCGTGCTCGGCGCGGGGGTTGCCGGCCTACAGGCGATCGCGACGGCTCGGAGGCTCGGCGCCGTCGTGTCCGGCTTCGACGTGCGTCCCGTCGTCCGCGAGCAGGTCGAGAGCCTCGGCGCGAAGTTCCTCGAGCTCGACATCGTCGGCGAGGAGACCGCCGGAGGGTACGCGCGGGAGCTGACCGAAGAAGATCAGCGCCGCCAGCAGGAGGAGCTCGAGCGGCGGATTCCGGAGTTCGACGTCGTCGTCACGACCGCGCTGATTCCCGGACGCCCGGCGCCCAAGTTGATTCCTGCATCGGCGGTGCGGTCGATGCGCACGGGCTCCGTGATCGTTGACCTCGCCGCCGAGGCCGGCGGGAACTGCGAGTTGACCGTCCCGGGCGAGGAGGCGGTGCGCGAGGGTGTGACCCTCGTCGGCTACACCAACCTGCCGAGCACAGTGCCGGTGCACGCGAGCCAGCTCTACGCGCGCAACGTCCAGGCGCTCCTGATGCACCTCGCCCCGGACGGCGAGCTCCAGCTCGACTGGGACGACGAGATCACGGCCGGGTCGTGTGTGACGCGCCGCGAGGAGGTTCCGGCGTGAACTTGTTCACGCCGCTGGGTCGTCGCTGGGAAGGGAGGCAAGCCCGAGCCGCGCAGGACAGTGCAAGGACGCACGGACAGGCGGCTCGGGTGCAGTATCCCGCGGCCAGCGGCGGCAACCTTCGGCGGAGCCCAGCTCCGCTGGGCGGGAGCCGAAGGTGGCCAGCGGCGTGAACGCCCAGTTGGTGATCGAGCTGACGATCTTTGCGCTCGCCGTGTTCCTGGGAATCGAGCTGATCTCGAAGGTTCCGACGATGCTGCACACGCCGCTGATGTCGGGGACGAACGCGATCCACGGGATCGTCCTCATCGGGGCGATGCTGCTGGCCGGCACCGCGGACTCGACGCTGGAGAAGGCATTCGCCTTCGTGGCGGTCGTCTTCGGGACGATCAACATCGTCGGCGGCTTCCTCGTCACCGACCGGATGCTCGAGATGTTCAAGCAGCGCCGGCCCGAGGACCCGGAGCCGCGTGAGTAGAACCTGGATCGAGCTCGCCTACCTCGTCGCGGCGATCTGCCTGGTGATCGGGATCAAGCGGCTGTCGCATCCGAGAACGGCGCGCTCCGGCAACTGGATCGCCGCCGTCGGCATGACGATCGCCGTCGGGTTCACCTTCGCGATCGAGGAGATCGACACCTACTGGCTGATGCTGCTCGGCATCGCCGTGGGGTCGGTGATCGGCGTGGCCGCGGCCCGGATGGTGCGCATGACTGCGATCCCGCAGATGGTCGCTCTCTTCAACGGCGTCGGGGGCGGGGCCGCGGCGCTGATCGCGGCAGCGGAGTTCCACCGGCTGGCGCCGGCGCCCGGACACCTTCCCGGCGAGGAGCTCGTCGGGATCCTCTTCTCGGCGGTCGTCGGATCGGTGAGCTTCTGGGGCAGCCTCGTCGCGTTCGGGAAGCTGCAGGAGCTCGTTCCCGGCCGGCCGATCCTCTTCCCTGCGCACAACGTTACGAACGCCTTGCTCGGAGTGAGCCTGCTCGGCGCGATCGCGCTGGCGGCGGTGACGGAGCAGGGGCTCTGGCTCGCCGTGCTGATGGTCGGAGCGCTCGTCCTCGGGTTCCTGTTCGTGCTCCCGATCGGGGGGGCGGACATGCCGGTCGTGATCTCGCTGCTGAACGCCTTCACCGGCCTGGCTGCGGCGTCCACGGGCTTCGTGCTCGACAACACGGCGCTGATCATCGGTGGGACGCTCGTCGGCGCCTCCGGGACCCTGTTGACGCTCCTGATGGGCAAGGCGATGGGACGGCCTCTGCGGCAGACGCTTTTCGGGGCGTTCGGCGCGGCCCCCGAGGGTGGTGCCGTGTCCGCGGCCGTCGACGGCGACAGAACCGTTCGAACCGCGACGGCCGACGACATCGCCTACATGCTCGCCTACGCCCGGCGGGTCGTTTTCGTGCCGGGGTACGGGCTCGCCGTCGCCCAGGCGCAGCACGACGTCCGCAACCTCGGCGACCTGCTCGAGGCCAAGGGCGTGGACGTCCGCTATGCGATCCACCCGGTCGCGGGCCGGATGCCCGGGCACATGAACGTGCTGCTGGCCGAGGCAAACGTGCCGTACGACGAGCTCTTCGAGATGGACGAGATCAACCCCGAGTTTCCGCAGACGGACGTCGTCGTCGTCGTCGGCGCCAACGACGTCGTCAATCCGGCGGCACGCAGCCAGCCTGGGAATCCGATCTACGGGATGCCGATCCTCGACGTCGACCGCGCGCAGAACGTCGTCGTCATCAAGCGCAGCCTCTCCCCCGGATTCGCCGGTGTCGACAATCCGCTCTTCTACGACCCGAAGACCGTGATGCTCTTCGACGACGCCAAGGCCGCGCTGGAGAAGCTCGCCACCTCGCTGAAAGCCGTTTGACGCCGATCCCGGTGTTCGGGGCGGCTGCGGTGGAGGCCGCCGTTCCGCCCGAGCGAGCCGTCGAGGTGGTACGCAACGCGTTTGTGGCGTATGCGCGGGGCGAGTGGTCGATGCCGCCCAAGGTGTACGTACCGGCGTATCCCGCAGGAGACTTCCGCGCCATGCCGGCGCTGGGCGACGGACATGCGCTGCTGAAGTGGGTCACGTCGTTTCCCGGGAATCCGGCGGTTGGGCTGCCGACCGTCACCGGGCTCGTGCTCCTGTCCGATGCCTCGAACGGCATGCCGCGGGCCGTGCTCGACGCCGGCGCGGTGACGGCGCTCCGGACCGGTGCGGCTGCCGTGCTCGCCGCGGAGACCTTGGGACGAGAGGATGCGGGGGCGGCCGCGGTGATCGGAGCGGGCGTCAACGGCCGGGCGACGGCGCGGACGTTCGTCGCGCGCGGGCGGGACGTCC
>JBKKAR010000165.1:0-6213 GCA_046714355.1 Gaiellaceae bacterium | reverse complement strand
TCCCCGAGGGCGGCCGAGCGTTTGGGTCTCGAGACGGCGGTCGTCCGGGCCCGGGGCTCGCGGTTGCTCGTGCCCTACTCGGCGCTGTTGTATGACGAGCAGGGAAAGACCTGGGTCTACAGGAGCCCGAAGCGGCTCACGTTCGTCCGAGCGCCGGTCACCGTCGCCGCGATCAGGAAAGACGAGGCGATCCTGTCCTCCGGTCCGCGCGCGGGGAGCGTGGTCGCAACCGTCGGAGCCGCCGAGCTGCTCGGCGCCGAGTTCGAGGTCGATCACTGACCCCGGACCTCGATCCCGCGCCCTGATGCGCACGCTCGTCGCATCGAGCCTGCGCTACCGCTGGCTCGTCGTCTTCGCGGCCGTGGCGATGATGTTCTTCGGCGGCACCCAGCTGCGCGACACGCCGGTGGACGTCTTCCCGGAGTTCGCGCCGCCTCGCGTGGAAATCCAGACGAAGACGCTCGGCCTCTCAGCCGCGGAGGTCGAGGAGTTCATCACCGTGCCGCTGGAGCAGAACCTCGCCGGCGTCCCGGACCTTGACGTCATCCGCTCGACGTCGGTCGAGCAGCTCTCGTCGATCACGCTCATCTTCGAGCGGGGAACGAACTGGCTGAACGCACGGCAGCTGGTGCAGGAGCGCCTGGCGACCGTTGCGCCCTCGCTGCCGAGCTGGGCGGCTCCGCCGTTCATGATGCAGCCCCTCTCCTCGACAGCCCGGACGATGAAGATCGGGGTCTCGTCAGAGAAGTACGACCTGATCCAGCTGTCGGCGATCGTCCGCCACAAGATCAGGCCGCGACTCCTGCGCGTCCGGGGCGTGGCGAGTGTCGGCGTCTGGGGTAACCGCAAGGTTCAGCAACAGGTCCAGCTCGACCCGAGACGGATGGCGAAGTACGGCGTCTCGGTCGACCGGGTGACCAAAGTGACCGCCGACGCACTCGACGCCGTGCTGCTGAAGCATTCGTCGGGCTCCGTCGTCGGGACCGGCGGGTTCATCGACACGCCCAACCAGCGGATCGCGATCACCCACGTCCTGCCGATCGCAGAGCCGCGTGACCTCGCCCAGGTCGGCTTCGACGCGCCCGACGGGACGCGGCTTCGCCTCTCCGACGTTGCCGACGTCGTGACGAACCATCCGCCGCTCGCCGGCGACGCGGTCGTCAACGACGGCCCCGGACTGCTCCTGATCGTCGAGAAGTTCCCGTCGGCGAACACGCTCGAGGTGACCCGCGGCGTCGAGGAGGCGCTCGAGCAACTTCGTCCCGGGCTCGCCGGCATCGAGATGGACGCGACGATCTTCCGGCCGGCGACCTTCATCGAGGTCGCGATCGAGAATCTGACACGCGCCCTGCTCCTCGGCTGCTTGCTGCTGGTGCTCGTGCTGATCGCGTTCGTCTTCGAGTGGCGCATCGCCTTCATCAGCCTCGTCGCGATTCCGCTGTCCCTGATGGCGGCCGCGATCGTGCTCGCTCTCCGCGGGGCGACCGTCAACACGATGGTCCTGGCCGGCCTGATCATCGCCGTCGGCGTCGTCGTCGACGACGCGATCATCGGGATCGAGAACATCTGGCGCAGGCTGCGGCAGAACGCAAACGAAGGCAGTCCGCGGTCGATCGCCTCGATCGTGCTCGAGGCATCGCTCGAAGTGCGAAGCCCGATCGTCTACGCCACGCTCATCAACGTCATCGTCGTCGTCCCGATCTTCTTCATGGAGGGGCTGTCGGGTGCGTTCTTCGCGCCGCTCGCGCTCTCCTACGCGCTGGCCGTCATGGCGTCGATGGTGGTCGCCCTGACCGTCACGCCCGCCATGAGCCTCATCCTCCTGCGCCGGGCCCGCCTCGAACGGCAAGATGCTCCGCTGGTCAGATGGCTGAAGCGAGGGTACGGCGGGCTGCTCTCACGGCTGATCGGAAAGCCGCTCCCTGCCTACGTCGCGGTCGCGGCAACGGCGCTGGTCGGCATCGCCGTGACGCCGCTGCTCGGCCAGTCCCTGCTCCCGAACTTCAAGGAGCGCGACTTCCTGATGCACTGGGTGACCAAGCCCGGCACTTCCTTGCCGGAGGAGACGCGGATCTCCCTCAGGGCGTGTCGCGAGCTGCGGCTGATCTCGGGCGTCCGCAACTGCGGTTCGCATATCGGCCAGGCCGACTTCTCCGACGAGGTCGTGAACGTCGACTTCGGCGAGAACTGGGTGAGCGTCGACCCCGACGCCGACTACGACACCGCGCTGGCGTCGATCAACCGCGTCGTCGAGGGGTACCCCGGACTCTTCCGCGACGTCCTGACCTATCTCCGCGAGCGCGTCAGGGAGGTCCTGTCCGGATCGAGCCAAGCGATCGTCGTGCGGATCTCCGGCCCGGACCTGGACGTCCTGCGCCGTAAAGCACACGAGGTGGCGAACGAGCTCTCGGGTATCAATGGCCTCGTCGACCTCCACGCCGAGCTCCAGGAGAACGTGCCGCACGTCGAGGTGGAGACGAGACTCGATGCCGCGCGCCGCCACGGCCTCAAGCCGGGCGACATCCGGCGTGCGGCGGCCGTCCTCATGCAGGGGATCGAGGTCAACGACATCTGGAAGCCGGCCCGGGTGTTCGACGTGAACGTCTGGAGCACGCCCGAGACCCGCGGGAGCCTGACGAGCATCCGCGAGCTCCCGATCGATACTCCCGACGGCGGCCACGTCACGCTGGGTGAGGTCGCGGACGTCCGCGTCGCGCCGACTCCCAACATGATCAAGCGCGAGAACATCTCGCGGCGGATCGACGTCACCGCCGATCTCGGCGGGCGCGACCTCGGCTCCGTCGTGAACGACGTGGAGCGGGGTATCGCGCGAGTCGAGTTCCCACGCGGCTACCACGCCGAGCTGCTTGGCGAGTCAGCGGAGCGCCAAGCCGCTCAGCGGCGCCTGCGCTGGCTGGGCCTGGCGGCCGGCATCGGCGTCTTCCTGCTCCTCGTCGTGGCGTTCGCCAGCTGGCGCCTGGCGGTCATGTTCTTCGTCACCTTGCCGATGGCGCTCGTCGGCGGGGTCCTCGCTGCCTGGATCACCGGCGGCACGCTCTCGCTCGGCTCACTCGTCGGCTTCTTCACCGTCTTCGGCATCGCTGCCCGCAACGGCATCCTGCTCATCAATCACTACCAGCACCTCGAGGAGACGGAAGGCGAGGCGTTCGGGCCCGCGCTCGTGCTGCGCGGTGCGCTCGAGCGCCTGTCGCCGATTCTGATGACGGCGCTTGCGACCGGGCTTGCGCTCCTGCCGCTGATCGTCTACGGCGACCTTCCAGGTCACGAGGTCGAGTACCCGATGGCCGTCGTCATCGTCGGCGGCCTTGTCACCTCGACGCTCCTCAACCTCTTCCTGGTGCCCGTCCTGTACCTGCGTTTCGCGAAGTCCCGCCGCCTGCGGTTGAGTCCGGCCTCGCCCTAGCGGGAGCGCCCGGTACTTCGCTGCACTGGCGGAGTAGGTGGATTAGGGCAGGGTGCTTTCCGGGTACAAAGCGCCCATGGCCCTTCGAGCCATCGCTCTGGCCGTCCTCGCCGTCGCGCTCGCCGCGCCGGCCACGGTGTCCGGAGCCTCCTCCGGCGCCGCGGCGGACGTGCGGGCCGTGCTGCTCGAGCAGTCGCAGCTCTTCAAGCAGGGAAAGTGGCGCGCCATGTACGCGACATACACGCCGCGCTTCCGCAGGAGCTGTCCGTATTCGAAGTTCGTCTCCCAGCAACGCGAAGGCCGTCGGATCCTCGGCATGAACTTCCAGCTCCGCGGGATCCGGGTCAGAGTGGAGACAGCCAGGCGCGCGATCGCCGCCTACAGCTTCGTGCGTAACGGCAAGACAATCGCAAGCGTCGCGTTCAGGGACCGCGACGTCTACACGCGCATCGGTTCACGCTGGTACGACGAGCTCGATCGCGTCAGCGCCTGCTGACGACGGTGCTATACCTCTTGGGGCCGGAATGGCCAAGCCCGTCGAACAGCTAGACCAGGTTGTCATCCGCTTCGCGGGCGACTCCGGCGACGGGATGCAGCTCACCGGCGCCCGCTTCACGAGCGAGACGGGGATGTTCGGAAACGATCTGTCGACGCTGCCCGACTTCCCGGCCGAGATCCGCGCGCCGGCCGGCTCTCTCCCCGGAGTCTCGGGGTTCCAGATCCACTTCTCGGACCACGACATCCTCACGCCGGGCGATGAGCCCAACGTGCTCGTCGCGATGAACCCTGCGGCGCTGCGGACGAACCTCCGCGACCTGCCGACCGGCGGGACGCTGATCGTCAACCGCGACGCGTTCACGGACCGGAACCTCGAGAAGGCCGGCTACACGGCGAACCCGCTCGACGACGGGACGGTCGCCGACTACCACGTCCACGAGGTGCGGCTGACCTCGCTGACGCTGGAGGCGCTGAAGGACGTCAAGGTGACGAAGCGCGAGGCCGAGCGCTCGAAGAACATGTTCGCGCTCGGGCTGATGTCGTGGCTCTACCACCGGCCGAAGACGGGGACGCTCGCGTACCTCGAGAAGAAGTTCCAGTCGCGGCCGGCGATCGCCGAGGCGAACATCAAAGCCTTCAACGCCGGCTGGGCCTACGGCGAGACGAGCGAGGACTTCCGCGTCACCTACGAGGTGGCGCCGGCGAAGCTCCCGCCCGGCACCTACCGGAACATCCGCGGCAACCAGGCGCTGTCGCTCGGCCTGATCGCGGCGAGCGTGAAGAGCGGCCTTCCGCTCTTCCTCGGCGCCTACCCGATCACGCCCGCGTCGGAGATCCTCGAGGATCTCTCCCGCCGCAAGGACTTCGGCGTCCGGACCTTTCAGGCCGAGGACGAGATCTCCGCCGTCGGCGCCGCGCTCGGCGCGAGCTTCGGCGGTGCGCTCGGCGTCTGCACCTCGAGCGGCCCCGGCGTCGTCCTGAAGATGGAGACGATCGGGCTCGCCGTCACCCTCGAGCTCCCGCTCGTGATCATCGACGTCCAGCGGGCGGGCCCCTCGACCGGGATGCCGACGAAGCCCGAGCAGGCCGACCTCCTGTTGGCGATGTGGGGCCGTAACGCCGAGTCGCCGGTGCCCGTGATCGCCGCCTCGACGCCGGGCGGCTGCTTCGACGCCGCGATCGAGGCGGCGCGAATCGCGCTCAAGTACCGGACGCCGGTCTTCCTCCTCTCCGACGCCTACCTGGCCAACGGCTCCGAGCCGTGGCTGATCCCGGACATCGATGCGTACCCGGAGATCCCCGTCGACTTCGCCGACGCCCCGAACCACGAGGGCGCGTTCCAGCCGTACCTGCGCAACGCCGAGACGCTGGCGCGGCCGTGGGCCATCCCCGGCACACCCGGTCTCGAGCACCGGGTCGGGGGGCTCGAGAAGGCGGACGGCACGGGCAACGTCTCCTACGATCCGGACAACCACGACTACATGGTTCGGATCCGCGCACGGAAGGTGGCCGGCATCGCCGCGGACATCCCGGAGCTCGCGGTCGACGAGGAGGGCGGCGAGGAGCTGCTCGTCCTCAGCTGGGGCGGAACGTACGGGCCGGTCGCCGCTGCGGTGCGGCGCGTCCGGCGCGACGGCGGCAAGGTCGCGCACGCCCATCTCAGCTATCTGAACCCGTTCCCCCGCAATACGGGCGACGTGCTGCGCAGATACGAGAAGATCCTCGTTCCGGAAATGAACCTGGGACAGCTCCTCAAGCTGGTGCGGGCGGATTTCCTGGTCGACGCGGTCGGCTACAACCGCGTGCGCGGCCTGCCGTTCCGCTCGGCCGAGCTGGCCGAAGCGATGGAGGCAATGCTGTGAGGGGGCGCTTTCCATTCGCGACGCTGATGGCCGTGGTCGCGGGAGTTCTGCTGCTGGTCGCCAGCGACACGATGTGGGCCCTGGTCTTCTTCGCGATCGCAGCGGTGTTCGGAGCGATAACTCTGAGGAGCGCCAGGTGACCGAGAACGGGGACAACGGCAACCCGCTCGTCCAGCTGACCGGGAAGGACTTCAAGTCCGACCAGGAGGTGCGCTGGTGCCCGGGCTGCGGCGACTACGCGATCCTGGCCGCGGTGCAGTCGTTCATGCCCGAGCTCGGGCTCCCGCGCGAACGGATCGTCTTCGTGTCCGGGATCGGCTGCGCGGCGCGCTTCCCGTACTACATGCAGACGTACGGGATGCACTCGATCCACGGGCGCGCGCCGGCGATCGCGACCGGCCTGTCGACGTCGCGGCCGGATCTGAGCGT
>JBKKAR010000164.1:0-4879 GCA_046714355.1 Gaiellaceae bacterium | reverse complement strand
CGCGAGCGGCCAGTGCGCATCGTCGAGCCCGGCTACTTGCAGCTGGCCGTAACGTCACTGGCGGTTCGGGTGTTAGCGGGTAGCGCCGCTAACGTGTTCGCGGCGCATCCCGAGTGGACGCCGGATCAGGTGAAGGGCGCACTCATGCTGAGCGCCGAGCCGCTCGCGCGCGCGACGACACGCTCCGCGGGAGTCGGCGCCGTGAACGCCGCCAGAGCCGCGGCCGTGGTCGACGCGCCCAATCCGAATCTCGCGCTCACGCGCTTCCTCGTCCCCGATCCAATGGGCGGCTCGACGCCCGTCTTCGACGCCGGCAGTTGGACGAGCGCGGTGCAGGCGGACCCGGCTTGGGCGAGCGTCGCCTGGGGCTCAGTTGCGTGGGGATCCGCCGCGTGGTCGAGCGTTGCCTGGGGTTCCGTTGCGTGGGGATCGGTGGCCTGGGGCTCCGTCGCCTGGGGGTCGGTCGCCTGGGGGAGCAACGCGGAGGACGACGTACGGCAGGAAGGCGGCTACTGGACTCGCAAGAACTGACCGCCTGAGGGCGGTCAGTGGGGAGAGCGGCGGCGGAGAGCCTTGTGGCGCTCCCCGCCGCCGCCTTTAGGGAGAGCCCTGCTAGGAGTTGCGGCTACTCCGGCAGGGCTCACGCTCGCGCTGTCGACGACCGGAGCCGGCGGTGGTCCCAGCCCCGCCAGTCTCCAGAGGCGCCGGTTGAGCGCTGCGGTGCTCGTTGGGGCGAGCCCTCCAGCCTGCCCGGTCACGGCGTCGCCCCGATCGTTGCCCGCCAGAACTCATCACTGGGGGCTTTGGTGAATTCGTCATCGAGGATGGAGCGCGGCGTCTTGCCCGTTTCCAATGAGAGGACGCCGACCAGATGGCGAAGGACGAGCAGCGCTTCAGGCACGTCCATGTCGCCTGGTTGGCTCTCGAGCGCGTAGTGAATCTCTTCCGCAGTCATGCGCTAATGATCGCCTCGGGCCCCCACCCGCCGGTAAGCCGCGGGTAATTGCGCTAGAAGGGACCACGATGGAGTACCGGATCCTCGGCCCCCTCGATGTCCGCGCGGGAGATCGACAGGTGCCGCTGCGCGGAGCGCGTCAGCGCGAGCTGCTGACGGTTCTCCTTCTGCACGCGAACGAGATCGTCTCGAGTGACCGCCTGATCGACGAGCTTTGGGAGGGAGATCCACCGCCGACGGCGGCCAAAATCATCCAGAACAGCGTCTCGCAGCTGCGCAAGCTCCTGGAGCCGGATCTGCTCGTCACCCGCAGCCCCGGCTACCTGCTGCGCCTCGAACCTGAGGAGCTGGACGCGGACCGGTTCGAGCGGATCATCGAGCAGGCCAGGGCCGACCTCGCGGCCGGTTCCGCGGCGGAAGCGGCTGAGGAACTACGGGACGCGCTCACGCTGTGGCGCGGTCCGGCGCTGGCCGATTTCGCCGACGCTCCATTTGCGCGAGCCGAATCCGCCAGGCTCGAGGAGCTGCGGTCGGCCGCCACGGAAGACCGGATCGAGGCCGAGCTCGCGCTCGGTCGTCATGCAGAGCTCGTTGCTGAGCTGGAGGCCTTGGTAGCGCAGCACCCGCTGCGGGAGCGTTTCAGAGCCCAACTCATGGTCGCCCTCTACCGGTCAGGCCGTCAGGCGGAGGCGCTTCGCGTCTATCACGAGACGCGCGAAGTCCTCGTCGAGGAGCTCGGGCTCGAGCCGGGCCGGGCGCTGCAGCGACTCGAGCGCGCCGTGCTCGTTCAGGATCCGTCGCTCGAGCTTCAGCCCGAGGACGGGGCGCCGGAGCCGGCACGCAAAGTGGTCCCGCGGCCGGAGACACGGAAGACGGTCTCGGTCGTCGCCGCCGACGTGCTCGGCCTCGGCGGGCCGCACGACCCGGAAGCTCTTCGCCGACCAATGGCCCGTGCGGTCGAGACCGTGACCGGTGTGCTCGAGCGGCATGGCGCGAGCACCGAGGCGTCCACCGCCGGCGGCGTGATCGGGATCTTCGGCCTTCCAACCGTCCACGAGGACGACGCTCTCCGCGCCGTGCGGGCGGCGATGGAAGCGCGAGAGGCGCTCGGAAGCTTGATCCCGGAGCTCGAGCGCGACTCGGATATCACCGTCGCTCTGCGTTCAGGTGTCAACACCGGCGAGGTGGTTGCCGGAAACACGATGGCGCACGCCTTGGTCGCCGGAGACGCCGTGAACGTCGCTGCCCGCCTCCAGCAGGCTGCGGAGCCGGGCGAGATCCTGGTCGACGAGCAGACCGAGCGCCTCGTGCGCGATGCGGTACGAGTCGAGCGCGTCGATCCAGCTGCCTTGAAGGTGACCGGGCGGGAAGCGGCTTGGCGATTGCTCGAGGTCACGGCCGGAGCTCCCGGGTACCTCCGCAAGCTGGAGACGCCCTCGATCGGCCGCCTTCAGGAGCTCGAGCAGCTCCAACAGGCCCTCAAGCGCGCGACAGAAGGGCGAGCTGTTCAGCTCTTCACTGTTCTCGGCCCGGCGGGCATCGGCAAGTCGAGGCTGGCGCGCGAGCTCGTTGCGTCCGCCGGGGATCAAGCGACTGTACTGAGCGGCCATGCCCTTTCGTACGGCGAGGGGATTACGTTCTGGCCGCTTCGCGAGATCGTCACGGAGGTCGTGGCGGAGGAAGATGCAGAGGCGGCGCTCCGGCGTTTGCTCGCGGGCGACGAGGAGGCCGACACGATCGTCGACCGCATCATCGGTGCGGTCGGGCTCGGCGGGACGGCGAGCGCCAACGAGGAGACGTTCTGGGCCGCGCGGAAGCTCTTCGAGGCATTAGCGCGGCAGCGCCCGCTCCTCGTCGTCCTCGACGACATGCAGTGGGCCGAGCCAACCTTCCTCGATCTCGTGGAACACGTCGCCGAGTGGTCCAGCGACGCCCCCATCTTCCTGCTCTGCCTCGGCCGACCCGAGCTGCTGGATGCCAGGCCTCGTTGGGCCGGTGGCCGCGCGAATGTGAGCTCGGTCGTCCTCGAGCCGCTCTCGATGCTGGAGAGCAAGCAGCTGATGACGGAAGTGCTCGGCGGCGCCGAGCTCGCGGAGGAGATCCGTGCCCGGATCGCGACGGCGGCCGAAGGCAACCCGCTCTTCATCGAGCAGATGCTTGCGATGGTCGCCGAGCAGGGCGTCGACGGCGACGGCGGCGACATCCCCATACCGCCGACGATCCACGCCTTGCTCGCCGCCCGTCTCGAGCGCCTGAGTTCGAGCGAGCGGCTTGTCCTCCAGCGAGCCTCCGTGCTGGGGAGAGAGTTCCGGCGCACCGCGCTCGTCGACCTCTCTCCGAAGGAGGAGCGCGAGCCCACCGGCCGGGCGCTGGAGACGTTGGTGCGGCGCGAGTTACTTCGCCCGGTCCGCGACGAGATCTTCCGCTTCCAGCACCTCCTGCTGCTCGAGGTCGCGTACGACTCGCTGCCCAAACTGGCACGGGCCGACCTGCACGAGCACTTCGGGGACTGGCTCGAGCGAACCACGGAGGAGCGGGCCCCGGAGTACGAGGAGATCGTCGGCTACCACTTCGAGCGGGCGCATGCCTACCGTGCGGAGCTCGGACCAGTCGACGCCGCCGGGCGTGCGCTCGCGAGGCGGGCGGCGACGCGGCTCGCGGCGGCGGGGCGCCGGGCCTACGAACGGGGCGACCTGCAGGCGGCCGTGGGGCTGTTGTCGCGTGCCGCCGCCTTACTCGAGCCGGGCGCCGCCGGACGGGTGGAGCTGTTCGCGGATCTCGGCGAGGCTCTGCGGGAGACGGGTGATTTCGAGCGGGCCGAAGCCGTGCTCGACGAGGTGATCGAGACGGCATCCGCGGCCGGGGATCGCGTGTTGGAGGCCCGCGCGCTGGTCACTCGCCTCCGTCTCAGGCTGCTGACCGACCCCGCGGTGACGGAGGAGGTCGTGAGGGAAGCAGAGCCCCTGGTGGAGACGTTCGAGCAGGTCGGTGACGAACGCCTACTGGCGAAGGTCTGGGAGCTCCTCGCCTGGGCCCCGTGGTTCCGCTGCCGCGCGGCCGCCACCGACGAGGCGTTGCGGCGGGCGATCGAATACGCGAGGCACGCTGGCGACGCTCGTACAGAAGCGCAGAGCCTGAATCTGTCCGTCGGCGCGGCGTTCTTCGGCCCGATGCCCGTCCCGGACGCGATTCGCGTGTGCGAGGAGATCTTGGCGCAGCCGGGGCAGCAACGGCGCATCCTCGCTTCCGCTCTGCGCGCGCTTGCCGGTCTCAACGCGATGGCGGGCGCCTTTGATGCGGCCAGGGAGCTCGTGGCCTGGCACAAGGCGATCCTTCAGGAGCTCGGGCTCAGAGTGACTGCGGCGTCCGCCGCCGAGACCTACGGCATTGTCGAGATCCTCGCGGGGGACCCGGTCGCAGCGGAGCGCGAACTCGCCTGGGGCTACGGCCTCCTGGAGGAGATCGGCGAGACCCAGAACTTTCCGGATCTGGCGGCGAAGCTCGCGGACGCCCTCTACGCCCAGGGTCGCGACGATCGAGCGCTGGAGCTCAGCGAAGTGAGCGAGCGTGCGACGGCGCCGGACGATCTGTCTGCGGGCGTCCAGTGGCGGGCGGTGCGGGCGAAGCTTCTGGCCAGGCGAGGCGATCTGGAGCAGGCCGAGACCCTGGCCCGAGACGCCGTGGCGCTCGCCGACGAGACGGATTTCCTCGTGCTGCGCGGAGATGCGTTCATGGATCTGGCCGAGGTGCTGCGGATCGCCGACCGTGAGACTGACTCCGTGCCTTTCGTCGAGCAGGCGCTCGAGCTCTACGAGCAGAAGGGCAGCGTGGTCGCGGCCGAACGAGCGCGCGCGATTCTGGATCAGAGCTAGCGGCCGAAGCCGGAAGCGAGCCTTCCGCCGGAACTTCTTCTGAGCCTGCCGG
>JBKKAR010000163.1:0-9190 GCA_046714355.1 Gaiellaceae bacterium | reverse complement strand
GAAGACCCACTTCTTCAGCCGCAGCGGCACGACGTTCTCGTGCTGCAGGAGCCCGAAGTGCCTGGTCTCCTTGTACATCCCCGTCTCGGGATCCAGGACGATCGAGGCACCACCGCGAGCACCGTCGACGGCCTCTTCACCCGTGAAGAACCACGGCTTGCCGCCCACGATGCGGAGGGTCGCCGAGCAGAACCGCGAGTAGCCCTCGAAGCCGGTGAACAGATACTCGGCTCCGTGGACCTTCCTGTCGCGGTCGATCACGACGCGCGAGATGCGCGTGTTTACGCCCGGCGGGTTGTTCGGGAACGGCACGCCGGTCTCGTGGTTCATGACGACGACGATCTCTTTCTTGGAACCGCCGCCGTGCATCCAGCGCCCCCAGCGGCTGTTCCTCTTCGCGTAGGCGCCGAGGCCGTCCGGGATGCCCGTCATCTGGTACGGCGGCTGCGTCTCGCTCGCCGTGCTGGGAACCGTGTCGCCGACCGACAGGATCGGGTCGATCACGACGCCAGGAGTTTCCGGGTCCGGCTGCAAGTACGCGGGCTTCGCCGTGTCGAAGGTCGGCCCCTCGTGTGAGGCGCCAGCGACCCCGACCACCGCTATTGCAACGAGCGTGGTCAGCGCCGCAGCGCCGATGAATCCTCTCCTCATTCCTCTCCCCCTTTTGGAATACAAGCCGGGGAAGTATCGCCCACCTTTATGGCGTCGGCAACAAGAAGCGGAGCATTTCCGCTGGATCCCGGCGGATTCGCCGTGTCTCCGTCGGGTCTCGGCGGCGAACGACGAGCGCTCGCGGGTCGGTGATCGGCACCAGGCGGCGCTGGCGCATCAGTTCCTCGTCGACGCCTCCGAGTCGCCCGCCGAACGTCGTGTAGACGGGAATTCCGAGTGCCGCGGCCTCCCGGTTCATCGTTCCTCCGGCGGAAACGACGAGATCGGAGAGCGCGATCAGGCTCTGGGCGTCGACGGCTCGCTCCGGGACGACGACGGCCGGCAGCTCGAGGCTCCGGACATAGGCTCCCTGCTCGGGCGTCCGCGGGAGCACCACGACCTGGACGCCCTCCTGTTGCCCGAGGTGCGCGAGGAGTTGCGGGAAGATCGGGTTCGATCTGCGGTGATACAGCGAGACGTCGGGCGGAGTTCGCACGACCACGAGAGTCCGGTCGGCGTCCAGGCCGAGGCCGTCTCTGACCGAGAGGTCAGGCTCGAAGTCCGAGAGGTAGTACTCCTCCTTGAGGCCCGGGTACTGCCGGAGCTTGGGCGGCCTCACGCCGTACGGCCGGAGGCGCTCCGGCGGGATCGCGTCGGGCACGACGACGTAGGTCGCCGCGCGGCAGCCAAGCTGGTGCTGGAGCCAGGCGAACTCGTAGTCGAACGTCGTCGAGCACGGGATCCCGAGGCGCCGCGCCGTGATCGCCAGCTCGTGCGAGCCGTGGGCAAGCGCGGCGTCGAAGGTGCGGCTCCGCGCCCAGCGGCGCAAAGCGCCCAGCCGCGAGGTGAGCGACCGCGCCTTTCCGAGTCGCGACCGGCCGCCGTGGCTGCCGAAGACCTCGGCCTCGATCCCGTGCAGCTCGAGCAGCTGAAGCGTCTGGGCGTAGTCCCGTGCGGTGATTTCGACCTCGTCGCCTCGGCCGCGCAGGATCCGGATCAGCGGCCGGAACACCAGCACGTGCGCCGGCGCCGTCATGTCGATCCACAGCTTCAGAGCTCGCTCCAGCATGGGAGCTGAGCCGCCAGGCCGCGCCTGGCGACGAGCCACATCCTGAAGCGAGCTCTCAAGCGACGGCTTCGGCGAGGCGAGGCTGGCGGAGCGGCCCCGGCACCCGCTCCACGTGGTGCTCGTGCCACAGCGTGAAGGCGAGCAGGCCCCACAGCTGCCGCGAGAGATCCTCCTCGCCCGCGACATGGCGATCGAGTAGGCGGCCCACAGGCTCAGGCTGGAAGAAGCCCTGGCGCCTAAGCGTTTCCGGCGCGAGGACTTCACGCGCGAACGGCTCCAGCTCACCGCGGAGCCAGGCGGCAGCGGGGATCGAGAAACCGCGCTTGCGCCCGTAGACGATCCCGCGCGGCAGGAGCGGCGCGGCGGCCTTCCGCAGCAGCCACTTCTTACTGAGGCCGCGCACCTTGAGGCGGGTCGGAAGCGCCAGCGCGAGACCGGTGACGACCGGGTCTAGGTATGGCACTCGGACCTCCAGCGAGTGCGCCATGGAGGCACGGTCGGTCCTCACGAGCAGGTCGTCGACGAGGTACGTGCGGAGGTCGACGTCCTGGAGGCGGGCCAGGAGCTCGGCGCCCTCCGTCTCCGCGAAGCGATCACGCAGGCTGTCGACGGGGTCGAACGCCGACCTGCGGCCGGTGAGCTCCGCACGAAGGTCGGCGGAGAAGATCTCCTTCCAGGCGTGATGCCGCTCGAGCGGCGGGAGACTCGCCCCGCGGACGAACCGCTTCGCCTTGTAGTCGAGGCTGGCCTTGCGGTTGGAACTGGGCAGCCGCTCGACGACGGGGCGCGCGAGGGGCGCGAGCCGGCCGATCCTGAGCGCGAGGAGGTCGGCGGCGTACGTGTAGTAGCCGCCGAAGAGCTCGTCGGCGCCTTCTCCGGAGAGCGCCACCTTCACATGCTGCGTCGCCAGCTCCGACACGAGGTAGGTCGGGAGAGCCGACGAGTTGGCGAACGGCTCGTCGAAGGTCTCCGCCAGGCGAGGGAGCAGGAGAGCCCCATCCGGCCGCAGCACGATCTCCTCGTGCCGGGTCCCGTACATCGCCGCCACCGACCGGGCGTCGTCGAGCTCGTCGAACGAGCGCTCCTCGAACCCGATCGAGAACGTGTGGACCGGCTCGCCGCTCTCCTGCGCCGCCAGCGCGGCGAGGAGACAGGAGTCGACGCCGCCCGAGAGCAGGACGCCGACCGGGACGTCGGCGATCAGGTGCGCGCGGACGGAGTCGCGCAGCCGGGCTCGCAGCTCCTCGGCCAGCTCCGCGGGGTCCTCGTAACGCACGTCCGAAGCCGGGACGGGCGCCGGGCGCCCGTAGCGCTCCAGCCGTGTCGCGCCGTCCTCCCAGACCAGGAGATGGCCTGCCGGCAGCTTGCGCGTCCCCTCGAAGATCGAGAACGGAGCCGGGATGGAGTTGAAGGCCATGAAGCTTTCCAGGGCGTTGAGATCGATCGCGCCCCGCGGGAACGCCCGGAGCTCCGAAGCGAACGCGAGCTCCCCGCTCTCTTCCCTGTAGTAGAGCGGCTTGATGCCGTACCGGTCGCGGGCGAGGACGAGCCGCCGCCGCCGCGAGTCCCAGATCGCCACCGCGAACATGCCCCGGAGCCGCTCCGCGAAGCCTTCGCCGTGCTCCTCGTAGAGGTGAACAAGTGCCTCGGTGTCGCAACGGGTCGTGAATCTGTGCCCCGCGCGTTCGAGCTCCGCTCGGAGTTCTCCGAAGTTGTAGATCTCGCCGTTCTGCACGACGTGGACGGTTCCGTCCTCGTTGGCGATGGGCTGGTCGCCGCCCTCGAGGTCGATGATCGATAGCCGTCGTGCCGCCAGGCCGACGGGGCCGTCGAGGAGCTCTCCGTCGGAGTCGGGGCCGCGGTGGACGAGCGTGGCGCTCATGGCGCGCAGGCGCTCGGGGTCCGCAGCGCCGGTCCGCGACGCCAAACCGCAGATCCCACACACGGCGACCTACTCTACGCGCGTGGGTCGGACTGCCCCGCGGAGCGACTGGCGGAGAACGCGCACCCCCGTGGTGCCTAGTGTCCGGAGGTAGAGCCCGACCGACCGGTCGGCGATCCACTCCATGTCGTGGGAGAGCTTCTCGGCCATCGAAGCCTCGTAGCCGCGCCGGACCTGCGCGAAGCCCGTCAGGCCAGGGCGGACCCCTAGGCGTTGCCAGTACGCCGGAAGGTCCGAGGCCAGCTGCTCGAAGAAGATCGGACGGATGGGCCGGGGGCCGACCAGACTCATCTCGCCCCGGAGGACGTTCAACAGCTGCGGGAGCTCGTCCAGCTGCGTCGCGCGGAGCCAGCGACCGACCGTCGTCCGCTCCTCCTTCGTCTTGAAGACGAGATCCTCGCCCAGGTGCGCGCCCAGGCGCTGCTCGGCTCCCGGCCGAAGCGTGCGGAACTTGAGCATCGTGTAGAACTCGCCGCCGCGCCCGACACGCTTTCCCCGATAGAGGATCGGCCTCCCACTCGTCGCGAGGATGGCGAGCGAGATCAGCAGCATCGGCGCCGCGGCGAGCCCCAGGAACACCAGGGAGAGCGCCACGTCCAGCGTCCTCAGCACCGCGTCGACGCGATCCCGCCGCGGGCTCTCACGCGCCCGCCTGATGAAGCTCTCGGAGGGGGAAGAATCTGGCGGCTGCAAATCCTTCTGCATAATCATCGCTTATGGATACGCGTCAGCTGGCGTCGTTCTGCGCGGTCGTCGACCGCAAGAGCTTCTCACAGGCAGCGGAACAGCTCGGCGTCACCCAACCGGCTGTAAGTCTGCAGATCCGCTCGCTCGAGAAACGGCTCGGCGAGCGGCTCCTCGATCGATCTGGTCGGCGAGTCGAGCCTACCGAGGCCGGGACGAGGCTCTATCGCAGCGCTCAGCGCATGCTTGCTCTGGAGCAGCAGCTGCTCGAGGAGGTCGCCGGCGAGGGCGACGAGCTCCGCGGCCGCCTCGAGATCGGGTGCTCCACAGGGCCGGGCGCGACGGTGCTGCCGCTCCTGCTGTGTGAGTTTGCGGCTGAGAACCCGGCCGTCGCGATTTCCCTTTCGGTGAACGACACGCTGCACGTCATCGACCTCGTCGCAGAGCGTCGCCTCGAGCTCGGCGTCGTCGGCGCGGCGCCGCGACACCGCGCGGTCACGTTCGAGCCGTTCTTCCAGGACGAGATCGTGCTCGCGGTGCCGCCCAGCCACCGACTGGCGGGGAAGACGGTCGGGCTCGACGATCTCCGCTCCGAGGCGGTGATCCTGATGCAGGAGGGCGCCGGCGTTCGCCAGATGGTCGAGGACGAGTTGAGGACTGCAGGGCTACGGCTGCGCGACCTCGGCGTCAAGCTCGAGCTCGGGCTCCAGGAGTCCGTGAAGGCGGCTGTCGCCGGAGGCCACGGCGTCACTTTCATCTCGCGCTCGGCGATCGAGCCGGAGTTGGCCGCCGGCACGCTTGCTGCGGCGAGCGTCGAGGGGCTCGCGCCGACCCGGGAGATCTCACTCGTCCGCTCCACCGGACGGACTCCGAGCCGCGTCGCCGAGGCGTTCGTCACCTTCGCACGAGAGCGCCTGGCGTGATCGTCCGCTGGGGGCTGGGCGAGCTGCCCGGTGTTCTCCACGAGGTCGGCATCGAGCGGCCGCTGCTCGTCGCGAGCCGACGGTGGGACTCGCTGGATGTTCCCGCGGAGGCCCGTTGGGACGAGATTCCGTCGCACCGGATTGAGGTGCCGGACGGGGTCGACGGCATCCTGGCGGTCGGAGGCGGCAGCGCGATCGACACCGCGAAGGCTGCTTCGGCGGCGAGCGAGCTTCCGCTCGTGTCGGTGCCGACCACGTACTCCGGTTCCGAGTGGACGCCCTTCTTCGGCGTTCGCGACCCCGACAAGCGAATGCGCGGCGGTGGCGCCGGCGCGAAGCTCGGCGGGATCGTCTACGAGCCGGAGCTCATGCTGGAGCTGCCCCGGCCGGAGACGGCGGGCACCGCGCTGAACGCGCTCGCTCATGCCGCCGAGGCCCTCTACCACCCGGCCCGGACTCCCGAGTCGGATCGACTGGCCGCTGAGGGCGCTGAACTCATTGTTGGCTCGCTCCCCGCGGTTCTCGACGATGGGCGGGCGCTCGGACCGAGAACCACACTGCTACGGGGAGCGGCGCGAGCGGGCGAGGCGCTCGGCCGCTCGGGCCTGTGCCTCGGCCATGCGATGGCCCAGGCTCTCGGCGGGCGTTACGGGCTGCCGCACGGAGCGATGAACGCGCTCTGCCTTCCGCCGGCGCTCCGCTTCAATGAGCCTGTCGCAGCCGCGGAGATCGAGGTCTTCGGCAAGGCGATGGGCACCGACGATCCGGCCAGGCGGGTCGAAGAGCTCGCGCGACTCGGCGGCTTCGATCGGCTGCGGAACTTCGGCATCCCGGAGGACGAGCTGGACGAGGTCGCTCGTGCTACCGCGGACCGAGCGGGCGCGAAGGCGAATCCCCGGCCGGCGTCACCGCCCGAGATCGCCGAACTGCTTCGCTCGATCTACTGACGAGGGCAGGCGCCGGTCGTCGGCGTTCCGCTCGGCCCGGCGATGTACGAGCCCGCGAACTCGACGCAGTAAGAGCGGATGTCGGCCCAGACGACGGTGACCGCGTCGGGAGTTGCGCCGGCGTAGGTGCCGTTCGCCCGGTGGCTGAACTCGAGCGCGGTTGCGGCGGCCTGGAGGATCGCTGTCGGGGCCGGCTCCGTAGCCTGAAAACTCTGGCGGGCCCACATCATTCCGACGATGGCGAGGGCGCAGACAACTGAGACGAGGCCGATCGTCTTGATCATGACCTCCTCTCTATCGGCTGCGGGCCCTCGAATAATGAATCCTAATGAGTCGAATTAGCCGAGCAGTGGTAAGATCAAACCCGTGGGCGGCAGGCTCTCTTTCGACGTGCTCGTGATCGGTTCCGGCGCCTCCGGGCTCGCAGCTGCCGTCTCGGCGGAGCGGGCCGGCGCTCGCGTGGCGCTGGCGACCAAGGGCGCGCTGCAATCCTGCAACTCCGCAAAGGCGCAGGGCGGGATCCAGGCCGCCTTCGGCGAGGACGATTCGCCCGAGCAGCACGCCGAGGACGTCTGGCGCAGCTCGCACGAGACGGCCGACCGCCGCCTCGTCGAGGTGCTGACCTGCGAGGCTCCGGGAGCCATCCACTGGCTCGAGGAGCTCGGGGTCGAGTTCACGCGCGAGAACGGCGGCTACCGCCTCGCCAGGTGTGGAGGAGCCTCGCGGAAGCGCTTGCTCCAGGTCGGCGACCGCACGGGACTCGCGATCACCATGGCCCTCAAGGACGCCTTCGAGACGGGCTCCGGCACAGCGTTTCCGAAGGCGCCGCTCAGCGAGCTCACGCGAACAGAGAACGGTTGGAGGGCCCAGTGCGGCGAGAACGTCATCGACGCGGGCACCGTCGTCCTGGCCGCAGGCGGCCGCTGCTTCCGCGAGGCGAAGGAGCGCGGCGAGCTCTCCACCAACCATCCAGGCGCCACCGGCGAGGTGACGCAGATCGCGGTCGACCTCGGCGCGGAGTCGCGCGACCTCGACGCGCTCCAGTACCACCCCAACGGCGGCGCCTGGCCCGAGGCGATGCAGGGCTACTCGATCCCGGAGACCACGCGCGCCTACGGCGCCGTCCTGCTCAACGCGGACGGCGAGGAGTTCACCGACTCGCTCGGTCCTCGGGACGAGGTCTCGCAGGCGATCTTCGACGAGGTCGAGAAGGGCAAGGGCGTCGAGACGGAGGACGGCCGGCCTGCGGTCTACCTCGACACGACCCGGATCCCGGAGGCGGACGCCGATGTGTCCCTTCCGTACATGCTGCGCCGCTACCGGGCCGGCGGGATCGACCCTCTGGCCGAGCGGATCCTGACCTATCCCGTTCTCCACTACCAGAACGGTGGGCTCGTGATCGACGAGCGCGGAGAGACGACGCTCGAAGGGCTCTACGCCTGCGGCGAGATCGCCGGAGGAACACACGGAAGGAATCGGATGATGGGCAACTCGCTGCTCGAGTGCACGGTGTTCGGCAAGCGAGCCGGTAAGGCCGCAGCCGAGAAGGCGGCGGCATGAGCGCGGTCGAGACGGACATTCAGCAGGCCGTAGAGGACGCCGCGGCGCACCTCTACGTCTGGGCGCTGAAGGACATCCCGCAGGATCTGCGCGACGCGCTCGCAGCCGCGGCCGAGACGGAGACGTCAGTGCCCGGCCAGCGCGTCCTCCAGACGATTCTCAAGAACGTCCAGGTCGCCGAGCGCGAGAACAACCTCGTCTGCCAGGACACGGGGATCGCCGTCTACTACTGCCGGGTCGGCGAGCACTTCCCGCTCCACCCGGCGCGGATTTACCAGGCGCTGTACGAGGGGACGATGCGCGCGACGCTCGACCACCCTCTGCGTTCGAACATCGTTCATACGCTGACGCGCGAGAACACGGGACCGAACGTCGGCTACCGCGTTCCGATCGTGCACTGGGACTTCGTGGCCGACTGGGACGGGCTCGACGTCAAGTGCGTCCCGAAGGGGTCGGGCTCGGAGAACATGAGCTTCCTGAAGATGTGCGTCCCCGCCGACGGCGTGAAGGGGATCAAGACCTTCGTGCTCGAGTCGATCGTCGGCGCCGGCGGAAAGCCCTGCCCGCCGGGGATCGTCGGAGTGGGGATCGGCGGCTCGGCCGACTACGCGATGCACCTCGCCAAGGAGGCGATCGCCCGACCGGTCGGCACACGGAATCCCGATCCGCTGGTTGCGCAGCTCGAGGACGAGCTGAAGGACCTGCTGAATGAGACCGGCATCGGGCCGATGGGTCTCGGCGGCGACGTCACCGTTCTGCAGTGCCACATCGAGCATGCGGACACGCACATGACTCTGAACCCGGTGGCCGTGAACTACCAGTGCTGGGCGGCGCGGCGCGCGACGGCTCACGTCGCCGCGGACGGAACCGTCGAGCTGGATCGGGAGGCGTAAGTAGAGATGGCCGAGCATCGACTGACCTTCCCCGCGTCCGAAGGGGACATCCGGAAGCTCCGCGCCGGCGACCTCGTCACCGTCGACGGGCACATCATCGGGATCCGCGACCGGACGCAGATCCGCATCTTCGACCAGGGCGTGACTCCGCCGATGGATCTCAACGGCGCCTTCCTTCTCCACACGGCGCCCGGTGTTCGCAAGCGCGACGACGGCGGCTACGACCCGGTCTGCATCGGAACGACGACGAGCGCCCGCATGGTGCGCTTCACGGAGCCGCTCGGCCGCGAATACGGCGTCCGCGCGATTTGCGGCAAGGGGGGCCTGCCGGACGAGGCGATCGAGCCGATGCGCGAGCACGGGATGGTCTACTTCGCGATCGTCGGTGGCGCTGCGGCGCTCGAGACGACTCAGATCGAGGAGATCGAGGAGGTCGCCTGGGAGGAGCTCATGCCCGAGTGCCTCTGGAAGTTCCGCGTCAAGGACTTCGGGCCGCTCTGGGTCGGGATCGACTCGCACGG
>JBKKAR010000162.1:0-4014 GCA_046714355.1 Gaiellaceae bacterium | reverse complement strand
GACGCCCCAGGAACCTGACGGCGCAGCGAGTTCACGCGCCGATCAAGGACTGCCATTTCTCCAGGTAGTCCTGGTTGTTCAGTGCCTCGCTGTCGAAGATCACCGTCTTCGAGAGCGTCTCCTCGTCCGGGAAGATCAGGGGGTTGTCGGCCAGGGCGGGATCGAGCTTCCG
This sequence comes from Gaiellaceae bacterium, assembly GCA_046714355.1. GTDB lineage: Bacteria > Actinomycetota > Thermoleophilia > Gaiellales > Gaiellaceae > JACDAN01. The sequence goes on along the minus strand of JBKKAR010000162.1, from coordinate 3,842 downwards.
CGCCTCCTCCTTGGCCCCTTTCACCGGCGAGACGTAGTTGATGTACGCCGCCAGTTGCGCCGCGATCTTCGGGTCGTAGACGAAGTTCATGAACGTCGAAGCCGTGTAGGCGTCGCCGCCCTGCGGGATCAGCATGTTGTCCGTCCAGATGTCGCCGCCCGAGTCTGCGAGGTTCCACTGGAGGTTCGGGTTGTCAGCGGTGAGCTGGACGACGTCGCCTGACCACGAGATGCAGGCGGCGAGGTCGCCTCTGCTGAGCGGCCCCGTGTAGTCGTTGCCGGTGAACTGCCGCACCTGGCCGGAATCCACGGCGCGCTGGATCCGCTTCAGAGCCCGGTCGAAGGCCGCGTCGTCCACCTTCGCGGGGTCGTCGCCGTTCGCGAGCATGACGACGCTCATCGTGTCGGCCATCTCGGTGAGGAGCGTCACCTTCCCCTTCAGCTTGGAGTCCTCGAGCAGCTGGTCGACCGAGGTGACCGGTTTCTTCGTCAGCTTCAGGTTTGAGGCGATCCCGGTGATACCGGACTGCCACGGAAGGCTGTACTCGCGGTCGGGGTCGAAGCTCGGGCTCTTGAGCGAGTCCTGCAGGTTGGCGAAGTTCGGGATCGCGCTCTTGTCGAGCTTTTCCGCCCAGTTCTTCCGGATGAGGAGCCCCGGGAAGCGCGAGTTGTCGGTGAGGACGACGATGTCGCGGTCGATCGACTGGCCCTGTGAGAGCGGCCGTTGGATCTTCCCGAAGTACGTCGCGTTGTCGTTGATGTCCTCGAAGTACTGGACCGTGACGCCGTGCTTCTGCTTGAACTGGTCGAGGGTCGGGCTCTTCTTCGTCTTGTCGTCCCGGTCGATGTAGAGCGTCCAGTTCGAGAACTTCAGCGTCTTGGCGAGCTCTTTCGGCCCGGCGGTCGTGCCGGCGGCCGTGTTGCTGTCTCCACCGCAGGCGGCCAGGAATCCGGGAATCGACAGTGCTGCGCTGCCGAGGGCGGCCCGGCGGAGCAGCTCCGAACGAGTCAGGTCGGTCATTTCGGGTCTTCCTCCTGTGTGAGCTCGACGACAAAGGCGGATTCGGGGCCGAACGAGAGCTCGACCGCGGTGCCCGGCGCCACCGCCTGCGTGCCGGGCTCGCTGTTCTGGACGTAGACCGAAAGCGGGCCGTCCGGGGTCTTGACGACGTACTGGGTGGCGACTCCGACATAGGAGAGTTCCTTCACGGTTCCGGAGAGGCGGTTCGCGCCGTCCTGCGCGCCCAGCCGCAATTTTTCCGGACGGATGCCCACTGCGACCCGAGTGCCCCGGGCTGGCAGCGACTCGGCGACGCGGACTAGTGCGCCGCTCGCGAGCTTCACGGAGGCCGAGTCTTGGACGGTGCCTGCAAGCAGGTTCGATGCACCGAGGAAACGGGCCACGAAACTGGTCTTCGGACGCTCGTAGAGCTCGCTCGGCCGCCCCAGCTGCTCGATCCGTCCGCGATTCATGACGGCGATGGCGTCGGCCATCGTCATCGCCTCTTCCTGGTCGTGCGTGACGTGGACGAACGTGATCCCCATCTCGCTCTGGATCCGCTTGAGCTCGAGCTGCATCTGCTTCCTGAGCTTGAGGTCGAGCGCGCCGAGCGGCTCGTCGAGCAACAGAACCTGGGGGTTGTTGACGAGCGCCCGAGCCAGCGCGACACGCTGCTGCTGGCCGCCGGAGAGCTGTCTCGGCTTCCGCTGCTCGGTCCCCGCCAGGTCGACGAGGCCGAGGATCTCGCGCACCCGGCCCTTGACCTGGTCGCCCTGGACGGCGCGCCGGCGAAGGCCGAAAGCGACGTTCTCGAAGATGGAGAGGTGGGGAAAGAGCGCATAGCTCTGAAACACGGTGTTCACGTCCCGCTTGTACGGCGGGAGCCCGGTGACGGGTTGGTCGCCGAGGTAGATCACGCCCTCGTCCGGCTCGTCGAAGCCGCCGATCATCCGCAGCGTCGTCGTCTTGCCGCAGCCCGACGGACCGAGGAGCGCAAAGAACGAGCCCCGCGGGATCTCGAGCGAGAGCCCGTCGACCGCGACCACGTCGTCGAACCGCTTCGTGACGCGGTCGAGCCGGATGTCGGCCGGCTGGGCCGGCCCCGACCTCGCCTCCTCCACCGCAGTCTCCTCGGCCAGCGCCACCTAGTCCAGCCTGGCCATGACGCGCTTCCCCTCGCACCGCTGGCCGGCGTCGGCTCCCGCCGGGCTAAGCCCGGCTCCGCCGCCACCTGCCGCCGCTGACGCCACGAGGCTTTCCGGGCCCGTGCTGAAGCACTGTGCCCTCCGGCCTCGCGTCGCCAGCGACGACCCAGCGATACGAGGGCTGCGCGCGTGATGCTCAACCAAGGTTGACCATCACGTGCTTGAGCTGCGTGTAGTCCTCGAGCGAGTAGGCGGAGAGGTCCTTGCCGTAGCCCGACTGCTTGAAGCCGCCGTGCGGCATCTCCGACACCAGCGGGATGTGGTCGTTGATCCAGACCGTTCCGAACTCGAGGTTGCGTGCGGCGTTCAGGGCCCGCGCGACGTCTCGCGTGAATACGGACGCGGCGAGCCCGTAGGGCACGTCGTTCGCCCAGGCGAGCGCCTGGGCATCGTCCTCGAAGCGCTGGACGGTCACGACCGGCCCGAAGACCTCACGCTGGACGATCTCATCCGTCTGCTCGAGGCCGGTCACGATCGTCGGCTTCACGAAGAAGCCCCGGTCGCCGTTCGAGCCGCCGCCGGTGAGGACGTTGGCGCCCGAGGCGCGGTCGAGGAAGCCGAGGATCCGGTCCTGCTGGGCCTTCGAGATCACGGGGCCCATCTCGATCTCCTCGCCCTCGGACGGGTCGCCCATGTTGATGGACTCGACGGCAGGGACGAGCTCCTCGAGGAGCTTGTCGTAGATCTTGGGCCCCGCCATCACGCGTGAGGCCGCCGTGCAGTCCTGCCCCGAGTTCCAGTAGCCGGCGATCTTGATCGCCTCGGCCACCTGGGCGGGATCGGCGTCGTCGAAGACGACGACCGGCGCCTTGCCGCCGAGCTCGAGGTGGACGCGCTTGAGCGTGTCCGCGGCGGCCCTCGCGATCTCCTTGCCGGTTGAGACGTCGCCGGTCAGCGAGACCATGCGGACGTCAGGGTGCCGGACGATTCCGGCGCCCACCGGCTCGCCGTCTCCGGTGATCACGTTGAGGACGCCCGGCGGAATGATGTCGGCGGCGAGCTCCGCGAAGCGCAGCGTCGAGAGCGGCGTCTGCTCCGAGGGCTTCAGGACCGAGACGTTGCCGGCCGCGAGCGCGGGCGCGAACTTCCAGACCGCCATCATCAGCGGGTAGTTCCAGGGCGCGATCTGGCCGACGATCCCGATGGGCTCGCGCCGGATCATCGACGTGTAGCCCTTCATGTACTCGCCGGCCGCGCGTCCCTCGAGTACCCGCGCCGCGCCCGCGAAGAAGCGGATGTTGTCCGAGCAGATCGGCATCTCATCGCGGGCCGCGGCGATCGGCTTGCCGACGTTCCGCGACTCGATCTCCGCGAGCTCCTCGGTGTGCTCGTCGATCAGGTCGGCGAGCTTGAGCAGGATCTCCGAGCGCTCCTGCGGCGTCGTCTCCTTCCACTCCGGCCAGGCCTTCTTCGCGGCCTCGACGGCGCGGTCGACGTCTGCCTCCGTCCCCTGAGGCACCTCGGCGATCGTCTCGCCGGTCGCGGGATTGATGATCTCGGCCGTCCCGCCCTCGGCGGCGTCCAGGAACTCGCCTCCGACCAGGTTCTTGCGCTTCTCGACACTGACGCTCATGGCCAAACCTCCTAGATTCGAGGCAAAGCTATCTCACTGGCGGGCACCGGCGGCTGCTGCTGCGG
>JBKKAR010000161.1:0-6973 GCA_046714355.1 Gaiellaceae bacterium | reverse complement strand
TGCACGTCGTGCAGCCGTAGCCCACCGTGTGGAAGCCGAGCTCCTCCAGGTATGGGGTCAGGCCGGCGCGCTCGAAGTACTCGGTGACGACCTTCGAGCCCGGCGCCAGGCTGGACTTGACCCAGGGCTTCCGGCTGATCCCGAGCTCGACCGCCTTCTTCGCGACGAGGCCTGCGGCCACCATGACGCTTGGGTTGGACGTGTTCGTGCAGCTCGTGATCGCTGCGATTACGACGGCGCCGTGCTCGAGGTTGAATTGCGCGCCCGCGTACTCGACAGCCACCGCCTTCGTTCGCTCGGCGACCACGACCGCGGGGAGCGCGGGGGGCTCGTCGGCGATCACCCTCTCGCCGTTGTGCATCGGGTGCTGCTCGGTGGTCGGGTCGCTGGCCGGGAAGGTCTCGGCCACCTGCTCGTCCTGAGGCGTGTACTTCGGGTCGAAGCTCTCGAGCGCCGCGAGGAACGATCGCTTGGCGTCGGTCAGCGGGACGCGATCCTGCGGGCGGCGGGGCCCGGCAAGGCTCGGCTCCACGTCGCCGAGGTCGAGCTCGATCACCTGCGTGTACGTCGGGTCGTGGTCGGGGTCGTGCCAGAGGAGGTTCTCCTTGCAGTACGCCTCGACGAGAGCGATGCGCTGCTTGTCTCTGCCGGTCAGCCGGAGGTACTCGAGCGTGATGTCGTCGACGGGGAAGAACCCACAGGTCGCGCCGTACTCTGGAGACATGTTCCCGATCGTCGCCCGGTCGGCCAGCGGCAGGTTGGAGACGCCCGCGCCGAAGTACTCGACGAACTTCCCGACCACGCCGGTCTGGCGCAGGATCTGCGTAACGGTGAGGACGAGATCCGTCGCGGTCGCCCCCTCGCGGAGAGCGCCGACGAGCCGGAAGCCGACGACCTGCGGGACGAGCATCGAGACGGACTCGCCCAGCATCGCGGCTTCGGCCTCGATGCCGCCGACGCCCCAGCCGAGGACGCCGAGCCCGTTGATCATCGTCGTGTGCGAGTCGGTGCCGAGCAGCGTGTCCGGGAAGGCCTGGCCGTTTCGAGCCTCGACGACGCGGCCGAGGTACTCGAGGTTGACTTGGTGGACGATCCCGGTTTCGGGAGGCACGACCTTCAGATCGTCGAACGCCTGCTGGCCCCAGCGGAGAAAAGCGTAGCGCTCGCGGTTCCGCTCGTACTCACGGTCGGTGTTGTGCCGGATCGCGAGGCGGTTGGCGAAGTCGTCGACCTGCACCGAGTGGTCGATGACCAGCTCGGCCGGAAGCTGTGGGTTCGTCTTAGATGCCTCGCCGCCGAGGTCGTGGATGGCGTGGCGCATCGCGGCTAGGTCGACGATGGCCGGCACGCCGGTGAAGTCCTGATGGATGACGCGGGCCGGCGAGAAGGAGATCTCGCGCGATGGCTCGTCCGTCGCGACCCACTCCGCGACCGCCTCGACGTTCTCGGGCGTCGATGTCCGCAGGACGTTCTCGAGCAGGATCTTCAGCGTGTACGGGAGGCGCTCGACGTCGAAGCGCGCCTGGAGCGGAGCCAGCCGGAAGATCTCATAGCTCTCGCCCCCGACGTCGAGCGTCGAGCGAACTCCAAACTGGTCGGCGGCCATGCCGCCGATTCTAGGGGCAGCTAGGCGGCGTCGAGCGCGCGCGGAAGCTCGGTCGGCTCGGCTGCCTCGACCGACGCAGGCTCCCACTCGGTTGCCCGCTCGAGGCTCGTTCCGAGGCGATCCAGCCGGCGATCGGCCTCGCTGTACTTCGTCTGCGCGTTGGCGATGTGCTTGCCGACGACCTCGAAGTCGCCGCGGAAGCGCTCGAAGTCCTTGCCGATCTGGGCGCAGAACGCCATCACGTCCTGTGCGTGGCGCTCGATCTGCAGTGCCCGCAGCCCCTGCGTGATCATCAGCAGGTACGCGTGGAGCGTGCTCGGCGAGACCGCGATGACGCGCTTCCCGTGCGCGTAAGCCGAGAGGTTTCCGGTCTTTCCGCAGACGAGCTCGTAGTACACGGACTCCGACGGCAGGTACATGAAGGCGAAGTCGAACGTACCTTCGGCCGGCCGGATGTACTTGGCCGCGATCGCATCGATATGACCCTTGACGTCCCGTGCGAACGCCTTCTCGTGGAGCTCGCGCTCCCCATCGTCCTCCGCGTTGGCCAAGCGCTCGAAGTTGTCGAGCGGGAACTTCGCGTCGACGGGAAGCAGCTTGTCGACACGGATGACGGCGTCCACGCGCTCACCGGACCGGAATGTGTGCTGGAGCCGGTACGCGTCCGCCGGAAGCATGTCCTGGAGGAGGTTGCCGAGCAGCATCTCGCCGACACCACCCCGCGCCTTGGGCGGACGGAGAGCTTGCTCGAGCCGGCCAAGGTCCGCCGCCTTCTGCAGCATGAGGGCGGCCGTGCCGTCCAGCTTGCTGAGCCGGTCGGCGATCTGATTCGCCGTCTGCCCCGCGTTCTGCTGGTTGGAGAGCAGCCGCCCGTCGAGCCCTTCGAGCCGGCGGTCGAACCCCTCGTGCACCTCGGAGAGCCGACGGTCGATCCTTTCCTCGACCGAGCCGAGACGTGCCTCCAGCAACTCGCGGATCGTCCTGACGATCACGGTTCCGGCGATGGCGACGGCGGCCGCCAGGCCAAGGGTGAGCAATGCAGTCCCCATAGGACTTGGAAACGCTAGAGAGGGGGTCGGACGGGCCAAGGGGGGGGGCGGCCCCCCTGGGGGGCGGCGCCCCCCCCCCCTGCCCCCTCGACTACATCGGGTCGTTGCGCTCGGCGCGGTGCTCGGCGGCGTCGGTGCGCGCCTCCTGCGCCATCTCGTCCGCGCGATCGGCCCGGGACTCGGCCGATCCCTCGGCCTCCTGGTGCGAGCCTTCCTTGCGCATCTCCGGGTCGTTCGCAAGGTCGCCTGCAGCCTTCTTTCCTCGCCCGAGCAGCCTGTCGAGAAAGCCCGTCATCTGTTCCTCCCTTGTGGTTGGCGGCAGCGCGAGTATGGGTGATCGGGGAGCGGAGCGCCAGTTACGCGTCAGGAGCTACCATCCGCGCCCGGTGGCCAGGAAGGTACGCACACCCCCGCCGCCCAGACGGGCGGTCCAGGCGCCCAAGGTGCGAACGGCGCCGCGGGACGAGGGGCGGAACAGGAAGATCCTCTACGCGATCGGCGCGTCGGGGTTCCTGATGCTGGCCGTCGTGGCCGGATTCTTCCTCCTCGCCGGGAACGACGACGACGATGGCAAGACCCAGCTGAACGCGGTCGCCACGATCAAGGCCGCGGGCTGGACGTATCAGCACCCGAAAGATCTCGGACGGACTCATGTCCCCCAGCTGGCGCCGGGCTTCAAGTACAACACCGTTCCGGGCACGAGCGGCCAGCATTCGAACCAAACCGTTATCTACGGGGTGTACGACCAGCCGGTCTCCGAGATCAACTACGTCCACAACCTCGAGCACGGCGCCGTCGGGATTTTCTACGGCGACGATGTTCCCCAGGCGACTGTGACCCGGATCATCGAGTACTACAACGCCGATCCGAACGGAATCGTCCTGGCACGGGATCCGAGACTCAAAGACCAGATCGCCCTCACCGCCTGGACGCACGTCGCCAAGGGCAAGGAGTTCGACGAGAAGGTGTTCGACACGTTCATCGACGCCTTTGGCTTCAAGGCCCCGGAGTCGTGCAAGAACAGCATCGAGCAGGGCTGCTTCCGGCGCTCCAACCTCGAGGTCGGCAACCAGTAGGGGGCTATCCTTGCGCCGCCGGGGTGGCGAAACTGGCTATACGCGGCTGACTTAAAATCAGCTGTCCCCCACGGGGGCGTGCGGGTTCGAGTCCCGCCCCCGGCACCTCTCTCGAAGATCAATTGCTTCTCGTCCTCGCAGTCCTCGCCGCCGTCTTCTGGTTGTCGACGGGCTGGGGCATCGTGGTCGTGGCGTCGGCCACGGCGGTCGAGCTGGCCGAGGTGGGCTTCTGGGTCTGGCTCTCGCGCCGGCGGAAGGCCGTGACGGGCGCGGAGGCGCTACCCGGCGCTCGCGGCGTCGTAGTCGTCGCCTGCCGGCCGGAGGGACAGGTGCGCGTGCTCGGCGAGCTCTGGCGCGCCCGCTGCGAGGAGGGGGCGGACCCAGGCGACGAGATCGTCGTCGAGAGGCTCGAGCCCGAACTCCTACTCGTCGTGAACAAGACCGAGACACCCGGAAACTAGACTCCCGCCGTGGCTCTGGACGTCGAGCAAGCAGCCCTCGAGTGGGACACGCCGCTCTTCCGGATGGCGCTTGCGCAATTCGACCAGGCGCTGGAGCACGCGGACGTCGAGGATTTCGTGGCGGAGCGTCTCAGGTACCCCGAGCGCGCCCTGATGATGTCCGTTCCCGTCCGGCTCGACGACGGCTCTCTTCGCGTCCTCGCCGGCTATCGCGTTCAGCACTCGACGGTGCTCGGGCCGACGAAGGGAGGCCTGCGCTACGACCCTCACGTCTCGCTCGGTGAGTGCACTGCGCTCGCGATGTGGATGACGTGGAAGTGCGCGCTCCTGAAGATCCCGTACGGCGGGGCGAAGGGCGGTATCCGGTGCAACCCGCGCGAGATGTCGCAGAACGAGATTCAGCGCATGACCCGCCGCTACACGATCGAGCTCCGGCCGGTGATCGGGCCCGAGGAAGACATTCCCGCTCCGGACATGGCCACGAACGAGCAGACGATGGCCTGGATCATGGACACGTACTCGATGGTGGAGGGCCACGCGGTGCCCGAGATCGTCACGGGCAAGCCGATCTCCATCGGCGGCTCGGTCCTGCGGAAAGAGGCGACCGGCGTCGGCGCCGTGATCGTGATCGAGCGAGCCTGTGCGCGCCTCGGATGGAACCTCGCCGACCAGCGATGCGTCGTGCAGGGCTTCGGCAACGTCGGCGGCGTCGCGGCCCACGAGCTCGTCGGGCGGGGCGCGACGGTCATGGCCGTTTCGGACATCTCCGGCGGCGTCTACTCACCGAGCGGCCTCGATCTCGACGCGCTCCAGGCCTGGGTTGCGAAGCACGGCTCGCTCGAGGGCTACCCCGACGTCGGGCACCTCTCCAACACGGACATCCTCGAGATCCCCTGCGACATCCTCGTGCTGGCGGCGCTCGAGGACCAGGTGACCGCGGAGAACGCCGGCCGAATCGACGCGAAGATGGTCGCGGAGGGCGCGAACGGCCCGACCTCGGTGGAGGCGGACGCGATCCTGGTCGAGCGCGGGATCGTCGTACTTCCGGACATCCTCACGAACGCCGGCGGCGTGACGGTCTCCTACTTCGAGTGGGTGCAAGACATCGGCCGGCTGTTCTGGTCGAGGGAGGAGATCCGCCGGAAGCTCGCAGACAAGCTGAACGACGCCTTCGACCGCGTCTGGAACCTGGCCGAGCAACTCGAGATCACGCCGCGACAGGCCGCGCTCGTCGCTGCGATCCGCGAGGTCGCCGGAGCGCTCTCGGCTCGCGGCATCTACCCGTGACCGTCGTCCGCGAGGCCATGGTTTCCGACCCGCCCACGCTGGGGGTTTCCGAGAGCGCGCAGGAGGCCGGGAAGGCGCTCGCGCGCCCGGAGGTCCGCGCGGTCTTCGTCTGCGACGACAACCGGTTCGTTGGCGTCGTGACGCGCAAGACGCTGGTTCGCGAGGTCGTCGCGACCGGCCGGGACCCGAAGACGACGACCGTCGGCGAGATCGCCGAGGAGCCGCTCTACACCATCGATGCCTCGACCCCGGTCGAGGAGGCGTTCCAGTTCATGGAGGAAAAGGACGCCGAGCGCGTTCCCGTCGTCGAGGGCGAACGCCTCGCAGGTGTGCTGTCCCGCAGCGTCCTGCAGCGCCGGCTGGCAGAAGACGAGCCGCCGGCCCTGGAGACGGAATCGATCTAACGACCGCTAGCTAGCTGTCCTACCCACGGACGTTGTGAACGCGGCTGATCGGGGGGCGGCCTCCGAGCGAGCTGTGCGGTCTGCGCGTGTTGTAGTGGTCGAGCCAGTGTGGCAGGGCTCGGTTGCGGTGTCGATGTGAGCGATAGGCAAGTCCGTAGGCCCACTCCCTGGCCATCGTCTGGTGGAAGCGCTCGACCTTCCCGTTGGTGCGCGGCCGGTAGGGCTCGGTCGTGAGGTGGCGGATGGCGCGGGCGGCGAGCAGCTCGCGCAGCGAGCGGTTCTTGACGTAGCTGAAGGCGTTGTCGGTCATCAGCCGCTTGGCGCTGATCCCGTGCGCCGCGAAGAAGCCGAGCGCGCGTTCGACGAAGCCGGTCACGGTCGTCGCGCGCTCGTCGGTGTGGAGCTCGACGTAGGCGAGCCGGGAGTGATCGTCGACGATCGCGTGCGCGTAGTCGTAGCCGACCCGCGTCTCGGGACGCATCCACAGGCGTGAGCGCTGCGAGCGATCACCGGTGACGGCGTGGCCAGGGCGCTCGAAGCGGGCAAAGCGGGAGACGTCCATGTGCAGCAGATCCCCGGGGCAGGGCCACTCGTAGCGGTTGGCCGGCTCCTTCGCCGGCCGCACCGGTCGGGAGATCCCCGCGCGGTGGAGCACCTTCCAGACGGTCGAGTGGGCAAAGCCGGTGGCGGCGCCGACGAGCCGTGGCCCCCAGCCCGTCTGCCGACGACAGGTGCAGATCCGCTCCTGCAGCTCGGGCGCGAGCTCGCGCGGCGAGCGGCGCGGGCGACTCGAGCGATCGAGCAGGCAGGCCAGCGTCGTGCGCGCCTCGACGCCCGCGTCGAGCCAGCGGTGCCACCAGCGGTGCGCGGTCGCAGGCGAGACGCTGAAGGCGGCCGCGGCCGCCTTCAGCGACAGACCATCCTCGATCGCGCGCACCAGCGCGAGCCGGCCGGCCAATCCGAGCTTGGCGTTAGCGTGCAGATACATCCGAGCCCTCCTTCGAGCGTAGGTCCTGGCAGACCCACAGCCTCGAAGGAGGGCCGGATAGATCCTCAGCCGTTCACAACCTCTGTAGGCAGCTCAGCTAGC
>JBKKAR010000160.1:0-36713 GCA_046714355.1 Gaiellaceae bacterium | reverse complement strand
GGCGTGCAGTTCGCACGCCAGGGGATCCGGGTGAACGCGCTGTGCCCCGGGCCGGTCGAGACGCCGCTCCTGCTCCGGATCTTCGGTGACGATCCGGCCGCGTACGAGCGACGGCGGATCCACCTACCGATGGGCCGGCTCGCGAAACCGCGTGAGATCGTGAATGCGGCGCTGTTCCTGGCGAGCGACGAGTCGTCGTACGTGAACGGGGCGACGTTTCTCGTCGACGGCGGCTTGACGGCCGCCTACGTCACGCCTGAATAGACAGGACGATCTTCCCGAACTGCTCGCCGGCCTCCATGCGCTCGTGCGCCGCTCGGGCCTCGGCGAGCGGGAAGACCGAATCCACGACAGGCCGCGCTTTGCCGGCCTTGACGAGCTCGAACGCGCCCTCGAAGTCGTCCTTTGTCCCCATCGTCGAGCCGAGGATCGTCAGCTGCTTCCACCAGATGCGATGGAGGGCTGCCTTCGGGTTCGGGCCGGTCGTCGCGCCGCAGACGGCGATCCGGCCGTGCGGCCGGACGGCCTGGAGCGATGTCTGCCAGGTCGCCTCTCCGACGTGCTCGACGACGACGTCGGCACCCGGTCCGCCGGTCGCCTCTTTGACAGCCTCGACGACGTCCGCACTCTTGTGGTTGACGATCGCGTCGGCGCCCAGCTCCTTCGCCCGCTGGAGCTTCGCGTCGCTCGACGAGGTCACGATCACACGCCCTCCGAGCGCCTTCGCAAGCTGGAGCGCGGCTGTGCCGATCCCGCTGCCGACACCCCAGACGAGCACCCACTCACTCTCGCGCAGCCCTGCCCGCGTCACGAGCATTCGGTAGACGGTCTCGAAGACGAGCGGGAACGCCGCGGCCTCCTCGAACGAGAGCCCGTCGGGGATGGGGTAGACGTTGCTCTCGGGTACGGCGATCAGCTCTGCGTGCGTCCCGTCCATGTGCTCGCCGATCACGCTGATCCGGTCCCCGTGCTCGATTCCGGGGTTGATGACGACCCGCCGGCCCGACTCGTCCACGCCGGCGCCGTCCGCCCCGAGAATCCGCGGCTTCGGCACCGACGGCAGCCCTGCGCGGACCCAGAGATCCAGGCGGTTGAGCGAGGCAGCGCGGAGCTGGATCATGACCTCGCCGGGGCCGGGCACCGGATCGGGTGCGTCCTCGTAGCGAAGAACCTCGGGCCCGCCGTCCTCGTGGATTCGAATTGCCTTCATCCCGGCTCACCCTAGGCACAATCAGGTGCATGACGGCCGCTGAACTCGAACGGCTGGCCGGGGAGCTGGCGCTGGACGCGATCGGTGCGGCACCGGCCGAGCCGTATGCGGATACCGAACGCCACATCGCCGAGCGTCGGGCGCACGGCCTCTTCGCCGACCTGAAGTTCACGATGGCCCAGCCGGAGGTCTCGTGCCACCCCGAGGGCCTCCTCCCGGGGGCCAGAACAGTCGTCTCCGGGGCCCTCTGCTACTACGCCGATGCCCCGGAGCCGACGCCCGGCCAGGGCCGTCTCCCGCGCTACACCTGGAACGACGCGTACGCGCAGCTACGGGAGAGCCTCGAGGAGCTCGGTCGCCGGCTCGGCGGCCAGTTCCGGGTCCTCGTGGACGCCAACCAGCACGTCGACCGGGAGGCTGCGGCCCGGTCGGGCGTCGGCTTCTACGGCAAGAACACGATGCTGATCACACGCAAGCACGGATCGTGGGTGGTGCTCGGCACGCTCGTCACGACCGCCGAGCTCGAGCCGACGTCGCCGCTCGGTCTCGACTGCGGCTCGTGCCGCCTCTGCATCGACGCCTGTCCCACCAACGCGCTCGAGGAGGCCGGCGTGCTCGACGTCAACCGCTGCCTCTCGTACTGGACTCAGTCGCGCCACTCGATCCCGGCAGACGTGCGCGTCGCGCTCCACGATCGCGTCTACGGCTGCGACATCTGCCAGGACGTCTGTCCGTGGAACCGAGGCGTCGAGAAGCGCCGCGCCGGTCCGCCGCCCAAGAACATGGAGCCGCACGTCTCGCTCGTCGACTGGCTGGAGGCCGAAGACGCGGAGCTCCGCCTGCGGTACGACCGGCTCTTCATCCCACGAAACGACCCGCGCTATCTGCGCCGCAACGCACTCGTCGCGCTGGGGAACACCGGCGGGCCCGAGCACCTCGAGCTCGCCGATTCGTACGCCACGTCCGAGGATCCCGTACTCGCCGATCACGGAGCCTGGGCCGCCGCCCGCCTGCGGGACCGTCACAATTCGTAGCGCGTTGGCCCAGGACGCGAGACGCCGATCCCGGATTGAGGTCTGGATGGCTTGGGTGCGGCTCCTCGCCGTTCTCTTCGCCCTGCTCGAGGTCGGGATCTTCGAGGCCGACTACCCGCCCCGCTACGAGGCGTGGGCCTGGGGAATCAGCGTCACGTTCGCGATCGGCTCGGCGCTCTTCCTGTTCCTCGCCTACCGGATTCCCTCAAGACACGGATGGCGCCGGATCGGGCTCGCGGCGCTCGCCTTCGACACGGCGGTCGTCTACGGCTACGTCCTCGTCTTCACCTTCGATCCCGGCACGCCGATGCGCCAGCTCGTCTTCGTCCCGCTGATCGAGGCCGCGCTCCGATTTGGGGTCGTCGGCGCGATCGCCTTGTCCGCGCTCTCCGCCGCTGGGCTCGCCGTGACCGAGTGGTGGCGTGACGAGTACTTCCCGCCGCAGGAGTTCGACCTCAACCGGATCGTCTTGCCCGTTGGCGTCCAGGTGATCGTCGGCGTGATCGTCGGATCGCTCGTGAATCGCCTGCGGGAGGAGCGAGCGAGCGCAACCACCAGGGCCGCGGAAGCGGAAGACCTCCGGGACGAGCTTGGCCGGCGCGCGGACGTCCTCGATGCCACGAACCGCGCCGCTCGCGCTCTCGGCTCGTCGCTCGATCTCGCGCAGGCTTTCGCCGCTTTCATCCGCGAGCTGCGCGGACTCGTCGTGTTCCAGCGGACTGCGATCGTCCTCATCGAGAACGGGAACATTCGGGTATTCGCCGCAGCGGGCGAGGCCGTCGAGACCGTCTTTCCCCCCGGATCAGTGGTCTCGATCGCAGGCTCGGTGATCGAGGACGTCGTCCGCGACGGCCAGACGGTCTACCGGGAAGACATGTCAGAACCGATGTACGACGAGGAGCGCGACTTTCTCGAACTGGGTTTGCGGTCGCGCGTGGTCGCTCCGCTTCTCTCCGGAGCCGAGACGATCGGCGCGATCTCGATCGTGCGCCGAGAGCCGAGCGCGTTCCGCTCGGGTGAAGTCGAGCTCCTGGGCCTGCTCGGCCGCCTGGTCGGGGGCGCCGTGCAGAACATCCGCGCCTACGAAGCGGAACGGGCGACTGTCGAGGAGCTCCGCAAGCTCTCCGCGCTGCGCGCCGACTTCGTCTCGCTCGTGTCGCACGAGCTGCGGAGCCCGATGGCGTCGGTGATCGGCTCCGCCCGGACCCTGCAACAACGCTGGCGCGAGCTCACCCCGGAGCAGCGGGAGTCGTTCCTCGCGCTGATCGCGCACGAGACGTCGCGGCTGGCGGAATTAATCGGCGACGTCCTCGACACCTCCCGGATCGATGCTGGGACGTTCAGCTACTCGTTCGCAGATGTGGACCTCGGCGCGCTTGTCCGTGATTCCGCCGCCGCCGCCGAGCACGGGCAGGACGAGGTCGCGGTCCGAGCCGTCGTCCGGGATCCGCTTCCCGCCGTGCGCGGCGACCGCGACCGGCTCCGGCAGATACTCGTGAACCTGATCGACAACGCCGTCAAGTACTCGGCGCCGGGCGACGAGGTACAGGTCGAGGTTGCCAGCTCGAACGGACGTGTCGTGATCGAGGTTCGCGACCGCGGCCCAGGGATCGCTCCGGAGCATCAGCGCGTGATCTTCGAGAAGTTCGGACGGGTGCACGTGGGCGAGGCGGCGAAGCCGGGCACCGGACTCGGGCTCTTCATCGCGCGTTCGATCGCCGAGGCTCACGGCGGCTCCCTCGAGGTTCGCTCGGCACCCGACCGCGGCGCGACTTTCCGCCTGTCGCTGCCGGTTTGACTCGCCTCCGCCTTATCGCTCTCGCGGTTCTCGCGGCGTTCGCCGTCTTTGGTGGTGCCTGCGGCGGCGACTCGGGCGGCAACGGGTCCGGCTCGATCCGCTTCCTCGTGTTCGGGGACCCCCCGGAAATCAACGCCTACCGCACGCTCATTCGATCGTTCCGGCAGGCGGAGCCTGACATCGACGTCCAGCTGATCGAGGCCAGCGACCGCGAGGATCTCATCGCACGGCTCTCCACGTCGCTCGCCGGAGGCTCCCCGCCCGACCTCTTCCTGATGAACTACCGCTTCTACGGCCAGTTCGCGGCTCGCGGCGCGCTCGAGCCGCTCGCGTCGTACGTCGACGCCTCTCGGCAGTTCGAGCTCGAGGATTTCTATCCCCAGGCGGTCGATGCGTTCCGCTGGGACGGCGAGGTCACCTGCCTGCCGCAGAACATCTCGAGCCTGGTCGTCTACTACAACAAGGATCTCTTCAAACGCTTCGACGTCCTGGCGCCGCGAGACGGGATGACCTGGAACGAGTTCGTGGTCAGGGCCCAGCAGATGACGCGCGACGAGAAGGGGCAGGTGGTGCGCGGCGCCGACCCGGATCTCCCGATGCCGAACACCGCACCGGCGGCGATCTACGGGTTGGGCGTCGAGCCGCAGATCATCCGCGTCGCCCCCTTCGTCTGGTCGAATGGTGGCGATCTCGTCGACGACGCGGAGAAGCCGACGCGCTTCACCCTGGACACACAGGAGGCGAAACAGGCGATTGTCAGTTTCTTCGAGCTCCGGACGCTGCATGGGGTCGTCCCGCCCGACCAGGAGGTGGAGGCCGAGGACGACGAGAGCCGCTTCGTCAACGGGCGCTCGGCGATGCTGCTCGAGTCGCGCCGTGCTGTGCCGGCGATCCGCGAGGCGGCGAAGTTCGACTGGGACGTCGTCTCGCTGCCGTTCTTCCAGCGGCCGGCCAGCATCCTCCATTCGGACGCCTACTGCATGACGAAGAACTCCGATGAGAAGGACGCCGCCTGGCGCTTCGTCGAGTACGCGCTCGGCCCGGAGGGGGCGCAGGTGATCGCCCGGACGGGCCGCACGGTGCCCTCGCTCCGCTCGGTGGCCGAATCGGACGCGTTCCTCGACCCGGGCCAGAAGCCGGCCAACTCCCGCGTCTTCCTCGACGCGATCGAGTCGATCCGCTCGGTGCCGACGGTCTCGACCTGGCCCGAGATCGAGGACGCGACCAACGGGCTCCTCGAGAACGGCATCTATCTCGGCCAACCGGTCGACGAGGTCGTCGACGAGATCGACCGGACGACGCGGCCGCTGTTCGAGCGGGCCGAGCGCTGATCTCACTCGTAGACTCGGCCGTTACGTGAAGGCGGGCGAGCGGAGTTGGGGAGGCTGGCGTCAGCCGGCGGCGGTCGCGATCGCGGCGATCTTCCTCCTGCCGCTGTGGTTCATGGTCAGTGGCTCTCTTCGAGATCCGGGGACGGCGCCGCCGCGCTCGCCCGAGCTCATTCCGAGGCCGCTCTCGACGAGGAGCTACGACCGTGCCTTCGACCTCGTCGATCTCGCGCGCCACACCGTCAACTCGCTTCTCGTCGCTGCGCTGACGGTGCCGCTCGCAGTCCTCGTCGCGTCCTGGGCGGGCTTCGCGCTCCTGCTGGTCGCCGGGAGGGCGCGGGCGTTTCTGATCGGCCTGTCGTTCGCGGCGCTCATGGTGCCGGCGACCGCGCTGCTCGTTCCCCGCTTCGCCCTCTTCCGGTGGCTGGGGCTCACGGACACCTGGGCGCCCCTCGTGGCCCCCGCGCTGCTCGGCCTGTCGCCGCTCTACGTGTTGCTCTTCTACTGGAGCTTCAGGCGGCTGCCGCACGAGCTCCTAGAGGCTGCGCGGCTGGAGGGGATGCAGCCCCTCGCGATGTGGCGCCGGATCGCGATGCCGCTCGTCCGGCCGGTGACGATCGCGATCGCGCTGCTC
Organism: Gaiellaceae bacterium; assembly: GCA_046714355.1. Classification (GTDB taxonomy): domain Bacteria; phylum Actinomycetota; class Thermoleophilia; order Gaiellales; family Gaiellaceae; genus JACDAN01. The sequence continues at coordinate 30,709 of JBKKAR010000160.1, read as the reverse complement.
GCGTTCATCGCCTCGTGGGGGAACTTCCTCGATCCTCTGATCTACCTCTTCGACCCAGACCTCTACACGCTGCCGCTCGGCCTGCGATCGCTGGAGGTCCTCGACCGGACGAACTACCCCGTACTGCTCGCGGGAGCCGTCGTCGCCACAGCGCCCGTCGTCGTCGCCTTCGCCGTGGCTCAGCGGTACTTCCTCCACGAAGATCGCGGCGCGGGATGGCTCGGCCGGTGAGCAGGCTTGCGCTCGAGGGCGTCCGTAAACGGTTCGGCGGGACACAGGCACTGGACGGAGTCGACCTGGAGGCCGGCGACGGCGAGCTGCTCGTCGTCGTCGGGCCGTCTGGCTGCGGGAAGAGCACGCTGCTCCGCTGTGTAGCGGGTCTCGAGACGGTGGACGACGGAGCGATCCGGATCGGAGACCGCGACGTCACGAATGTACGCCCGGCCGGCCGCAACGTCTCGATGGTCTTCCAGAGCTACGCCCTCTTCCCGCACCTCACGGTGTGGGAGAACATCGCCTTCGGCCTCGTCGTCCGCGAGGAGCCCAAGCGGGAGGTTCGAGCGCGCGTCGCGGAGGCGTCGGAGCTCGTCGGCGTCGAGGCGCTGCTCGAGCGCCGCCCGTACGAGCTCTCCGGAGGCGAGCGGCAGCGCGTTGCGCTCGCTCGAGCGCTCGTCCGCCGTCCAGACCTCTACCTCCTCGACGAGCCGCTCTCGAACCTCGACGCCGGCACACGGGTCCAGATGCGGACCGAGCTGCGACGACTCCACCGCGAGGTGGGCGCAACGATGGTGCACGTCACCCACGACCAGGTCGAGGCTCTGACGCTCGGCGACCGCATCGCCGTTCTGGACGCGGGGCGCGTGCGTCAGGTGGGGACGCCGGACGAGGTCTACGCAAGTCCGAGCGACCTCTTCGTCGCCGGCTTTCTCGGCACACCGGCCATGAACTTCCTCGACCCGGATTCGGCCCGCCCATTCCACGCCATCCCCGAGGGGACGCTCCTCGGCATCCGACCCGAGCATCTGCGTCTCGTGGAGAAGGGGGTCCCTGCCCGTGTCGACCTCGTAGAGGTAGCGGGCAGCGACGCCTTCGTCCACCTCGACCGCGGTCTCGTCGTCAGGGTGGCGGCGGAGCATCGACCTCTTGAGCGAGCCGAGGTCGGCATCGCGTTTGACAGGTCGAGCGCCCATCTCTTCGATGCCGCCTCGGGCGAGCGGCTGGAGTGGGCGTGAACGAACGACGCCAGGTCGCACTCATGCTCGCGCCTTATGTGATCGGGGTCACGGCGCTCGTCGCGCTGCCGGCGCTCGTCACCTTCGGGCTCGCCTTCAGCGAGTACGACCTGCTCCGCTCTCCGAGCTTCGTCGGCTTCGACAACTTCCGCCAGCTCGCAGACGACGACGTGTTCGGAATCGCACTGAAGAACTCGCTGGTGTTTGCGGCCGTGGCCGTGCCGCTTCGGCTAGTCGGCGCCCTGGGGCTCGCGCTCCTCCTGCACCGACGCTTTACGGGGGTCGGCACGTATCGATCTGCCGCCGTCCTCCCGACCGTGATCCCCGACATCGCCTACGGGCTCGTCTGGTTGTGGCTCTTCAACCCGCTGTACGGCCCGATCAACCTGCTCCTGAAGATCGGCGGCGACAGCCCAACGACGACCGCTTGGGGCGTGCAGCCGCCGCAGTGGCTGACGCATCCCAACGACGCCCGGGCCGCGATCATCATCATGAGCCTCTTCACGATCGGCGAGGGGTTCGTCATCCTGCTCGTCACGCGCCAGGGGCTCCCGAGCGAGCTCTACGATCTCGCCGCGCTGGAGGATGCGACGGCGTGGGGGGTCTTCCGGCGGGTCACCCTCCCGCTGATGGCGCCGGTCCTGCTGCTCTTGCTGGCGCGCGACACGATCTTCAGCCTCCAGCTGACGTTCGTCCCCGCGCTGATCGTGACCGAGGGGGGGCCGCCGCTCCACTCGACCACGTACGTGCCGCTCTTCGTCTATCGCAACGCGTTCGAGTACCTCCGGTACGGCTACGCGGCCTCCGCGACCCTGACGATGTTCGTGCTGACAGCGCTGATCGTCTTGATCCAGTGGCGAATCGTCCGGCGATGGCGGAAGGGCTTCGCGGTCTAAGCGCTACCGGGCGGCCGCCGTCACCCGGCTGAGGCCCAGCTCCCGCGCGAGCTCTTTGGCCCTCGCGGCCACGCGCTTCTGCAGGTCGGGCTCCAGCACGACGGCTTCGCCGCGGTAGGAGAGGATCTCGCCGACGAGCCACTCCTCGCCCGCAGTCGACTCCCGGACTGCCGACCCGTCGGCAAGCGGGGTCGCTCCGCGCTCGACCTCCCAGCGGGCGACCTCCGGCGAGTACCAGACCTTGACGGGGCGCATGCCTTCGAATCCGTGCGGGGCGTAGCCTTCCCTCGGCTCGAAGCTGTTCCGCAGCTTGTGGGCGCTGCGGATCCGGTCGAGCCGGAAGCTGCGCTCGCCGTCCCTGTCGCGATCCCACGTGTGGACGTACCAGTAGGGCAGGCGCCGCTCGAGGCGGTACGGCTCCACCGTTCGCGTCGTCGAGTCCTTGTCGCCTTCCTTCAGGTGCTCGATCTCGACCAGGCGCCGCTGGTCGATCGCGTCGCTGAAGGTGCCGACGAGATCTTCCTCGTCGCGAGGGACGTCGGGCGCTGGCGTCTGGCCCAGTTCGAACTGGCCGAAGGTCTCCTCCAGCTTTCCGCGCACGCGGTCGAGCGGCGTGTGCGCGTCGGCGGCGATCATCGGGCCGACGAACTCGAGGGCGAGCCGAATCGCCCTCGCCTCGAGCGGCGTCAGGCGCGGCGACGCTCGGAAGGTGTCGCCGAACAGCTCCTTGTCGACGTGGACGTTATCGCCGCGCAACTCGGCGTAGACCGCGTAGCAGCCGCCTCCGAAGTTGACGAGGTTGAGCAGCGAGAGATGCTCCTCGAGTGCTTCGGCCGGGATCCGGAAGCGCTCGCTGATCTCCTGGGCGGGGATGTCGGCGGTCGAGTCCTCGCCGCAGCGGTCCAGGAGGTAGGCCAGGAGCGCCTGTAGTAGGCCGAAACGCTCCGGGGCGACCGGTGAACCGGGTCGCTCGGGCGCCACGGCCGCGGGCCGCTTCTTCTCCTTGGCGAGCTGCGGCGGATCCGCCTCGTGTCGCTCGCGCGCGAGCTCCAGAGCCCCCTTGACGGCGCGGCGAAGCTCGGGCGGAGCCTGGGGGACGGCACGGCCGTCCTGCCGGAGGATCCAGCGCACGAGCGGCTCGAGCGATGCGTACTCGGTGACGAACGATCCGTTCTCCAGGCGTCCCACCCGGCCATAGACCCGTTCGACCCACCAGGCCGTGTCGCCTGCGACCTCGATTCGCGCCTCGCCGACAAGCTCCCCGAACTGCCAGTCCGGCCGGCCGCGGTAGGCGTCCACATCGAACTCGACCGGCAGGCGGAAGTCGCGTTCGCGACGGGTCGCAAGCCGGATCTCGCCCCGAACGCGCGAGACCCTGAAGGTCCGGATGTCTTCGCGGTCGTGATCACGGCCGATTACGTACCAACGCCCGCGGTCGAGGAGGAGGGCGTAGGGATCGATCGTCCGCTCGGTTTCCTTGTCGCGGGTGATCGCCCAGTACCGGAACTTGAGTGTGCGCTGCTTCGAGATCGCCCCCTCGAGCTTGGCGAGGCGGCCCGGCATCTCGGGCGAGTAGTCAGCTTCGTGGACCTCGACTCGATCCGCAGTGGGGCTCCGCGACTCGACGAGCCCGGGACGGCCGAGCGCGAGGTTCTGCAGGGCGAGCCGCAGCGGCTCCGCGTACGCGAAGTGGCCTTCGAGGAGGTAGAAGCAGGTCTGGAGCGCCGCGAGCTCGTCGTCGGACAGTTGCAGCTCGGGCAGGAAGTAGCGCTCGGAGCGCAGGGTGTAGAGCTCCTCGCCGGTGAACTCGTCCCGCTGGGAGTCGAGCGGGACACCGAGCGCGAGCAGCTCGGCCCGGTCGGAGTAGAACCGGCGGGCGAACGCCTCGTCCGACATCTCCGAGTAGCCCTCGACGTTGCCCTTCACGTCGCGGGCAGTGAGCGCGCGTCTCTCCGCCATGAGGAAGGCGACGAGCGAGAGCTGGCGGATGAGCTTGTCGGTGTCGTGCGACACGGGGCGGCCTATTCTTGCCTATCGCCTGTCGTTGCCGTTCGCGGCAACCCGGCCGGGACTTTGTAACAGCAGGCCAAACTCGTTATGCTCCTCGCCAGGTCGAGAGGGCGAGCGGCTGTTAATCCGTGGTTAACAGACGTTTGCGGGTGCTTAATCGAGGAGCTGATACCAAAGAGATGGACGCTCAGAAGCTCGCGGTTCAGAACCGTATGTATCAGTACTCACGCGCTATTTATCGCTCCATCAAAGATCTCATCGATCCGCACGTTTTGCGTGAGACGCAACTCGAGTATCGGCGGGACGTTCTGGCTGCTTGCGAGGACACAATGGAGCGCCTCGCTCGAGACCCTCTCTATTTCTCGAAGCCCGAGCGCGCTCTCTTCCAGGACATCCGGCGCTACTTCCCGATCGGTGCGCAGGCGCAGGTCGCCTGGGCCGTCGAGGAGGGCGTCACTGCCGCGGTCTCCTTTATCACGGAGCAGATCGAGGCGGGTGCCTTCGACGGTGGCGTCCCGCGCTGCCGGGCGACAACCCGCAAGGGCAAGCCGTGCCAGCGCACGCCCCTGCCGGAGCGCGAATATTGTCCGTCGCATCAACACCTAGCTGACGCAGCGGCGTAAGCGCGAAGGGCGCTACGCCCTTACGACGTCACGCGTCTCGCATACGCATTTTCGTAGCCCGACGACGCTGCCTTCGAGACGGCGTCCTGCGCTTCGCCGATCGACCCGTAGATTCCGCTGAAGACGACGTAGTAGCCCGGGTGCAAGCTCGAGTACTTCGCGGAGTCGAGGACGCCGACCTCCGGAATGCCGGCTCGCAGTGCCTCGCGCGCCTTCGCGACGGCTGCCGGCCTGCCGGCCGAGGTGGGGAGCGAGACGAGGACGAGTGTCCATCCGCTTCGGCCCTGGGGCCACTCGCTCAGCGTCCGGCGTGGGGGCTGCGGGGGTGGCGCCGTGGTCGCGGTCGTCCGTGTCGGGACGGTTGGCGACGGCGCCGTCGTCTGGGTGGTCTCGGTCGTGGCCACCGTCGGCAACGGCGCCGTGTCGCCGATCACGGTCGTCCGGGCCGCGCTGCTCGCGTCCCGTGTCCACCAGATCGCCCCGCCCGACGAGGCCACGGCCACGAGGAGCGCCAGCAACGACGGCCACACCCAGTCGCCCGGATACCAGCGAAGGCGCCGCTGCCAGCCGGTCGCGAGCGTCGGAACAACGCCGGCGCCCCGGATGCGGAGCCCGCAGTCGACGCAGTACTCCTGAAGCGGCTCGACCGTCGCCCCGCACCGGGGGCACTGCGTCTCGGGCTCGCTCACGCGACCGCCTCGCCGTCGGGGTGGGTGTCTGCCGGAAGCTCCGGCGTCAGATCGACCGCGCTCCCGCAGCTCCCGCAGAAATGCACGTCCGCCGGGAGCGGAGCTCCGCAGCGCGCGCAGGTTACGACGGGGCGAGGGCCGGCCGGACGGCCGCAGTTCTGGCAGAAGTGGGCGCCCCACGGGATCGGCGCCCCACACTCGCAGCGCGGCCCCCGCCGTGTGGCCGAGGCGAGAAGCTCGTCGATCTCGTCGATCCGCTGGTCCAGGGCGTCGAGCGCGCGGCAGCGGTCGGTCACGAGCTCGACGCGAAAACGGTCGAGCCGGTACATCTCGTAGACGATCCCGCCGAGGTCGCGGACGAGCTGATTGCGCTCGCGCGTCAGCGCCCGCCGCTCACGCTTGAGAACGCCCGGCGTGGAGGCGCGGCGGGGCTCCGTCCCCGCCGAGCGGGAACGGCCGAACGGCCACAGTCCTGCCATCGCCCGTCGAATCTAGCGAACGCGCCAGTCGGCCCTGCGGCCGAGCGGTCTTTCAGAGATCAATCACGACCAGGCGCTCCTCGGTCAGCTCGCGGACCGCGTACGCCGGGCCTTCCTTCGTGTTGCCCGATTCCTTCAGGCCGCCGTAGGGCATCTGATCGGCTCGGAAGGTCGGCGCCTCGTTGATCGTGACCCCGCCGAACTCGAGCTCGGCGGCGGCCCTCATCGCGGTCCGGATGCTGCCGGTGTAGATCCCGCCCTGGAGCCCGTACTTCGTACTGTTCGCGAGCTCGATCGCCTCGTCGAGGGTGCGGTAACGGGTAACGGTGACGACCGGCCCGAAGACCTCCTCGCAGGACACCTTCAGGCTCGGACCAGCGCTCGCGATCACCGTCGGCCGGACCAGCTCGCCCTCCAGCGAGCCGCCGGCGAGGATCTCGGCGCCCGCCGCTTTCGCCTCTTCGATCCAGTCGACGATGCGGTCGCGGGCCTCTTCGTCGATCACGGGCCCGACGTCCGTCTCCTCGTCGGCCGGGTCGCCGAGCTTCAGCGCCTCGACCTTCGGGACGAACTGCGCGAGGAAGTCGTCGTACACCTGCTCCTGTACGTAGATCCGCTGGACCGAGATGCAGCTCTGTCCGGCAAACGAGAAGCCATGCTGGGCCATCGCCGTCGCCGCGGCGCCGATGTCGGCGTCGGGCTCGACGATCACGGGCGTCGAGTTCCCCAGCTCGAGGTTCACGCGCTTCCGCGGAGACCGGGCCGCGAGCTCCCACCCGACGCCGCTCGAGCCGGTGAAGGTGAGGACCTTCACGCGTTCGTCCTCCACGAGCACGTCGCCGATTTCGGACGAGCGTCCGACGACGACGTTCAGCCAGCCGGGCGGGAGACCCGCCTCGGTCTCGAGCTCGGCGAGCAGGAGCGCGGAGAGCGGCGTCTGACCGGCGGGCTTCAGGACGACAGCACAGCCCGCGGCGAGCGCCGGAGCGATCTTGTGGGCGACGAGGTTGAGCGGGAAGTTGAAGGGGCTGATCGCACCGACGACGCCGAGGGGGCGGCGCAGCGTGAAGGCGAGCTTGCCCTCTCCGGCCTGCGATGCGTCCATCGGGACGACGTCGCCCGCGAGCTTGCGCGCCTCGACGGCTGCGAATGTGTACGTGGACATCGCCCGCTTGGCCTCGACTCGAGCTGCCTTCATTGGCTTGCCGGCCTCGTCGGAGATCAGCCGTGCGACCTCGTCGTGCCGCTTGCCGAGCGCGCCGGCTACGCGCACCAGGATCTCGGCCCGCTTGTGGGCCGGGAGCGGCTCCTGCATCGCCGCCTCGGCCGCGTCGATCGCGCGCCGCGTTTCGTCCGCGCCGGCCGTCGGCACCCGCCCGACGACCTCGCCCGAGTAGGGAGAGCGAACCTCCTGCCACTCGCCGGTTTCCACCCACTCGCCGGCGATCAGGAGCTTTCGTTCTGCTGCCGTGACGGCCATAGTTGAAGCCTATGCAGCCGGAGACCCACTACGCCAAGAGCGGTGACGTCAACGTCGCGTACCAGGTCGTCGGTGACGGGCCGCTCGACCTCGTTTACGTCCCCGGTTGGGTCTCGAACATCGAACTCATGTGGGAGGAGCCCGGCTTCGCCGATTTCCTCACTCGGCTCGCGTCATTCTCGCGCCTGATCCTCTTCGACAAGCGTGGGACGGGGCTCTCGGACCGGGTGCCGAACGCCGATTTGCCGAACCTCGAGCAACGGATGGACGACGTACGCGCGGTCATGGACGCGGCGGGCTCCGAACAGGCTGCACTGCTCGGCCACTCCGAGGGCGGCAACATGTGCGCTCTCTTCGCCGCCACCTATCCAGAGCGTGTGACCGCGCTGGTGCTCGTCGGCTCCTTCGCGAAGCGAATTCGCACCTCCGATTATCCCTGGGCGCCGACGGCCGAAGAGCGGGAGGAGACGGCGAGCCTCGTCGAGAGGGAGTGGCCGAACGCGCTTGACCTCGACGCCTACGCGCCGAGCACCTCGGGGGACAGGGCGCTCCAACAGCGAATCCTCACGTACTACCGCCACTGCGCGAGTCCGGGCGCGGCCGCCACCCTGCTTCGTATGAACTCGGAGATCGACATCCGAGCGATCCTTCCGACGATCCAGGCACCGACGCTTGTCCTCACCCGCACGCACGACCGTGACGTGCGGGCCGCCGAGAGTCGCTGGCTCGCGGAGCAGATCCCAGGCGGGCGCTTCGTCGAGTTGCCGGGGGACGATCACGTGATCTGGGTGGGCGAGGTCGAGCATCTCCTCGCCGAAGTCGAAGAGTTCCTCACCGGCTCTCGGCCGCCCCCGAGCCCAGACCGCGCGCTCTCAACGGTGCTCTTCACGGACATCGTCGGGTCGACCGAGCAGGCAGTGACCACCGGAGACCGCCGCTGGCGCGAGCTGCTCAATGCGCACCACATGCACGTGCGCAAGCAGCTCGACCGGTATCGCGGACTCGAGATCGACACTGCCGGCGACGGGTTCTTCGCCACCTTCGACGGGCCGGCGCGCGCGGTGCAGTGCGCGGCGGCGATCCGAGACTCCGTCCGGACACTGGGGCTCGAGATTCGTTCGGGCGTTCACACCGGCGAGGTCGAGTTGGCCGATGGCCGGGTGACCGGGATCGCGGTCCACACGGGTGCCCGCGTGGCAGCGCAGGCGGCACCGGGAGAGGTGCTCGTGTCGAGCACGGTCAGGGATCTCGTCGCAGGCTCGGGGATCCGATTCGAGGACCGCGGCGAGCACGAGCTCAAGGGTGTGGGCTCCTGGCGTCTCTACTCTGTTGTCGATGCCTGACGCGCTGATCGTCGACGCCGTTCGCAGCCCGATCGGGCGGCGAGACGGCGCTTTGTCGTCGATTAGAGGTGACGAGCTCGCAGCGCAGGTCCTGAACGGCCTCGTAGAGCGAAACTCGCTCGACCCGGGCGAGGTCGAGGACGTCCAGCTCGGCTGTGTCACACAGGTCGGCGAGCAGGGCTGGAACATCGGCCGGATGGTGCCGCTCGTCGCCGGGTGGCCCGAGACGGTCGCCGGGACGACGGTCGACCGCCAGTGCGGCTCGTCGATGCAGACGAACTTCAACGCGGCGGCCGCGATCTGGGCGGGGCAGCTCGACGTCGTCGTCTCGGCCGGGGTCGAGATGATGTCGCGGGTCCCGATGGGCTCGAACGGCGGTGACCTCTCCGAGAAGCTGCTGGAGCGCTGGGAGATCGTCCCGCAGGGGATCTCCGCAGAGGTGATCGCCGAGGAGTGGGATTTGTCCCGACAGGAGCTGGACGCCTTCTCGCTCGAGTCGCACCGACGGGCGATCGCGGCGATCGACGAGGGCCGCTTCGAGCGCGAGATCGTCCCCGTCGAGGTGAACAACCCGCATACGGGCGTGCTCGTTGCGGTGGACGAGACGCCGCGACGCGACACCTCCGCCGAGAAGCTCGCCGCGCTGGCCCCGGCGTTCCTCCCCGAGGGGAAGGTGACGGCGGGGAACTCCAGCCAGCTCTGCGACGGAGCGGCCGGCGTGCTGATCACTTCTGAGCAAGCTGCATCGCGGCTCGGGCTCGAGGCGCGCGCCCGGTTCGTGTCGTTCGGGCTGTCGGGCGTCGACCCGCATCGCATGCTCCACGGGAACCCGGAGGCCTGCGCGAAGGCGCTTGGTCGTGCAGGCCTCATCTGGGACGACGTCGCCGTGGTCGAGGTCAACGAAGCCTTCGCGTCGGTCGTGCTCCAGTTCCTCCGCGATGCCGGACTGGAGGATCGCCGGGCCGACGTGAACCCGAACGGCGGCGGCATCTCGCTCGGCCACCCGCTCGGCGCTACGGGCGCGCGGGTGACGGCGACGCTCCTCGGCGAGCTGGAGCGGCGGGACGAGCGCTACGGCGTTGCGACCATGTGCGTCGGCTTCGGCCAAGCGATCGCGGCGGTCATCGAGCGGGTTTGAAGCCGCAGGACGTCGTCGCAGCCGGGTACGACGCGATCGCCGAGCGCTTCGGCGCGTGGCGCTCCGGAATCGAAGGCTCGACGCCTTGCTCGGTCGCCTGTCGCAAGGAGACGTCCTCGAGCTGGGCTGCGGTCAGGGCGTAACCGCCCGCCGAATCGTCGACGCCGGCCACGGCTATGTCGGAATGGACATCTCGGCCGAGCAGCTCCGCCGGGCCCGAGAGCTCGTTCCGGGCGCTGAGTTCCGGCAGGCAGATATGACGGAGATCGAGTTCGGCGCAGACGCCTACGAAGCCGTGGTCTCCCTCTACGTCTTCAACCACGTTCCCCGAGTCGAACTGCCCCTGCTCCTCGGTCGAATAGCAGGCTCGCTACGGCCAGACGGGTATCTGCTGGCGACGTTCGGGCGCTCGGGCGCCGAAGGTGTGCAGGACGACTTTCTCGGCGTGCCGATGTTCTTCGCGAGCTACACGGACGAGGAGACACTCGCCCTGCTCCGCGACGCCGGCTTCGAGACCGAGCGAGCCGAGGTCGTCTCGATCGTCGAGCCGGAGGGAGAGGCAGCCTTCTTCTGGGTCCTTACGACAGCGCAAGGCCGCTCCACTCGCGGTTGAGCGGCGAGCAGCGCGGGCCCGCTCACCCTGCGGACATGTCCCCGTACCTGGCACCGGGACATGCTCCTCCGGGACACGTTGGCGGCCACCCAGGACATCTCCCACGGGCCAAGGTGCTGCTGCTCGAAACCGGAGAGACAAGCACCGGACATGCGCCGACTGGCCACGTCCCGGTGCCTGGCACCAGGACCGGTACCTGACGGACAGGAACACGAGGCCGCGCTGCTCGCTATCTAGGGTCGCCTAGGTAGCGAGCAGCGCGGGCCGCTCGCCTCGCGCAAGCTGGGCGACGGCGCCGATCAGAGCCAGTGCGAGGAGCCCCGCGAGCGCCAGTCCCAGAAGAATCCTTTTCCGCCTCATCGCTCCTAGACGCGCGGGAGCCCACTCTTCTTCCCTAGAGTCCTCCGCCGATGGAGATTCGTCGCGTAGGCGTAATCGGTTTGGGGACGATGGGCGCGGGCATCGCGCAGGTCGCGCTCCAGACCGGCAACGAGGTCGTGGGTCGCGAGGTCACCGACGACCTCGGCGAGCAGGCCCGCTCGAAGATCGACCACTTCCTCACCCGGGCCGTCGAGAAGGGCCGCATGCCCGCCGAGGAAAAGAACGCGGCGATGGGGCGGCTTGCGACGACCACCGAGCTCAAGGCTTTCGCCGACTGCGACCTCGTGATCGAGGCGATCGTCGAGGAGCTCGAGCCGAAGCGCGCTCTCTTCGCCGAGCTCGACCGGATTTGCCGGCCCGACACGATCCTGGCCACGAACACCTCGGCGCTCTCGGTGTCGGCGATCGCCGAGACCATCGAGCGTCCGGAGCGTGTCGTCGGGATGCACTTCTTCAACCCGGCGCCGCTGCTCGCGCTCGTCGAGATCGTCCGCGCGGAGCGGAGTTCCGACGACGCGGTCGACGCGGCCTACGAGTGGGCAGAGCGAGCGGGAAAGCAGCCAGTCCGCTGCAACGACACACCTGGGTTCATCGTCAACCGGATCCTGATCCCGCTCCTGAACGACTGCGTCCGCGTCCTCGACGAGGCCGGCGTCACTCCCGAGGACCTCGACAAGGCGATGACGAACGGGGCCGGCTGGCCGATGGGGCCGTGCGAGCTCATTGACCTCGTCGGGATCGACATCCACAACCACGCCTCGGAGGCGCTGCACGGCGCGCTCGGCGAGGAGCGGATGGCACCGCCCGAGCGTTTGCTCCAGATGCAGGCCGAAGGCAAGCTCGGCCGGAAGAGCGGCGAGGGCTTCTTCACGTACTAGTCATCTGGATGCCCAGGCGTCGGGCGACCCAGGGGATGCTCGAGCCCTGGACGATGACGGAGAAGGCGACGACGACGAAGACGATGTCGTACACGCGATCGGCCTCGTCCACGGCGGCGAGCAGCGCGAAGGCCGCGAGGAGGATCGGGACCGCGCCACGGAGACCGCCCCAGATCACGAAGAGGCGTTCGTTGTGCCGCATCCGCACCGGAATCAGGAGTGGTGCCACGGCGAGCGGGCGGGCGACGAGGACGAGGAGGACAGCGAAGGCGAGCCCCTCGAGCAGCCGGCTGCTCGTGACGAGGTCCGTGACGTCGATGGTCAGCCCGAGGGCCACGAAGACCACGACCTCCGCGAGGCTCGCGAGGGAGGTGTGGAAGCGCTCGATCTCCTCTCGAAACGGGACGTCGGCATCCCCGAGCGCGATGCCGGCGACGAAGACGGCCAAAAAGCCGGAGCCATGCGCCACGGAGGCGGCGCCGTAGATCACGCCGGCCGCGGCAAGTGCCCGAAGCGGGTAGAGGCCCGCGTCGGGGAGCGGGAGCCGGAGCAGCGGGCGCATCGCGGCGGCCCCGAGGAGCCCGACGACGAGGCCGACCGTCATCTCGACCGAGAACTCCTCGACGACCACCCAGAAGGTTGCGTCCGGATGCGTGGCCAGCTCGATCATCCCGATCATCAGCGCGATCCCGACCGGGTCGTTGACGCCGGACTCGCCCTCGAGGATCGTGCCGGAGCGGCCTCCGATCTCCTTGTTGCCGAGCACGGAGAACATCACGGCGGGGTCGGTCGGGGCGAGTGCGGCGCCGAGGATCCCGGCGGTGATCCACTCGAACCCGAGCAGGTAGTGCGCCGCGACGGCGACGATTCCGGCGGTCGCAAACGTCCCCAACACGCCGATCGAGAAGATGGGAACCGCGGCTGAACGGAAATGCCGCCAGCCGACGAGCGTCCCGCCGTTGAAGAGGATCACGATCAGCGCGACGACGCCGATCCGCTCGACTTCGAGGATCGTCAGTTGCTCGGAGAGCCTCGGGAAGACGTCCGAGGCGACGGCTGCGACCAGGAGGAAAAGGCCCGGCGCCGGGATCGGGAAGCGTTCCCCGACTTTGCTCGCAAGCAGGGCGAGCAGCAGCCCGGCGGCGACGACGAGCACGATCGACCCGAAAACGGTCAGCTCGTCCACCCCGCGAGGCTAACCGTTTCCTTACAGATCGCTGAGAAAGGTCACATGCAGACGGGCGATACTGAGGGCGTGCGCCTCTCCAGGTTTTTGCTGTGTGCGGCTGCGGCCGTCCTCGTCCTCGCGACCACCGCGGTGGCGACGGCTGCGCGCCCTCCCGCCGAGGACGGGACGCTGTCCGTCCGCGACGGTCGAGCGGTGATCGTGCTCCGGATGAAGGGTGGCGTCATCGGCCGGTTCGCCCGCGGCAAGCTGACGGTGACCGGCGCCTCCGACGGCGCCAACACGGTCGTGGTCCGCGGTGCCGAGAGGGAACGGGATGTCAACGAGCGGACGACCGTGTACTCCGGCACGAACATCCGTTTCCGGATCAGCGCCGATCGGCGGATCGTCGTGAAGCTCGACGGCGTGAGGATCAACTTCTCCGCGGTCGGACGCGGCGACGTCTGGCTGGACGGGCGCGGCGATCCAGAGGACGGGGTCTACTTCGACGGCTCTTATTCGCGGAACGGCGAGGACTACAAGTCGCTTCCCGACGAGCGCGAACACTTCGAGCTGGCGGCCCCGCCGTCCAGCGGCTAGTCCGGAAGGTCTGGCATCCTGAGTAGCGCGATGGCATCCGCTGACGCGCAAACAGTGCTCGTCGTCGAGGACGAGGCCTCGATCGCCTCGTTCGTGGCGATGTACCTCCGCAACGCCGGCTACGAGGTCAAGGTGGCGCCGTCGGGCCGGGACGCGCTCAATTTGGCGGAGTCCCAGACGCCTTCGCTGATCGTCCTCGACCTGATGCTTCCCGACATCGACGGGATCGAGGTCTGTCGCCGTCTGCGCCAGAGCTCCGACGTCCCGATCCTGATGTTGACCGCCCGGGACGAGGACGTCGACAAGATCGTCGGGCTCGAGGTCGGTGCCGACGACTACCTCACGAAGCCCTTCAACCCTCGCGAGCTGGTCGCCAGGGTCAAGTCGATCCTCCGCCGGTCCACGTCCGAGCGGAAGCAACCGCAGACGACGCAGATCCGGCACGGGCAGCTGCTCGTCGACTCCGGTCGGCGGGAAGTTCAGGTCGACGGGCGCGAAATCCAGCTTGCACCGAAGGAGTTCGACCTCCTCTGGGAGCTGCTCGACCACAACGGCCTCGTCCTGACGCGAGACCAGCTGCTGGAGCGGGTCTGGGGCTACACCTTCGCGGGCGACACGAGGACTGTCGACGTGCACATCCGGCAGCTCCGGCGGAAGCTCGAGGACGCCTCCCCGATCGTCACGGTCTGGGGCGTCGGCTACAAGGCGGCTCCCGCCAAGGGCGCCTCCAAGGACACGGTCACGGCCTGAGCGAATAGGGCGTGGCCATGTTTCGGTCGCTGCGCTTCCGCCTGCCGGCCTTCTTCCTGGCGGGCGCTGTGCTCGCGGGACTCGTCTCGACGCTGATCGCGCTCGGACTGTTCCAGGACTACACGGAGGATCGCCTCGTCGCCGAGCTTCGCCGCGAAGCGCGGGGACTCGCGACGCTCTACGCGGAGCAGGCGATCCGCTCCCAAGACGAGGACCGCCCGTACTTCGTTGCGCCCGAACGGCTCGAGCAGGCCAGCGGCAGCCGCATCTACTACATCGGCCTGCGGTTCACCTTTCGTGGCTCGACGCGGCTGACGACGCTCCAGCAGAACCTGATCCCGTGGAGGGACGGGAGGATCAGAACCTTCGAGTTCACTCCACCGGACGCCAAGCGCGAGTTCTTTGCCGTTTCGCATCCCGTTCGGCTCCAGCGACGGGTCTACGGCGCGCTAATCGTCGCCAAGCCCAAGGCTGAGCTTCGCGATCGCTGGCAGACGCTGATCGAGCGGCTTGCCCTGGCCGGATTCGTCGGGATTCTCGCGGCGGGCGCGCTCGCCGTGTATCTCTCGCGACGCATCACCGAGCCGGTTCAGGCGCTGTCCGAGGCTGCTGACCGCATCGCGGCCGGGAGCTACGACGTTCCGAAGATCCGGGCCCACGGAGAGATCGGACAGCTCGCCGAGCGCTTCCGGGACATGGCGGCTCGGCTCCGAGAGGCGGAGGAGCTCGAGCGCAACTTCCTGATGACGGTCTCGCACGAGCTGCGGACGCCGCTGACGGCGATCCGGGGTCACGTCGAGGCGCTTCGCGAGGGCGTCGCGCAGGACGAGGAGACGAGGAAGGAGTCGCTCGACGTGATCGCCGCGGAGGCGGGGCGGCTCGAGCGGCTCGTCGGCGACGTCCTCGATCTCGCGAAGCTCGACACCCGGCGCTTCACGCTCCTCCACGAGGAGGTCGACATGGGGCACCTGCTCGAGCGCGCCTACAACGCATTCGCGGAGGAGGCCCGCCGGCGTGACATCGATTATCGGCAGGAGATCTCCGCCAGGCCGGTGATCGTGGCGGACGGCGACCGCGTTCTCCAGATCATCTCGAACCTGCTCTCGAACGCCTTCCGCTGGACGCCGGACGGCGGTCGCGTCGAGCTTCGACTGGGCGCCGAGAACGGCCTCGTCTCGGTCGCGGTGGAGGACACCGGGCCGGGGATCTCCCCCGAGGAACAGGAGCGGATCTTCCGGCCGTTCTGGACGAGAGACGGCACAGGTACGGGGCTCGGTCTCGCGATCGCCCGCGAGTTGGCCGTCGCGCACGGAGGGCGGATCGGTCTGAAGTCCGTCCCCGGCGAAGGGACGCGGTTCGAGCTCGTACTCCCGCTGGCGCCGCCCGATGACGGAAGCTGAGCACGCGGCCCGGGGCGGGCTGCTGGCGGCAATGCGGCCGCGACAGTGGTCGAAGAACCTCCTGCTTTACGCGGGAATCATCTTCGCGGCCGAGCTTGGCGACCCGGAGCGCTGGATCCAGGCGACGGCGGCGTTCGTGGCCTACTGCCTGGCCTCGAGCGCGGCGTACATCTTCAACGACGTCCGGGATGCGCCACACGATCGGCTCCATCCGCTCAAGCGCAGCCGGCCGATCGCGAGCGGGGCGGTTCGCTCGAACCGAGCGCTCAACGTCGCGGGGATCCTCGCGGCACTCGCGTTCGCGATCGTGGCCCCGCTCGGCTGGGGCTCACTCGCGTATATGGCCGGGTTCCTGGGACTCCAGGTCGCGTACAGCCTGGGACTGAAGAACCTGCCGCTCATCGACGTGATGGCGATCTCAGGGCTGTTCGTGATCCGGGCGGCCGCCGGCGCGGAGGCAGTGGACGTCCCGATCTCGCCATGGCTGCTGATCTGCACTGCGCTGCTCGCGCTCTTCCTGGCGCTCGCGAAGCGGCGAGGAGAGCTGGCGTCAACCGGCGAGGAGGGCCCCGGCCGGCCGGTCCTCTCCGGCTACTCGTTCGCGCTCGTCGACCAGCTGGTCTCGATCGTCGCGGCCTGCACGATCGTGGCGTACGCGCTCTACACGTTCGAGGCCCGGGAGGGCAGTGCGATGATGGCCACGATCCCGTTCGTCGTCTACGGGCTCTTCCGTTACATCCAGCTGATGCACGTGGAAGATCTCGGCGAGGAGCCCGAGAACGTCCTGCTCTCCGATGTCCCGATCCTGGCGACGCTCGCCGGCTGGGCGGTGACGTCGGCTCTGATCTTGACGCTCGTCTAGGAGGGGCTTGGCGAAACGTCGCTCGTTGCAGGGGTGCGATGGTCGTTCAGAGGGAAGGACGCAGGGAGCGTTCGTATCCTTGCGATACGGGCGCGACTGAAGACGCGGCCTCGGGCGAGCAGCGCGGCCCGGCGGCACAGCCGGTGTTTTGCCAAGCCCTCCTTAGCCGGCGAGACGCCGCTCTTGGGCGTCTTCGATGCGGTAGACGATCGCGCCGTTCGTCTCCTGGACGGCGGTCTCCAGGCGGGCGAGACGGTCGTCGACGCTCTTCCAGCCCGACGAGATCAGGTCGACGAGGAGCGAGAGATCGTCGACGCGCGCATGGCGCTCGGCGAGATTGTCGCCCTCCATGCGCTCCAGCCTGCGGACCGTCTGACCTGCAAGGCCGCGCACCTCTGCGAGCCCGCGGGCGACCGGGAGCGCCTCCGCGCGCATCCCCTCCTGCACCGCCTCGCCGACCCGGGCCGGGAGCGAAGTCTCGAGCTGGGCGGCGAACTCTCCGAGCTCCTCGACTTGTGAGCGCGCCCGCTCGAGCGCGGCCTCGACGTCACTCGGTTGCGTCCGCGACTTGGCGGCCGCCTCCAGCCGCTCACGCGCTCGTTCGACAGCGTCGTAGTCCACGGGACAACGGTAGCGTTGCCGCCGGATGGAGACCTCGGCGCTGGAGTACGACCTCCCGCCGGAGCTGATCGCCCAGCGGCCGGTCGAGCGGCGCGACGAGTCGCGCCTCCTCGTGTACGACCGGGCGAGCGGCGACGTCCGCCACCGGCGCTTCTCGGAGCTCGCGGAGGAGCTCTTACAGGGCGAGCTCGTCGTCGTCAACGAGACCCGGGTGATCCCGGCGCGGTTACGCCTCCGGCGTCCGGGTGGGGGAGAGGCGGAGGTGCTCCTGCTCGAGCACGTCGGGCCGGACGGGATCTGGGAGGGCCTGGCGCGGCCCTCGCGGCGGCTGCGGCCGGGACAGCGACTCGGTCCCGTGGAGCTGCTCGAGTCGCTCGGCGAAGGGCGCTGGCGGCTTCGGCTCGAGGGAGAGCCGGCCGGGGAGGCGCCGTTGCCGCCCTACATCACCGAGGCGCTGGACGACCCCGAGCGCTACCAGACCGTCTACGCGCGGCAGGAGGGGTCGGCCGCCGCACCGACGGCGGGCCTCCACTTCACGCCGGAGCTGCTCGGACGCCTGGACGTCGAGCGGGTGACTCTGCACGTCGGCTTGGACACGTTCCGTCCGGTCGAGACCGAGAGGCTCGAGGAGCACCCGATCCACAGCGAGCGTTATGAGGTCGACCCAGGCGCGTGGGAGCGGATCCGTGCAGCCGACCGTGTCCTCGCCGTCGGCACCACAACCGTGCGAGTCCTCGAGACGCTGGCACACGCTACGCGTCCTGGTTACCAAGGCCGGAGCGACCTGTTCATCACGCCCGGCTACGAGTTCCGGCGGGTCGACTCGCTGTTGACGAACTTCCACTTGCCGCGCTCGACGCTGCTGGCGCTCGTGATGGCGTTCGCCGGCGTCGAGGAGACTCGCCGGCTCTACGAGCTCGCGATCGCCGAGCGCTATCGCTTCTACTCCTTCGGCGACGCGATGCTGATCCGATGAGCCATGCCCCGGTGCCAGGTACGAGGACATGACGTTTCGGGTCACGGCCACGGACGGCGCGGCGCGCGCCGGGATCATCCAGACCGCGCACGGCGAAGTTCCTACCCCGGCTTTCATGCCGGTCGGGACGAAGGCGTCCGTCAAGACGCTCCATCCGGACGAGGTGCGCGAAGCCGGCGCCGGCATCCTCCTCGGGAACACCTACCACCTGCACTTCCGCCCCGGCGACGAGCTGATCGCGGAACTCGGCGGGCTCCACGAGTTCATGGGCTGGGACGGGCCGATCCTCACCGACTCCGGCGGGTTCCAGGTCTTCTCACTTCGCGACACCCTGCTCGACGTCGACGACGACGGCGTGACCTTCCGCTCGGTCTACGACGGCTCCCCGTCACGATTCACGCCCGAGTCCGTCGCACGGATCCAGGCCAACCTCGGGTCTGACATCGCGATGTGCCTGGACGTCTGCCCGCCCGCGGGCGTCCCGCGCACGGAGCTCGAAGAGGCGGTCCGGCGCACCACCCTCTGGGCCCAACGCCAGCGCGCAGCCGAGCGGGCGCCCGGCCAGCTCGTGTTCGGGATCACGCAGGGCGCCTCGGACCCGGAGCTCCGGCGCCGGTCGATCGCGGAGATCACCGAGCTCGACTTCGACGGCTACGCCCTCGGTGGCCTCTCCGTCGGCGAGCCCCGCGAGCTCTCGTTCGACGCCACGGCCTGGGCCGCGCCCCTTCTGCCCGAGGAGAAGCCGCGCTACTTCATGGGCATCGGAGACGCCGAGAGCATCCTCGAGGTGATCGAGCGCGGCATCGACATGTTCGACTGCGTCCTCCCGACACGGACGGCCCGCACGGGCTCGGCACTGACGTGGGAAGGGCGCCTCAACATGAAGAACGCCCGCTTCGCCAAAGACCCGCGGCCGCTGGACGAGGACTGCGCCTGTCCGGCCTGCACCCGTTTCTCGAGGGCGTACATCCGCCACCTAGTCAACCAGCAGGAGCTGCTCGGCCTGCGGCTCCTCACTTTGCACAACCTCCGCTTCGTGCTCGACGTGACTGCGGGCGCAAGGGCCGCGATCGCGGACGGCGAATTGGCATCCTTCAAGGCGAGCGCCCTCGAACGCCTCACCGCTGTGACAGAAGAGACCACATGAACCCGGGACCGCTGATCTTCCTCGCCGCGATGGCGGCGGTCTTCTGGTTCCTGCTCATCCGCCCGCAGCGGCAGCGGCGGGCTGCGCACCAAACGATGGTCGCCGGACTGGGGTCCGGCGACGAGGTGATCACCGCAGGCGGCATCTTCGGCCGGGTCCGGTCGATCACCGACGACCACATCCTGCTCGAGATCGCTCCGGGAACGGAGATCCGGCTCGCCAAGGAGGCGGTGGCCACCATCGTCCCCAAGGAGGACGAGCCGGCACCCCTCACGGACGAGCACGGCTAATCTAGGGGGTCGCGTGGCAACCAGGCGCGGAAACCTCACCCTGCTCGGCTGTGTCCTGGCGATGCTCGTCGGCGTCGCCCTGCTCGCGATCCCGCAATCGCCGATCCAGCAGGACATCAAGCTCGGCCTAGACCTCCAGGGCGGCGTCGAGCTCGTTCTCCGCGCCGTCCCGCCCAAGGGCGAGGAGATCACCGACGAGAACCTCGATCTCGCCGTCGAGGTCATCCGGAACCGAGTGGACGCTCTCGGCGTCGCCGAACCCGAGATCCGGCAGCAAGGCTCCGATCAGATCTCGGTCCAGCTTCCGGGCATCGCGAACTCGGACGACGCCGTGAAGCTGATCGGCACGACCGCGCAGCTCTGGCTCTTCGACGTCAACGAGAACACGCTCGATCCGACACGCGATCCGAACGGGTTCCCGGTTCCCTCGGCGAACCAGTTCCAGCTGTTGAAGGAGATCCAGACAAGGGCGAAGCGTGGCGAGTCGCCCGAGTTCTTTCTCGTGGACCCGAAGACGAAGAAGGTGATTGCGGGCCCCGAGGACACACGGCAGCGTGTTCGGCGCGCCTACCGAACGGCAAACGACGGCAGGGAAGTGCCGAAGGGCGCACAGGTCTGGGGGATCCCCGAGAAGACGATCATCCTCACCTGCGGCAAGGGCGAGCGCTACTGCCCGGGCGTGAATCAGGCGCCTCCGCAGCAGGACTACTTCTACCTCTTCAAATTCGAGCCGCAGGACAAGCAGGACCCCATCCCGGAGATGACGGGTGCCGACCTCAAGCTCGACGGCACCCGCCAGGACTTCAGCCAGACGGACGGCGCGATCGTGCTCATGGAGTTCACGAATTCAGGCGGCGACAAGTTCCACGACATCACGCGAGAGATCGCCCAGCGAGGGCAGCTCCTCGCCGGCCAGATCGGCGACGAGCAGGCGCTGCAGGGCTTCGCGATCGTCCTCGACCGCAGGATCAAGTCCGCGCCGACGATCGACTGGAAGAGAAACCCGGACGGGATCGCCGGCGGCTCTGCGGAGATCACCGGCATCGGCGATGCGGGCGAAGCGGGTGACCTCGCCCTCGTGCTGCGCAGCGGCGCCCTGCCGTACGAGTTCGAGCAGGTCGACTTCACGGAGGTCTCGGCCACCCTCGGGAAGGACTCGCTGCGAGAGGCGATCCTTGCGTCGCTCATCGGGCTCGCCGTCGTCGCCCTGTTCCTGCTCCTCGTCTACCGCTTCCTCGGGCTCGTGGCAATCATCGGCCTCGCGCTCAACGCGGTCTTCCTCTACGCCGTCATGGTGCTCTTCAAGGTCACCCTGACCCTTCCAGGCTTCGCGGGAATGATCCTCGCGATTGGCGTCGCGGCCGACGCGAACATCGTCATCTTCGAACGCATCAAGGAGGAGGCCGGCGCCCGGAAGTCGGTCCGTGCCGCCATAGCGACCGGCTATCGCAAGGGGTTCGCGACGATCATCGACGCGAACGTCGTGACGGCGATCACCGCGCTGATCCTCTTCGCCGTGGCGACCGGCGGCGTTCGCGGATTCGCCTTCCTGCTCCTCCTCGGCACCATGATCTCGATCTTCACGGCCGTCTTCGCGACCCGGGCGCTGCTCGGCATGCTGGCCGGGTTCCGGTGGTTCGACAACCCGAAGTTCATGGGCGCCGAGCAACAGACGATGGCGCGCTGGCAGATGTTCGACGCCGTCGGGAAGCGTCGGATCTGGTTCACGGTCGCAGGCCTTCTGATCGCGGCGTCGATCGGGTCGTTGATCTTCAGGGGCCTCAACCTCGGGATCGACTTCCGCGGCGGCACAGAGATGACGTTCGTCTCCCAGCGCCCCGTGGAGACCGCCGGCGTTCAGGAGGAGGTGCGGAAGGCCGGACAACCCGACGCCGTGATCCAGGGCCGCGGGGTGGAGGCGCCCGGCGGAGGATTCCGCGAGTTCACGATTCGGGCGGAGCCGCTCCAGCCCGCCGAGGTTCAGGAGATCAGCGGCGTGATGGTGGAGAGGTTCGACGCCCAGGAACGTGGCGTTCGCAACGTCTCGGCGAGCTTCTCTGAGCAGATCCTGCGCGGGGCGATCTACGCGATCCTGATCTCGTTCGTCCTGATCACGATCTACATCTCGCTCCGGTTCCAGTGGCGGTTCGCGGTGCCGATCCTGAGGACGATCGTCAACGACGGCCTGATCGCGATCGGGATCTATTCGTTCGCGGGGAAGGAGGTCAGCGCGGCGACCGTCGCGGCGTTCCTGACGATCATCGGCTACTCGATCTACGACACGATCATCATCTTCGACCGCGTGCGCGAGAACTTGCCGATCATGCGGCGGTCGTCGGTCAAGGAGATCATCAACCAGTCGCTCTGGGAGACCGTCCGGCGTTCGCTGGCGACGACGATCATCACGCTGCTGCCGGTCGGGGCGCTCTTCCTCTTCGGCGGAGAGGTGCTGAAGGACTTCGCGTTCGCGATCCTCATCGGGATCTCGATCAGCGCCTTCTCCACGATCTTCATCGCCGCACCGTTCCTCGCCGTGCTGCTCGAGCGGGCGCCCGAGTACAAGGGCCGCCGGAGCCTCGACGATCCCCTCGACCGGCCTCTGCCCGCGGTCGATGCAGTCGCCGCTGTCGCTGCCGTCGGAGAGGGGGACGGCGACGGCGCCGCCACCGCTCCGCTGCCTGCGCCGAGCCCGGCCGGGGCGACTGCGGCCGACGCCTCGAAGCGGGAGCGTCGCCGGCAGCGCCGCGCTCGCCCTCATGGCCGAGCCCGATAGCAACGGCTCGGTCCGCGACCTGCTCGAGCGCATCGCGCTCGCCGCGGTCGGCGCGGTCGCGCTGACGACCGAGCGGGCCGACGCGCTGGCCCAGGAGCTCGCTGACCGCGGGCTCGTTCGACGCGAGGAGGCTCGCTCCCTGATCGACGACGTCTCCGCCCGCTGGCGCGGCGACGCGACCCGCCTGGGGGAGAAGGCCGGTGCCACGCTCGACAGCCTCTTCCGCGAGGTCGGTCTTGTGACGAGGGACGACGTCGAGGAGCTCGAGCTCCGCATCGCCCAGCTCGAGCACCGGCTGCGCCTGCTGGAGGAACCCGTGACCAGGGATTCCTCAACGCCCGTGCAACACTGATTCCATGCCAGAGGCGCCTCCGCGAAGCCTGGGGCGGATCTCCGAGATCGCCCAGGTCGCCGTCCGCCACGGGTTCGGCTACTTCTTCCACCGGAACCGGCTGACCGACCTCGTTCCCGGGAACGGACAGGGCCCCGGCGAGGCTCCGTCGGAACGCGGACGCCACCTGCGTGAGCTGCTGGACGAGCTCGGCCCGACCTTCGTCAAGTTCGGGCAGCTGCTGTCGATGCGGCCCGACGTCCTGCCGCCGGACATCATCGCCGAGCTCCGTGGCTTGCAGGACGACGTCTCGCCGTTCCCGTTCGAACAAGCGGAGGCGGTGATCCGAGACGATCTCGGACAGCCGCTCGAGCGTCTGTTCCGCGAATTCGACCCGGTCCCGATCGCCGCCGCCTCGATCGGCCAGGTTCACAGCGCCGTCCTCCCGACCGGGCGCCGCGTTGCCGTCAAGGTGCAGCGGCCCGGCGCCCCGCGCCAGATCGAAGCCGACCTGAACCTCATGTACCAGGCGGCGCGCCTCGCGAAGGAGCGGGTCCGCGCGCTCGACTTCATCGACGCGAGAGGCCTCGTCGACGAGTTCGCGCGCTCGATCCGGCAGGAGCTCGACTACCGCCTCGAGGCGCGCAACGCGGAGACCTTCCGCAAGAACTTTGCAGGCCACCCGCACGTCAAAGTCCCGCGCGTCTACTGGACTTACACGAGGCCGCGGGTACTGACGCTCGAGTACCTCGACGGGACGCAGCTCGCAGACGTCGACGGGCTCGGCTACACGCCCGACGAGCACCGGAGGCTGGCCCAGGTGCTGACCGAAGCGTGGATGACGATGATCTTCCGCCATGGGTTCTTCCATGCAGATCCGCACCCCGCGAACATCCTCGTGCTGGCGCCGGACCGGATCGGTCTCGTCGACTTCGGCCTTGCCGGGCGGCTGACGGACGAGGACGTCTCCAAGGCGACCCGGCTCTTCATCGACGTCGCGAACGAGAACGTCGAAGCGCTGCCAAGGCGCCTCGGCGACCTCGGCGTCCGTTACCCCAAGGAGCGAGAGGAGGAGTTCGTCTCCGAGCTCCGAGAGCTCTTCTACCGCTACTACGGCGCGACGCTCGAGGAGATCGACCCGATGCAGGTCGTCCGGGAGGTGTTCGCCGTCATCTACCGGCTGAACCTCAGGCTTCCGACCCGCTTCGTCCTCCTCGACCGCGCGATGGCGACGCTCGGGTCGGTCACCGTCGAGCTCTCGCCGGACTTCAACGTGTTCGAGGTCGCCCGGCCGTATGCGCGGAGCTTGATGCTCGGCCGCTACACCCCGGCCCGCATCGCGTCGCGCGCGCGAAGGGAGGGCTGGAACCTCGCACGGATCGCCTCCGAGGTCCCGTACCAGGTACACGACGTGCTCCAGCAGGCCCGCGACGGCCAGATCGAGGTGGGGTTCGTGCACAAGGGGCTGGACGAGTTCATGCACCGCATGGACGTCGTCTTCAACCGCCTCGTGATGGCGCTCGTCGTCGCAGGCGGACTGATCGGGTCGAGCCTGATCGGCATCCTCGCGAAAGAGGGGCCGCAGCTCCTCGGACTGCACGCGCTCTCGGTTCTCGGCTTCGTGCTGTCAGGGATTCTGGGCGTCTGGCTGCTCTGGGGCGTCCTCCGCTCGGGCCGCTTGTAGCGCTTTGTCCCTCGATCGAGGGACGCGGTTGCGGCCGATTACGGCTGATATGAGTAGTAATGCGGCCCGGGTTTCGCTTGCCCTCTCGCCTGCTGACCCCTGCCATGGGCTCGGCCGTCCTGCTCGTAGCCGTTGCGGCCTACGTGCTGCTCCTGGTTACCGATCTCGGAGGCGCGCAGTTCACCGAGATCCGTGACGTCTACTTCTACAACGGGCTCCTCGTCGCCGCGGCGCTTTTCTGCCTTGCCCGGCCTCTTTGCCGCGTGGAGGCACGGCTGCCCTGGATTCTGGTCGGCCTCGGGCTGCTGGCCTGGGTGCTCGGAGATCTCTACTACGAGTTCGCGTTCGCCGACTCCGACGAAATCCCGTTCCCGTCGGTGGCCGACGCCTTCTACCTCGCCCTCTACCCGCTGGTGTACGCGGGCCTCGCGCTGCTACTGCGAAGCCGGTTGCGGGACATCCGTCGCGACCTTCTGCTGGACGGCGTCATCGCCGGACTGACGATCGCCGCGCTCTGCGCTGCGCTCGTCTTCGGCGTGTTCGTCGAGGCGACCGGCGGCGATCCGCTCACCGTCGCAACGAACCTCGCCTACCCGATCGCCGATCTCGGGCTCATCGGCCTGGTCATCGTCGTCTTCGGCATCACGGGCTGGCAGCTCGATCGAGCCTGGGCCTGTGTACTCGCGGGCTGCGCGGTCTTCGGTGTCGCCGACACGGCCTACCTCTACCAGACTGCTACGGGAACCTACGCCCAGGGCACGATCGTCGACGCCGGCTGGGTGGCCGGGATCGCGCTGATCGCGATCGCGGCCTGGCAGCCGCGGCGAACGATGGCCGTTGTCCGAGTCGACGGGTTCTGGGTCTTCGCCCTGCCTACCCTCTTCGGGACGGTGGCGCTCGGCCTCCTCGTCTACGACCACTTCCGTCCAGTCAACACCGTGGCACTCATTCTCATGACGTGTGCAGTGGGCGCCGTGATCGCCCGCATGGCGATGACGTTCCGCCAGAACGCGGCGGTACTCGAGACGAGCCGCCGCGAAGCCGAGACCGACGCCCTGACGGGGCTCGCGAACCGGCGGCGGCTCCTGCTCGATCTCGAGTCCCGCATCGAGACCGGCGCCCCCACGATCCTTCTGCTGTTCGACCTCGACGGCTTCAAGCCGTACAACGACGCGTTCGGGCACCCTGCGGGCGACTCGCTCCTGGAGCGGCTCGCCGGGAAGCTCGGTGAGGCTGCCGAGCCGTTCGGCAAGGCGTACCGAATGGGAGGGGACGAGTTCTGCGTGATCGCCGCCGGCGACGTGGACCGCGGCTTGATCGTGGCGGCCGCCCTTCGTGCGTTGCGCGACGAGAGCGACGGCTTCCGGATCAGCTCAGCCTATGGCGCGGTGATCCTCCCGGAGGAGGCGACTGAGCTCTCGGAGGCGCTCCGCATCGCCGACACCCGCCTTTACGGCAACAAGGACAGCCGGCGCGCCTCAGCGAGCCGCCAGACACGCGAGGTGCTTCTCAGCGTGCTCCACGAGCGCGACGCGAGCCTGCGTGGTCATCTTTCGGCCGTCGCGCTGCTCGCGCGTGCAGTCGGCGAGCGGCTGGGCCTGCCCGACGCCGACCTCGAGGAGCTGGCTCTCGTGGCCGAGCTTCACGACGTCGGCAAGCTCGCGATTCCGGATTCGATCCTGTCGAAGCCCGGGCCCCTGACCGAGAACGAGTGGGTCTTCGTCCACCGCCATACGTTGATCGGTGAGCGGATCCTCTCGGCCGCGCCGGCGCTCGCGCGCATCGCGCAAATCGTTCGCTCGACACATGAGCGGCTGGACGGGACGGGCTACCCCGACGGGTTGAGCGGCGACCAGATTCCACTGCTCTCTCGCATCGTCTCGGCGTGCGATGCCTTCCTTGCGATGACGGAGGAACGTCCGTACCGGCCCGCGGTGACCGTGGACGAAGCGAGCGCCGAGCTGCGCCGGTATAGCGGTACGCAGTTCGACGGAGCCGTCGTGGAGGCGTTGCTCGAGGTACACCAGCTGACGCTCAAGCTCGTCGCGTAGTCACATCGGGTCGCGGCCGCACTGGATCTTTCGTCGCAGATTCGCGCCAAAGGACATCTAGTCGGGCCGACGAGGCGTTGCTAGCTTCGTCGTCATGACCAGCGCGCTGCTTCTCGCCGAACCCGAGACCGCGACACGAGGGTTCCTCGAGCGTCATCTCCGTCAGGACGGCTTCGATGTCGTCGAGGCGGGAGACGGCGAGGCGCTGGAGCTTGCGGAGCGCTCGCGATTGGATCTCGTGCTCGCGTCCGACTCGCTCGCGCTCGAGCTCTGCCGGCGCGTCGGGAACGTTCCGGTGATCGTCATCGGGCGCCCGGACTCGGACGCGGTGGACCGTGTCCGTGCCTTCGCGGGCGGCTGCGACGACTACCTGGCGCGGCCGTTTCACTACGAGGAGCTGCTCGCGCGGATCCGCGCGGTTCTCCGCCGGGTCTCGCCGCCGGAGCGGGACCGGCTCGAGGTCGGCGACCTGACGATCGACCGGGCGGCGCGGCGGGTCCTCGTGCGCGACATCCCGGTGATCCTCGCCGCCAAGGAGTACGACCTCCTGGTCAAGCTGGCCGGCGACCCTGTCCGTGTCTTCACGAAGGAAGAGCTCTTGCGCGAGGTCTGGGGTTTCCGCTCGCTTGGCCGAACCCGCACCCTGGACTCCCACGCCTCCCGCCTGCGGCGGAAACTGTCCGCCGCAGACGGTGATTTCGTCCGGAACGTCTGGGGGGTCGGCTACTCGCTCGTGAACGAGTCGACGTAGTTGCCGAGGACGAAGTCCCAGCCGGGGTCGTAGCCGGCGCGACCTTCGGCGTCGCCGATCTGGTCCCAGCCACGGTGCTCGAGGTCGATTCGCGTCCCGCCGTTCTCCGGCGTGAACCGAACCTCGACCTCGGTGGGGCCGCGCTCGGGATTCACGCGCCACCGGAGGACGACTCTGGTGGGCGGCTCCCAGGCCAGCACGTCGGCCCA
Source organism: Gaiellaceae bacterium (assembly GCA_046714355.1). Classification (GTDB taxonomy): domain Bacteria; phylum Actinomycetota; class Thermoleophilia; order Gaiellales; family Gaiellaceae; genus JACDAN01. Next base: position 3,337 of record JBKKAR010000160.1, on the reverse strand, counting down.
GTCCGCTTCCTCGCCGTCCGCCGCCCGTTCGTAGACCCGCCCGCCTGTCCGCTCGTCGAAGACGACGTCCTGAACCTTGTCCTCGAAGATCGAGTGGGTCTTCGTCGGCCACCAGCTGCCCATCCGGCGCGTGAACGTGTCGAAGGCGGTCTCGACGGACGCGTCGACGGTGATCGTCTTGTTGATCGCCGCGAGCGCTTCGGTCGTGCTCATCGTTTGCTCCTTTCCCTGCGTTCGGCCTCGGCCTTGAAGTCGGCGAGAGCCTGATCCCAGAAGCGGTCGAAGTAGCTGCGGAGAGCGTCAACGCCGTCGAGGTCGACCCGGTACACGCGGCGCGTGCCCTCGGCTCGCTCGCGAACGAGCCCGGCCTCCCTCAAGACCTTCAGGTGCTGCGAGACGGCCGGGCGGCTGACGGGGAGGTCACCCGCCAGCTCTCCGACAGCCATCGGCCGGACGGCGAGTCGCTCGAAGATTGTCCGTCGAGTCGGGTCGCCGAGCGCGTTCATCGCTACTGCGTAAGCTGCCACTTACCGTAAGGCTAGACTTACTCTTACGGGATGTCAAGCGTAGAGCTCGTTTCGGTATGCGGCTCAGCTCCCATGCTGGAACGAGCTCTCTGGGCGGCCGGCCTCGAGATCGAGCAGCAGCCGCTTGCGGTCGAGGCCGCCGCCGTAGCCGACCAGGCTTCCATTCGAGCCGATGACCCGATGGCAGGGCAGCACGATCGGAATCGGGTTGCGGTTCATGATCGTCCCGACTGCGCGAGCGGCACGTGGATTGCCGGCCTCCACCGCGAGCGTCTTGTATGTCGTGACCTCGCCGTACGGAACGCGCGCGAGCTGGTCGAGAATCGCGCGGGAGAAGCCCTCCCGGCCGCGCAGGTCGATCGGGAGGTCGAACGCGCGCCGTCTTCCCTCGAAGTACTCCTCGAGCTCGCGGCGGACGCGATCCACCTCGCGCGGCGCCTTCAACACGCGGACTCCGAACGTACGGGCCAACTCCTCCGTCTCGCGGTCCGGATCCGGGTCGAACGAGATGCGGCAGAGCCCCCGCTCGGTGACGGCGAGGAGCAGCGGGCCGACCGGCGTATCGGCGAGGTCGAACGAAACGTCGACGAGGCCGGCTTCCGCGGCTGCCTTCCTGAAGCGGCGATCGAGAGTGTTTGGGACGGCGGTCATGAGAGCCTCCTTCGTAGGCGCCGCACGCCGGAGGAAGTGGCCTGACGCGCCGCCTCCTCGCTGGACCCCAGTGCGGTGCCGATGTCCGAGTAGGGCAAATCGTAGGCGTAGCGGAGCACGACGGCGGCGCGCTCCTTCTCGGGAAGCTCGTCTGCGAGGTGCTCGATCTGCGCGTACGAGGGGCGGTCGTCGGCCCACTCCGCGTCGAGCTCGGGCACGGTCTCAGGCCGGCGCTTGCGTCCCTCGTCGATTGCCACCCGGGTTGCGATCGTGAAGACCCAGGCGCGTAGATAGCGGCCATGCTCCAAGGTGTCGTAGCCGCGCAGCGCGCGAAGAAAGGTTTCCTGGAACGCGTCCTCGGCACGCTGCCGTCCAACCAGGCGGACGAGGTGCCCGAACACCGCCTCGCGGTGCTCGGCGTAGAAGCGTTCGAACGGCGGAACCGACATTGCCTCCATCATCCTCTTCAACGTCGATGGCGGAGACGGTTGTGAGATGAGGGCCGCGGTAGTGGGCCACATCGAGTGGGTCGACTTCGCCCGGGTAGACCGCGTGCCAGGTCCCGGGGAGATCGTGACGGCGCTCGAGACCTGGGCGGAGGCGAGCGGCGGCGGGGCCGTCGCGGCCGGCGAGCTGTTGCGGCTGGGAGCCGACACGACCTTCTACACCGTCGTCGGTGAGGGCGAGCTCGGGGCGCGAGCCGCCGACGAACTGCGAGCGAGGGGTCTCCGGCTCCAGCACGCAGTCCGAGAGGCGCCGCAGCGGCGGGCCTTCACGTTCGTCGACCGGGACGGTGAGCGGACGATCACCGTGATGGGTAAGAAGCTCGTGCCCCACGCGGACGATTCTTTCGCCTGGTCTGAGCTCGAATCGACCGACGCCGTGTACTTCTGCGGCGGCGACGCCGGAGCAGTCCGCCAAGCCCGTCGGGCGCGCATTCTCGTCGCGACCGCGCGAGAGCTTCCGACGCTCCGCGCGGCCGGCGTCGAGCTGGACGTCCTCATCCACAGTGGGCGAGATGTGAGCGAGCGCTATCGACCGGGCGATCTTGATCCGGCGCCGAGGCTCGTGGTGACCACGGAGGGCCCGAGCGGTGGGAGCTACGTCGGAGTTGGAGAGGAGGGGCGGTGGAGGGCGGCCCCTCTTCCGGGCCCGATCGAGGACACATACGGCGCGGGCGATTGCTTCGCCGCCGCGCTGGCGTTTGCCCTTGCAGAGAGTCGTTCCACAGGCGACGCACTCGGCTTCGCTGCGAACCGCGCCGCGCACGCGATGACGAGACGCGGCGGCTGGGGTTGACGAGGTGGGGAATAGTGGTCTAAAGTGGGGCGAAGTGGGAGACCGCTAATGGCACGCTCATGCTGCTTGGAGAGTTCGAACACACCGTTGACGACAAGAATCGGCTCACCCTTCCGGCCCGGTTCCGAGACGCCATGTCCGATGGCGTCGTCATCACGCGCGGCATGGACGGCTGCCTGTACGCGTATCCGCGTGCCGACTGGCTGGAGCGCTTCCAGTCGCGCGTCGCGGACCTCGATCCGCTCAGCAGCGAGGGCCGGAAGCTGCAGCGCCACTTCTTCTCCGGCGCGGCCGAGGCGGAGCCGGACAAGCAGGGAAGGATCATGATTCCCGCAGCCCTGCTCCGCTACGCAGGCCTCGAGCGGGACGTCGTCGTCGCTGGGATCCACGACCACCTGGAGGTCTGGGATCGCGAAACCTGGCGGCGGGAGCTCAATGAGGTCGAAGGGAGTGCGGAGCATGTTGCCGAGCGTCTTGCAGCCAAACGCGACTGATCACGTTCCCGTCCTCGCCGAAGAGGTGCGGCGCCTGCTCGACGTGCAGCCCGGCGAGACCGTCGTCGACGCGACCTTCGGAGCGGGCGGCCACGCGGCGCTGCTCGCCGAGGACCTGCGCGGCGACGGGAAGTACGTCGCCATCGACCGGGACCCGAGCGTCAAGCCGTATTTCGAGTCTTTCCGGCGGCGTGCCGGAGTCCAGGCGCGGTTTCTTAGTGGGGACTTCGCGGACGTGCTCGAGCGCTTCGCCGACAACGGGCGCGGCGCCGACGCCGTCCTCTTCGATCTGGGCGTCTCGAGCATGCAGCTCGATCGTCCAGAGCGGGGCTTCTCGTACGCGGCCGACGCGCCGCTCGACATGCG